>JAAELU010000673.1 GCA_024226255.1 bacterium | reverse complement strand
GCGGTGTCGACGGTGAAGAAGTCACAGGCGACTGCGGCTTGGGACTTGAGGAACTCTGTCCATGTGACGTCGGATCGGTTGGGGGATGGGTCGATTCCGTTGTCGGTGAGAATCTGCCATACCGTGGAGTGCGCGATCTTGGGGCCGAGTTGGGCTAGTTCGCCTGGGAGGCGGCGGTGTCCCCAGGTCGGGTTCTCGGTTGCGAGAAGCACGATCAGCTGACTCAGTTCGGCAGAGATTGGTGGTCGGCCGGTCCGTCGGGTTGGTGGTTGGGTCCAGTGGTGGGCGATGCGTTTGCGGTGCCAGCGAAGCAGCGTTTCGGGTGTGACGATCCAGCCCTCGCGGAGTCGGCGGGGGAGTGCTGCGGCGATAGCGCCGAGTAGGGTCCGGTCATCCTCGTTGAGCGAGGGCCGGCCGACCTGTCGGCGCAATACTGCGTTCTCGTGGCGAAGGACGATGATTTGGAGGTCCTTCCAGCGCCCAGAGCGTACGGCGACACGCGCAAGTTGGGTGAGGAAGCCGTAGAGCAGGCGGGACATGAGCGACCAGGATGGTGGGCAAAGCCGCTGGTCAGGCCGCACGCGCGCCTTTTCGAGCGGGACACCCACAGGCTCGCCAACGTGCTATGCCGGTCCGTCGAGTTGGCTGATGACTGATGTCCTGATTCGCTCGCGGTTTGGCGGAGCCACATCGGAGCTTCTGTGGACTCCGCTATTCAGATGGAGGTGCACGAGGCGATTGACGCTGTCGCTGGCGAAGCTT
>JAAELU010000672.1 GCA_024226255.1 bacterium | reverse complement strand
CTTCAAGGCGCTACCACTGACAACTGAGGCGTTGCTCCTCGGTTTGTTGAATGGGACTGGTGTTGCGGCACCTTGGCCGAACAGCAGAAAGGCGGCTCACCGCCGCCTTCCAGTCGCCTTCTCTACCGCCGCAGGCCTAGCCGGGCAATAAGAGAGCGGTATCGCTCAACGTCCTGATTTCGCAGGTAACTGAGCAACCGGCGCCGCTTGCCGACCATCATCAGAAGACCTCGCCGGCTGTGGTGATCCTTCTTATGGGTCCGCAGGTGTTCGGTGAGGTGATTGATCCGTTCGGTGAGCAACGCAATCTGGACCTCGGGTGAACCCGTGTCCTGGCCGTGCGTACCGAACTCTTCTACTACTGTCGACGTGTCTTTCACGTAGAGGCTTCCTTAGAAACGTGGACGTCAAGAAAACGGCGGACGACTGTCCGCGGACAGGAGTGTAACACGTACCGAGCCGATGCCAATCCGAACTAGCGGGCGACGTTTGCCAGGTGGTGTCGCGCCTCGTGGACATCGCGACCGATCTGTTCAACGAGCTCGTCGATGCCGTCGAAGCGGCGCTCGGCTCGGATGTGCGATCGGAAGTCCACCCACAGCTCTTGACCATAAAGGTCCATTGTCACGTCGAGCAGATGAACCTCAACAACCTCGCCCATCGCTCCGAAGGTCGGGCGCACCCCCACATTGACCACAGCGTCGTACCAGCTGCCGTCAGCCGTGCGAGTGAGTGCCGAGTAGACCCCACGCCGGGGTAGGGCTTGGTCATGTGACAGCTCGAGATTGGCGGTGGGGAATCCGAGTTGGCGACCGCGCCGATCGCCGACGACAACTGATCCGCGCAACTGGAATGGGCGGCCCAGCATCGCGGCAACCTGACCGACATCCCCGTTGGCCAGCGCCGAGCGAATCGCGGTTGACCGAACCGGAACGTCGCCACCCATGATTTTGATGACTTCCACCGTGAAACCCGACTGAACTCCCAACTCAGTCAGCACACCCTGGTCACCAGCCATGTTGTGTCCAAAGTGGAAGCCTTCACCCACCGCAACATGAGCTGCGTTCATAACTCCGACGATCACCGCCGACGTGAAGCTGCCAGGATCCATGGAGCGCACCTGCGCAAAGTCGAGGATGGCGACCACTGCTACCCCATAGGCTTCCAGAAGCTCGAGCCGCTGTTCGAGGCTCGTCAGCATCTTCGGTGCGTGTTCGGGTGCGGTAACTGACGCCGGATGTTCCCCGAAGGTGATGACGCCGACGGTCCCACCACCGGACGAGATCCGGAGTGATTCGAGAATGGATTGGTGGCCGAGATGGACGCCGTCGAACACTCCGATCGTCACCCAGGCGGGTTCAGTGAGCCGTTCCCATTGCGTGAAGTCGCCGTGAAACACCTTCATCGGGGAAGTACCACTTCAGGGGCAACGCGACCGTCGGTGACGCTGGAGACAGCAAGCAGCTCTCCCGCAGGATCCAGCACGCGGACCAGCCCGGATAGACCTGGGGCGATGTCGAGCATCTCCGACTCAAAGCGTCGACCATTGCCGATCGCAGCAACTAGCTCGGCGGCGACCGTGACCGCCGGAAGGTCGCTGAGAGCACGGGCTGCTGGGACCACGTGAGTACCCAAAGCTTCCGCCTCGGCGGCCGCCGTCAGTTCCTCCATCGTGGTGGCGTCGGAAACGTTCAGGGAACCATTACGAACTCGACGTAGCGATACCAGATGCGCCCGGCCGCCGAGCGCAGCCGCGATGTCGTCCGCCAGCGTCCGGATGTAGGTCCCCGTAGAACAGACGACCCGGAAGGAAGCCTCCGGATAGTCACTCGGCGCGAAGTCGGTCAGCTCGAGCTCGTGGATCGTTATCGGCCGTGCCTCACGTTCGACAGTCTCGCCGGCTCTGGCTAGCTCGTAGAGTCGTCTGCCGCCAACCTTGCGGGCAGACACCATCGGCGGTGTCTGCAGAATGGGGCCGCGGAATCGGTCGAGAACTGCTGTCACCTCATCGGCAGTGACAGGCATCGGCTCTCGCTCGAGGACGGCGCCATCGGCATCGAGCGTATCCGTCGCGACGCCCAAAAGAGCCGTGGCGTCGTACTCCTTGGGGAGCCCCTGCACGAAGCGCAACAACCGTGTGGCATTGCCCAGGCCAAGCACAAGAAGACCTGTCGCCATAGGGTCAAGCGTGCCGGCGTGGCCGACCTTCTTGAGGCGCGCCAGACCCCTGACCTTGGCGACGACGTCATGAGAAGTCCAACCCGTTGGCTTGTCGACGAGCAAGAACCCATTCATAGCTACCTCAGAGCTGGCCGAGTATCTTTTTGATGGCGGCTTCAGGCTCGCCCTCGAAGGTGAACCCGGACGCGTTGTGGTGGCCACCTCCACCAAAGGTCGCTGCGATCGCAGCGACGTCCACCTCGCCGCGTGATCGGAGGCTTCCCTTCACAGTGCCCTCGTGGACTCGTAGCAGGCAGGCAACATGGGCCTCCTGCGCCACTCGGATCAAATCGATCAGACCATCGGCGTCCTCGAGGCCGATGCCCGACTCGCCGAGGTCGTCCATACACAAGGTCGACCATACAAGCGACTTCTCGACTTCCAGGTGGGCCCGGGCCAGCACTCGACCAGCGACCAGGAGATAGCCGAAAGGCGATTCCTCATAGATGTGACGCCCAATGCGCTCTGGCTTGACTCCGGCTTCGATCAACTCCGCCGTGATCCGATGAACCGCAGGGCTGGTCACTGAATACTGGAACCGACCTGTGTCTGTCACCAAGCCCGTGTAGAGCGCATCTCCGATCTGCGGGGTTATCTCCCAGCCAAGCTCGCGAATGAGGCGATAAGCCATCTCTGCGGTGGCTGATGCCGACGAGTCGATGTAGCGAACGTCACCGAAACCACCGTTCGAAAGGTGATGATCGACAACGAGGACGCTCTTGGCGTGTTCCGTCAGCTGGGCGGCGCTTCCCAACCGAGACTTGGCGGCCGTGTCACACGCCACAAACAGATCAACAGGCGTGGGCACGTCGTCGACAGGCACGAGGGGAGACAGGTCCAGGTAGCGAAACTGGTGGGGCATGTCGAATGGCTCACCGAACGTGACGTAAGCCCGCTTGCCCGCGCCGCGAGCCGCCAGCGCCAACGCGAGAGATGCACCGAGGGCGTCTCCATCCGGACGGATGTGTCCCACGGCGACAATCGAGTCGGCGGCTGCAATCGCCCCAGCGGCCGCCTGAAGCGAGTGCTCCTGATCTGATTCGTCACTCATCTTCAACCTCGAGTTCATGAAGCAGCTTGCTGATTCGCAGGCCGCGTTCCAATGCATCATCGACGTGGAATTCCAGCACCGGGGTGTATTTCAAGTGGGCCTGGTTGGCCACGGCCCTTTGCATACGGTGATGGGCCGCTTGGAGCGCCGCGGCAGTTCCTTCTTGATCGTCTTCGTTGAGCACGGAGAAGTAGACCTTGGCTGTTCGCAGATCTGGTGAGGTTCGAACATCAGTGATTGTCAGAAACCCGATGCGTGGGTCCTTCAGCTTGGCGGCCTCTTCTGCAATCACCTCGCGCATGAGCTCGTTGACCTTGCGCATCCGCGAACCCCGGGACGACGACCTTGTCATTCCGGCCTGTCCAGGTAGGAGATCGAGTGGTCAAGGACCTCGACACCCGGATGGGCCTCCATGGCCTTGCGAACGCCGACGAGTATCCGATCGACCTGACCCGCCTGGGGAGCAACTGCGGCGACTCCGATCGCAGAACGTTGCCACTTGTCCTGGTGATCAACCTCCGATACGCCAACGCGCAAGGTTCGATCCAGATGACTGATCAATGAGGTGACCACGTGCCGTTTCTCCTTGAGCGAGTTGACACCCCGCAAGAGGAGCTCCACCCGCATCGCCGCCGCATACATAGCAAACGCCGTCCGCTAGGTACGGGCGACTTGCCGCACCTCGAATGACTCGATGGTGTCGCCTTCTTTGATGTCCCGAAAGTTTTCGAGTCCGATACCGCACTCGAATCCCTGGGCGACGGTTTGTACGTCCTCCTTGAATCGCCGCAGCGATGCAATTCGACCGTCGTAGACAACGACGCCGTCTCGCACCAGCCGGGCTGCCGCGTTGCGATTGATCTCGCCTTCCGTGACATAGGAGCCGGCGATCATCCCGTAGCGTGGAGCCCGGAACGTCGCCCTCACCTCGGCAACACCGAGGAAGTTCTCGACCTCATCCGGTGCCAACTCACCGATCAGCAGTGACTCGATGTCATCGAGCATCTCGTAGATGATCGAGAATGTCCGGACATCGATCGCGTGCTCTTTGGCAGCCTTGCGCGCAGCAGCATCTGGCCGCGAGTTGAAGCCGTAGATGATCGCTTCTGAGGCTTCGGCGAGCATCACGTCGTTGGAGGTGACGCCGCCAACACCGGCATGGATGATCGAAACCTTGCCGTCGTCGCGCTTGATCTTGCCGACCGCATCGCGGAGCGCTTCGAGCGATCCGTGGGCATCGGCCTTGACTACCAGACGCAATTCTGCGTGACCCTCGGTACGTAGCTGCTCGAGCAACGATCCGAGACGCTCTGTCGCCGTCGGAACGACAAACTCGGCGGCGCGCTGCCGTGCGGATTCGGCTTCGGCGAGCTTGCGGGCCGTACGCTCATTCTTCGCAACCTGGAACATGTCCCCGGCTGAAGGCACATCGCCCCACCCGGTGACCAGGGCCGGGCTGCTCGGCCCGGCAGATGTCATCTGGTTGCCCATCTCGTCGAACATCGCCCGGACGCGGCCCGAGGCCGCTCCGGCTACGAGGGCATCGCCCTTCTTGAGGGTGCCGCGCTGGACGATGACGGTGGCGACGGCGCCGCGACCAATGTCCAGCTGGGCTTCAACGACGGTACCGATGGCTGGGGCCCTGGGATCGGCCTTGAGCTCCTCGACCTCGGCGACCAACGAAATCATGTCGAGCAATTCATCGACGCCGTCGCCGGTAAGAGCGGAAATCTCTGCGGAGATGACGTCGCCACCGAGCTCCTCGACGACGAGCTCGTACTGAGTCAGAGCGGCTCGCACGGCGTACGGATCGGCTGCATCGAGATCCATCTTGTTGATGGCGATGATGATGGGAACTTCCGCAGCCTTGGCATGGCTGATGGCCTCAACGGTCTGCGGCATCACGCCGTCATTGGCCGCCACCACGATGATGGCAACGTCCGTGACGTCGGCACCGCGAGCTCGCAGTGCAGTGAACGCTTCGTGACCCGGTGTGTCAATGAAGGTGATCTTCGAGCCGTTGCGATCCACCTGGTAGGCACCGATGTGCTGGGTAATCCCGCCCGCTTCGCCGGCCACCACGTTGGCGCTGCGGATCGTGTCGAGGAGTTGCGTCTTGCCATGGTCGACGTGACCCATGATCACAACGACCGGCGGGCGTTCCTCCATCGCCGCAGGGTCATCCTCGTACTCGATGATGCTGCGTTGGGGGCCTTCGTCGACTTCCTCCACATCGGGGGCGAGCTCAACGAGCACGCTCCAACCGAAGTGCTCTCCGAGGGGTTCCAGAGCATCAACAGGGATCTGGCCGCCGCCGGGAACGATCTCGCCCATGTTCATGAGCTCACGGACGATCTCGCCGGTACGCTCACCGATCATCCGGCCGAACTCGTGGGCGGTGACACCCTCGACAACCTCGATGATCTTCTCTGCCTCTTCTTCCTCCGATTCGGCCTCCTCGACCGACTCAGGAGTGACGACCTCCGGCTCCGGCTCGGGGGCCGGCTCGGGGGCCGGCTCGGGGGCCGCCGGCACCTCTTCGACTGCCGGTGCCTCCGCAACTGGTTCGGGCGTCGGCTCCGCGGTCTCTTCCGCTACTTCGGCGTCGGCTGTCTCTACATACGACAGCTTGACGACGGCGACTCCGTCCTCATCAAGACCTGACGAGGCGGTCTTGACCTCGATGCCGAGCTCCTGAGCACGCGCCAGCACCTCCTTGGACTCCAGTCCAAGCTCTTTGGCCAACTCATAAACTCGTGTCTTTGCCAATCTCTACTCCGCGCTCTCCACTGGATCCTCGGCATCTTCCTCGGAAGCCTCGTCGGCCGCCACTTCAGCGGGCGCTTCGGCTTCATCTACGTCCGGGCTGTCGACAGAATCTGGCGAATCACCACTATCCGGAGAATCCGCGGACTCCACATCGTCCTCGGCCGGAGCCACTTCCTCGGCCGGAGCATCCTCCGCAGCTGGTGCGGCATCCTCAACTTCTTCAGCAGGATCATCCTCGGCGGCCGGAGCAGCCTCAGCGCTCTCCTCGGGAGCACCCTCTGGAGCCGGTGGAACTTCCTCAACTTCCACAACTGGAGCGTCCTCTGCCGCCGGAGCAGCCTCAGCGCTCTCCTCGGCAGCCGCCAGGGCTTCGTCTTCCTCATCGGTCGGCAACAGCCCTAGGTCCTCGGACTCAGATCGGATGTCGATCTTGTAGCCGGTGAGGCGGGCTGCCAGGCGGGCGTTCTGCCCCTCCTTGCCAATGGCCAGCGATAGCTGATGGTCGGGCACAATGACGGTGGCGATCATGCCCTCGTCATCGAGACGCACCTCCTTGACCCGAGCGGGCGAAAGCGCCTCGGCGATGAAGGCTGAGGTGTCTTCACGCCACTCGACGATATCGACCTTCTCGCCGCGCAGCTCGTTGACGACCTGACGCACGCGGGATCCGCGAGCCCCGACACATGCTCCAACAGGATCCACATTCGGATCGTTGGAAACGACGGCGATCTTGGTGCGGTGACCAGGCTCGCGTGCGATGACCTTGATCTCGACATCGCCGTCTACGAGCTCGGGGACCTCGAGCTCGAACAGCGACCTGATGAATTCCGGATGGCTGCGGGACACGACGATCTGAGGGCCCTTGCCTTCGCCACGTACCTCGAGGATGTATCCCTTGACACGATTACCTCGTTCGAGGCGCTCATAAGGAATTCGCTCGGAGGCCGGCATGATCGCTTCGGCATCACCGAGGTCGAGCATCGCGTAGCGGTGATCGGATTGCTGAACAATGCCGGTGACAAGATCACCTTCGCGACCCTCATAGATGTCGAATACCTGCTCACGCTTGGCATCACGGAGGCGCTGCACGATCACCTGCTTGGCCGTCGTGGCTGCGATACGTCCAAAATCTTCAGGGGTGTCTTCCCATTCACGGGTGACGTTGCCGTCTTCGTCCAGTTCCTGTCCGTAGACGAGGATCTCGCCGGATTCGGGATCGATGGTGACGCGCGCCTCTTCCGCAGCTCCCGGCGTCCGCTTGTACGCCGACACGAGCGCGTTAGCGAGCGCGTCGAGGATGGTGTCCGTGGGAACACCCTTCTCACGCGCTACTGCCTCGAGCGCTTCGAGGACTTCATTGATGTCCATCGTCTTACCTCTCTAGGACCGCGAACCCGGCTTGGCCGCCTTCTTCCAAACAAACACCGTGCGGGCACTTGCGACGGCGTCATACCCAATCTTGCGCTGCTCGCCGTCCACTTCCAGAGTGAACGAAGAGTCATCGGCCTGGGTCAATACTCCACTATGTGTGCGCCCCCCGGCGACAGGAGCGAACGTCTTCACTTTGATCTCGCTGCCAATCGACTTCTCGTAGTGGCGCGGCCGGCGCAGTTTGCGTTCCAGACCGGGCGAACTCACTTCGAGGGTGTACGAGCCTTCGAATGGGTCTATCTCGTCGAACATTCGCGACAGACCTCGAGAAAGATCGGCGATGCGACTGACTTCCAGCGTCTCGCCGTCGAGCGTGACACGGACAATCCGACCCGAACCCTCGCCGAGGACTTCGAGATCGTCGAGCTCAAGATGTTCGGCAGCTACATAAGACTCGACCTGGCTCCATAGCCGGTCGGCCAGACTGCCCACTTCCACGCTCCTTCTAAGTCGCTACATCTCCTCCCAGCACGAAACAAGGCGGGCGACCCGCCCACCTTGATAGTGATCTCAGCTGGTGGCCGCAGTATAACAGGCCGCTAGCCGGCCAAAGCCTGGTCCACAAGGCCTTTGACGTGCGCCACAATGCCGTCCAGGGGGATGTCGGATCGTTCCCCAACAGCACGTTCGACGAACTCCACGTTGCCGTCGGCCAGTCCGCGGGGACCCACCGTGATTCGGTAGGGAATGCCTACCAGCTCGGCATCGGTGAACTTCACTCCGGGCCGTTCGTTGCGATCGTCGAGCAGTACATCGAGGCCGGCAGCTTTGAGGTCCCGGTATAGATGTTCGCCGGCAGCCATCGTGTCCGGATCGGTCTTCACCAGCGTCACAATGACCTCCCAAGGGGCGACCGCTACCGGCCAGATGAGCCCCTTGTCATCGTTGTGGACCTCGGCAATGGCCGCCACCGCACGCCCCAGTCCAATTCCATAGCTACCCATGATGATCGGCCGCGCCTTGCCGTTTTCGTCGAGGACGGTCGCCCCAAGCGTCTTGCTGTACTTGGCGCCGAGCTTGAAGATGTGTCCCACCTCGATCGCCTTGTACACCTCGAGGTCGCCGTCACAACTCGGGCATCCCTCCCCCGCTTTGACCTCGCGGAGGTTGACCCATTCACTCACGTCGATGTCACGCTCGATATCGACGCCGCGCAGGTGGAAGTCATCTTCATTGGCTCCTGTCGTCATTCCGTTGCGGCCTTGCAGGCCAACATCGGCGACGATCCGGACATCGCTGACACCGACGGCGCCAAGGCTTCCCGGGTGGGCCCCAAGGAGATCGACAATCTCGTCTTCATGGGCGGGCCGCAGCTCGCCGGCCTTGAGGTGGTCTGCCAGCTTCTGCTCCTGCAGTGGATGGTCGCCGCGCATCAGGACCAGAATCGGGTCCTCGTCGACGATGTACACCAGCGATTTGATCTGGTTCTCGGCAGCGGCGCCACCCTCGAATGAGGCGAGTGCGTCAATCGTGCGCACCCCCGGCGTTGGGAACTTCTCGGTTGCTTCGAGCGGGTTGGTGTTGGCAACGGTTGGAATCCGCGACTGAGCCCGCTCCACGTTTGCCGAGTAGCCGCACCGGCCCGAGAAGGCGACAAAATCCTCCCCGGCAGTGGACTGCACCATGAACTCGACCGAGTCGGAGCCACCCATGGCCCCTGAGCTGGCTTCGACGGGCACAGTCTCAAGCCCCATGCGCTTGAAAATCCTGGTGTAGGCGGCGTGGTGGGCATCAAACTGCTTGGCCTGGCCTTCTTCATCGAGGTCGAACGAGTACGAGTCCTTCATGACGAACTCACGAACTCGCAGCAAACCCGACTTGGGCCGCGGTTCGTCTCGTAGCTTCGTCTGGAAGTGATACCAAAGTTGAGGGAGCTGCTTGTAGGACTTCAGCTCCGTTGCCACCAGGGTGAAGATCTCCTCGTGAGTCATGCCCAACACGTGATCGACGCCACGACGGTCCTTGAGCCGGAATAGCTCATCGCCCATTGCCTCCCAGCGACCGGTTCTTTGCCAGACCTCGGCCGGGTGCAGAACAGGCAGCAGGAACTCTTGGCCGCCGATCGAGTCGATCTCTTCGGCGATAATCGCCCGGACCTTGTTGCGAACCCGGAACCCGGCCGGCAGCAACGAATACGAGCCCGACATGAGCTGACGGATGTAGCCACCACGCACAAGCAGTTTGTGCGAGATCGCCTCGGCTCCGGCGGGATCGTCGCGCAGGGTTGGGATGAAAGCTTGTGACCAGCGCACTGGTTCTCCTGGTATCGGCGGAGCGCGGAGGATAGCCGGACGCCGATCGCTCTCGATCTACTCCCCGGCGGCCACGTCAGCGACTGCAGCGCGGCGATCGGCTGCTCGGTTGGCGTCGCCCTGGCTGCCGCGAAGTTCCAGCGCCACTTCATCGGCCTCTCGGGCCGCATCCGGATCTGCCGCAGCCAGACGCGCTTCGACCCCTTCGGAAGCCAGCAAACGGGCTTCATCGAGGAGGGCGGTCACCATGTTCGCCTCATCCACCACTCGCACAACCTGGCCCTTAATGAACAAGTGGCCTCTGCCGCGGCCGGCCGCGATGCCGATGTCGGCCTCACGGGCTTCGCCGGGACCGTTAACCACGCAGCCCATCACCGCGACCTGGATGGGCAGCTTCTCCGCTTCGAGCGCCTCCCGAGCGTCCTCGGCCACCTTGATTACGTCGACCTCGGCACGGCCACATGAAGGGCAGGCGATCAAGTCGAGGCCGGAGCGCTCACGCAGCTTCAGATACTCGAGGAGCTGCCGCCCTGCCTTGGCTTCCTCGACGGGGTCTGCCGTCAACGAGAATCGGATCGTGTCGCCCAGTCCATCGAGCAATAGCGTGGCGATGCCGGCGACCGACTTGATGAGCCCTCCCGGCGGAGGCCCAGCCTCGGTGACTCCAAGGTGGAGCGGATATGTGATCTTCTCAGCCAGCAACCGGTAGCTGGCCACCATTGATGTGATGTCGCTGTGTTTGACCGAGATCTTGATGTCGTGAAAACCCACATCTTCGAGGTAGCCGATTTCGGTGAGCGCCGACTCGACGAGCGCTTCGGGAGTGGCCGATCCGTATTTGGCCAGAAGATCCTTATCGAGCGAGCCCCCGTTCACTCCCACCCGGATGGGGAGACCGGCGTCGGCGGCGGCCCGGGCCACCGTCTTGATCTGATCCTCTTTGTGAATGTTGCCCGGATTGAGCCGCAGTCCGGCGACGCCCGCTTCGATGGCCGCCAGCGCCAGCCGGTACTGGTAGTGGATGTCGGCAATGATCGGCACCGGGCTGCGCGGCACGATTTCGGCGAGTCCTTGGGCGGCCTCGACGGTGTTACACGTGATGCGCACGATGTCAGCGCCGGCTCCGCTGAGCGCGTAAACCTGCGCCAACGTGCCGTCAACGTCATCGGTCTTGGTGGTCGTCATTGATTGCACCGAAACCGGTGCTCCCCCACCTACGGGAACGTTGCCAACATGCAGCTGTCGGGTATCGGTACGAAGAGTTCTCACGGGCAGATACTACGACCCCGGTCAGGGTGCGCGGGCGAGCATCGGGCCCGCTCGGGTGGCCCCGTAACGGCGGCCGAGATCATCGAGGAAGATGAGGTGGGTCGGCGTTCCGGAGAGCGTCCAACCGGCCTCATGCACCAGCGTGTGATGGAATCGGCACAACAGGATCCCGTTGTCGACTTCTGTCTTGCCGCCGTGGAGCCAGTGTTTGAGGTGATGCACATCGGCCCATCGGGGCGACCGGTCGCAACCGGGGAACCGACAGTGCCGGTCGCGGGCGATGATGGCCCGCCGCTGTGGCTCGGTGAACAGCCGCTGCTTGCGGCCGACGTCGAGGATCTGCGAGTCGGGCCCAAACACGATGCGGCACACTTCGGCATCACAGGCGATTCGGCTGAGCGCGCCCGGAGTGAGCACAGTGCCGAACTCGGTCTCGCCATGGACCCGCGGCGGGTTGGGCACTTGGGCGGTGTGGGTTTGGTGGCCAGCTAGGGCTTCATCAGCGTTGACATGGATGAGTAGCTGGGGCCGGTCCATGGCACCGGCGATGATCTCGATTAGCCGATCGGCGCGACGCTGCGGGAGCGTGCGGGTGTCCTCTGGAACCGGTGGACCGGGTTCGATGGCCCGCAGCAGCATGTCGGTCTCTTCATCGTTGAAACACACGTAGGTACGGCCGACACCACGGTCGCGGCGAACCTTGATGCCTCGCAGGCTGTTGATCATGTCCTGATCGAGCTCGACTGACTCAGGGTCGATGCGCTGTTTCCAATACTCGATCAGCCTGGACAATTCGTCGACGAACGGCAATTGAATCGCAAGATCGACCAGGGTGGCTTCCTCCTCGAGGTAGGCCTCGGCGGCGAAGTTGTAGGCACCCGCCAGAACATCAACCTGATCGGCTGAGAGTTCTCCGCAAGCGAAAGCGTCCGCCGTCAAGGGCATCTCGGCCAGCGAGTTCGACCTCGCCACCAGCCGCATGGCGCGTCCTGCGGTGTAGCCGGCACAGTGTTTGAGGAATGCGGTTGCCGAGGTATATCCCCGACGGCGCCACCGAGTCGCGTCGTTGACCTCAGCCAGCACCGCAGCCGCTTGCGCTTCCAGGCGGTCGATCCGCCCCAGAATGGCAACTAGCTCATCCTCGGCATCAGCCGGATGCAACGCTGGTGGCTCAACGGCTTCCTGTTGCGGACCACCACCGGCCCATCTCTCATGATCGAACATATGTTCGTATAATAGAACCTATCTATGACAATTAATAGAGAGTTGCGGAAAAGCCCTACACCTTCTCCCGGAGATCACCCTCGAAGGTGCGCGCTGTTCCAGTGGATCTCAGGCCGAAGCTCGAGGGTGAAATGCCCGACGCCCGAGTCACCGCCAAACCGCGCTTGGATGCTGCCTGTCTGGCTTACTGAGATGTCGACGAGGCCTTCGCGTACGAACTCGAAGACGCCGGACTGCGTTTCGATACGTGCCCAAAGAGAACCCGCCACCTCGTCGAGAACCAACTGACAGGCGATGGTGTCTTCGGTCTCGGCCGCGAACTTGTGTATCCACGGTTCCTCGAGGGCACCGACGTATTCCCAAGGCCCGTCTGCGAACTGCTCAAGAGTGTCGATACAGCGCGCCCCTACCCCGGTAACTGGAGGGGATCCACTATGTCGAGATAGATCCCCAATAGGCCGATCACAAGTATGAACACGAACACCACGGCGGCGACGGGCAACAGCTTGCGGACGTCGGCGTGGCGACCCCGGATCTTCTCGTACAGCGCCACCGCGAAGTGGCCGCCATCGAGCGGGTACAACGGCACAACGTTGAGCACGCCGACGAACACATTGACAAACGCCAGCCACACCAGCGCTTGCTCAACAGGACCGGCGATGCGTGCCAGGCCGATGACGCTGATCGGGCGGGCCTCATCGAGAGCAATCGAGTCGCCACCGAATGCTGACGACACGATGCCGCCGAAGTTAGTGACCAAGCCTCGCAGGCCTTCGAAGCTGGCCCCCACGGCGTATGTCATCTCACCCCACGACGACGAAGTAGCCTCGATGATGTTCACTCGCTCGGTGTCACGGGCAGGACCAACGCCAAAGAAACCGATCGTTTCACCTTCGAACTCACGCACGGACAAGGTGGTTTCGGAGGTGATCAGCCGGCCGTCGCGGTCGATAACGACATCCAACGTCCCGCCGGGGTTGTCATGGGCCACGTCGACGAACGTCTGCCATTCGTCAATGGCAACACCGCCGAACTCGACGAGAACGTCGCCGGGCTGAACTCCGGCAAGGTACGCAGACGTCGGAACCACTTGATCAGTGGTGGTGTCGGTTAGTTCAACGCCGTCACGAAGAAACACGACGACGGTCTCGGCACCGGGCTGCTTCGTCCACAACGGCGAACCCTCGGCAAGCGGCACCCCATCAATGCTGAGAATCTCGTCCCCCGAAAGAGTGTCGAGTGGATCGACGTTGGTGGCTCCGCTGGGATTGACCAACACATCTGACACTCCGGCGATTTCGGTAGTTGGACCGCCCGGTCGCCCCCAGATCATGATCACTGCCATGAACAGCATGAACGCAATGACGAAGTGCGATCCGATGCCCGCCAACACCACGACCGACTTCTGCCAGAAGGGCTTCTCGCGGTAGGTGCGGCCTTCATCCGCCGGATCGACATCCTCGAGCGGGTTCATTCCGATGATCCGGACATAGCCGCCGAGCGGAAGGGCCTTGATGCCGTACTCGGTTTCACCCCGCTGCATCGACCAAAGGCGTGGACCAAATCCGAAGAACGCCTCAGTTGCCTTGATATTGAAGGCCTTGGCCGCGATGAAGTGGCCAGCCTCATGGATGACAACCATCATCAGGATGCCGACTATCAGGACCACAGAACCCATTGTTTGTTACGCCTCTTCCAGAACTTTGGCCACAGAACGGTACCTGGGCACGGTCGCTATGTTGACCGAGGCGATGCCTCAATCTGTATGCGGGCTGCCTCTCTGGCATCCGCGTCGGCGACCAGAACGTCCTCAACAGTTGTCATCGGCCGCCAATCGACGGCCTCGAGGCAATGTTCCACGACTGCCTCAATGTCGAGATAGCCGATCTTGCCATCGAGAAAGGCCGCAACCGCCACCTCGTCTGCAGCGTTGAGCACCGCGGGAGCCGAACCCGACTGCCGACCGGCCGCATATCCGAGACCCAAAAGACGGAAGGTCATGCCATCCGGCGGCTCGAATGTCAGATCCTGTTTTGTGATATCGAAATTGCGATCGGCGCTGGGAGCACGATCGGGATAGGCAACGGCATACTGAATCGGTAGGCGCATATCCGGATCGCCCAGCTGGGCCTTGACGCTGCCGTCGATGAACTCCACCATCGAGTGCACGATGCTCTGCGGATGGACAACCACGTCGATGTCGTCGTACTCGATCCCAAAAAGGTGGTGAGCCTCAATCACCTCAAACGCCTTGTTCATCAACGTCGAAGAATCGATCGTGATTCGCGACCCCATCGCCCATGTCGGATGAGCCAGGGCATCGTCAACAGTGACGGCTCCGAGGCTGGCCCGGGAGCGACCTCGGAACGGACCGCCTGAGGCAGTGAGGATCAGCCGACGCACTCGAGCCGGCTCGCCGACAAGGCATTGCCACAAGGCCGAGTGCTCGGAGTCGACGGGGATGATCTCGGCGCCGCCGGCGGCAATTGCCGCCGTGAGAACGTCACCGCCGGCCACAAGGCTCTCTTTGTTGGCCAGAGCAAGCCGGTTGCCGGCTCGGGCAGCAGCCATGGAGGGACTGAGCCCGGCTGCTCCCACAATGCCGTTGACGACGATCCGGTCGGGCTCCGCGGCCAACGAATCGACCGTGTCGCCACCAAATGAAACTCGCGAACCCAATGCCTCTGAACAGGCTCGGCGGGCATCGGGGCTGGGATCGGCGACTGCCACGGCCGCATCCGGCCACTCGAGCGCCAGGTCGATCAGCTCCTGGGTGCCTCGTCCGGATGCCATGGCGGCCACCGGGATATCGAGTTGCCGGGCGACATCGAGCGTCTGGAGCCCGATCGACCCGGTTACCCCGAGTACGACGAGAGGCCTCAAACCAGCAGACCGGCCCACGCGTATACGGCCCAAGCGGCTGGCAGCGAAAACAGTATCGCGTCGATTCGATCGACCACGCCCCCGTGGCCGGGGAGAATCGTGCCCATGTCTTTGACTCCCATGGAGCGCTTGAGAACCGACACGGCAAGATCGCCGGTTGGTCCGGTGACAGCGAGTGCAGCACCGAGCACAACGCCGGTTGTGGCATCAAAGGGAGCAACAAACGACAAGCCGTAGCCAACCGCCATTGCTGCGACCACTCCACCGACAAGGCCGGCCACCGTCTTTTTGGGCGAAACGGTCGGCGCCAACGGACGTTTACCGAGGCTCTTGCCCACGAAGTATTGGGCAACATCCATGAGAGCAACAATCACCACGAAGCTACCAATCAGCCATCGATATTCGGGAGCCGGGATCAGGTCGTATGCGAACGCTCCGAGTACTCCTACCCACAAGACCACAGCAACAGTCAATGCCACGCTCACAAGCGGGTCCTGGCGACCCGTCACCAGCCCGAAAAACAGGATCACGACGAGCAAGGTGACGGCCACTGCGACTGGAATGGCTACTGGTCCGTAGGCCCACGCGCCAATCAATGCGCCGGCGGTGCCGAGGTACGAGAACAGCGCGACTGGGTGGTAATGGCGATTGACCAACGCGATTGTGAGCTCGCCGGCGGCGACGCTCATGACGACGAGAACCAGAAGGCCGATCGACCACCGGTAGGTCAGCGTTGCGAAGAAGAGCGACACCAGAGCCAGCGCAGTGATCACCCGCAGCGCAAGATCGGAGCGGCCCGGATGAGCGTCAGCTCTCTCGAGACCCTCAGCCTCCACGACATCGTCGAGGCTGACGAGACTGGACTCGAGACCGGGCATGTCGGCCGATAACGCAGCCTGTGCCGGCGCCTCAGCTTCGCTGGCGGCGACTGCAGCAGCCAGGTCGGCATATTCATGGGTAGCGGTCTGCACGTACTCCTCCGCCGTGAACGCCTCCCAGTCGTGGCCGGAGGCCTCCGCCGACTCATCTACGGAATCTACGGATTCGCTGGACTCAACTGACGCAGCGGACTCGTCTGGTTGGTCAAATTCGACCAGTGCGTCCTTTTCGAGAGGCGTGCCGGCAGGCACATCCTCCTTCTCGGTGAAATCCCAATCGAGGTCAGACCAAGCAGCCAGCTCTTCTTCAATGTCCCCGTCGCCGGGAACGTCACCGGCTGCCGGGAGGTCGGCAGCGGGCGGCGAGACATCCGAATCCTCTAGCGCGAAGGCCTCCTGGCCTTCCGGCGCTTCATCGTTTGGCTGATCAGGCACCGACCGCTCCTCGATAACGACCACAGACCGCAGAGAATCCTGCGGAGCACTCGGAGCCGTTGGAGTGGCTTGTTTCTTGGACCATGGCCAACGGCGCCGTCCAACCGATTCTGGCACGGAGCCAGGCGAACCGGTGGTTATCGGGCCCTGCGGCGTCAGCAGCAGCTGGGGCGACTCGGTCCCGGAGGCTGTATTGGACAATGAATTCCCTGGTCGAGACCAACCGGCGGCATCCCACGGTTGCTCGGCGTCGAGCAAAAGAAGACTCGTCCAGAGATTCAACTGCTCGCGGCGTTCCAGTCTCTCAGCCTCGGCTCGATCGATCTCTCTGATCTGGGCAGCCATCACCGCGAAGCGGGCGCCACCACCGTTGGACTCGGCTACCTCGACGATGAGAGTTTGCCCCGGATGGCCCCCTGGCTCTTGTTGCAAGACGTTACGAACTTCAGCCTCAGTTCGCATTCGCGCCTCATCGAAGCCGGCGCGAGCAGCCTCCATGCGGCGAGCTTCCTCCGCCAGGACTTCCGGGGAGACCCGCGCTTCTGTTTCGATCGAGGCCGCCTCTCGGATCTCGGCGGCGCGCTTTTTGTCGAGATCCTCGCGCACGTCGGCAATCACGGCCCACATGCGCGCATCCTCGTGAGCGGCGGCGCCGGCCGCTGCGAGCTCAGCGTCCGCTCTGAGCTCGGCCGCCTGGCGGCGGATGCGAAGCAGTGATGCGGCGGTGGCCGCTTCCTGTTCTTCTAGTGTCGCCAGAGTTGGCGACAGCGCCGGAGCCGCCCGCTCCACGGACCAGAGTAGGTCCAAACTCGGACCAGGCGGCACCACTACGACGGGGTCGAACGAGGTCTCCATCGCTGGTGCCCCCTCCGGCACCGATGGCTCTTGTGGCTCCACTCTCGCCAGTGGCGGAGGCTCCGACGTGACCGGCTCTGGCGTGACCGGCTCTGGCGTGACCGGCTCTGGCGTGACCGGCTCTGGCGTGACCGGCTCCGACGTGACCGGCTCTGGCGTGACCGGCGGCTCTGCGGCGGCTGCTTTCGGAGCAATCTCTGCGGCAGCGATTTCGGGGGCGACATCCGGAGACTCTTCAACTGCGGCCGCCGACTGCTGTGAATCTCGGGGCTCGATCAGCCAGTCGGAGTAGTCCTCATAAGGCGACGCCACCACAACCGGATCAACCCCAGATTCGGGCACAGACTCGACCACCAACTCGGGCTCCGGCTCCGGCTCGACCACCAACTCCGGCTCCGACTCCGACTCCGACTCCGACTCCGGCTCCGACTCAGCCACCAACTCGGGCTCCGGCACCGGCTCCGACTCGACCACCAACTCCGGCTCCGGCTCCGGCTCAACCACCAACTCGGGCTCCGGCTCGTCGAGCGCCGGCTCAGCCACCAACTCCGGCTCCGACTCGACCACCAACTCCGGCTTCGGCTCCGGCTCAACCACCAACTCGGGCTCCGGCTCGTCGAGCGCCGGCTCAGCCACCAACTCCGGCTCCGACTCGACCACCAACTCCGGCTTCGGCTCCGGCTCAACCACCAACTCGG
>JAAELU010000671.1 GCA_024226255.1 bacterium | reverse complement strand
TGCATGTCCCGGGCCTGGTGCCTGCGGCGGGATGTACACCGCCAATACCATGGCAGCCGCCATCGAGGCGCTCGGCATGAGCCTCCCCTACAGCTCTTCGAGCCCGGCGATGAGCCAGGCCAAGCTGGATGAGTGCACCCAGTCCGGTGCAGCCATATACAACCTGCTCGAGAGGGATATCAAGCCCTCGGACATCATGACTCGCGCATCGTTCGAGAACGCCATGGCAATCACCATGGTTCTCGGCGGTTCCACCAACGCCGTGCTGCACCTGATCGCGATGGCACGCTCCGTCGGGGTGTCCCTGGACATCGACGAGTTCCAGGCCGTCAGCGATCGAATTCCCTTCCTCGCTGATCTCAAGCCCAGCGGCCAATACGTGATGGAGGACCTCCACGAGGTTGGCGGGACTCCTGGCGTGATGAAGCTGATGCTCGAAGAGGGCGCCCTCAACGGCGACTGCCTCACAGTGACCGGCAAGACGATCGCCGAGAACCTCGAAGGGCTAGCCGGCTTGGCCGAAGGTCAACGGGTGGTGCATCCGTGGTCGGAGCCCGTCAAGGAAACGGGCCACATCACAATCATGAGAGGCAACGTCGCCCCAGCCGGCGCGGTCGCCAAGATCACCGGCAAGGAAGGACTGCGCTTCAGCGGCCGGGCCAAGGTTTATGACGGCGAGGAGGAGATGATCCACTCGTTCGAGCGTCATGAGATCGGGCCCGGCGACGTGATCGTGATCCGCTACGTCGGCCCCACGGGTGGACCCGGGATGCCCGAAATGCTCACCCCCACCTCCGCGATCATGGGAGCCGGCCTGGGCAACGACGTTGCCCTGCTCACCGACGGTCGATTCTCCGGAGGGTCACACGGTTTCATCGTTGGACACATCACTCCGGAGGCCCAGCTCGGCGGGCCGATCGCCATTATCCAGGATGGCGACAAGATCGACATCGACGCCGTCGCCCGCACCATCACTCTCGACATATCGGACGAAGAGATGCAGCGGCGCCGGATCGCCTGGGAAGCGCCGCCGCTCAAGGCGACCAAGGGAACCCTCTTCCGCTACAGCCTCACCGTCAAGACCGCGTCCGAAGGCTGCGTGACAGACGAAATCTAGGCGCGGGTGGCGGCGGCGCTGAGGCGTCTGACGGGGAGGAAACACGCAGACCGCGGCCGCGACTGTGCGCTGCTCTCGCCTGGTATCTGTGCGACGTGCTGAGGGCCGGTGGTGTCTGTGCGAGGACCGGTGCGTCGTCGGGAACGCCTGCGGCGTTCCTTGGGAGCTGCTGCGCAGCTCCAGCCCAGGACATCTCTTCCCCCGTTGAACGCCGCTTTGGGCGAGCAACGTTTGGGGGGCACCCGAGGAACGAGGGGAGGGGGCGAGGGGGGTTTGGGTGAGGCCCCAATCGGATCCACCGTGTGGTCCTGCCGATAGCCGAACGTCCCGAGTAGAAGCGAAGGCAGTCCGCAAGCGAACGTTGCGTCGTGGCAATAGGTGCGTGAGAGCCGCGTTCGTCGCGGCGGTGAGGTGTGGCCGACCCGTGTCGCGGCGTTGTCGGCGCGCCAGGACCGTCAATACGCGATACGAGCCCCCGCCTCCATCTCCTTGACCTGAGCCATCCTCGCCTAATTCCCACCCTCGGTTACCATTCCCGGCGTTCCGCACCGACCTTGGAGCCACCTCTCAAATGACCCAACCTTCTACTCCGCCGCGCCGCACCAGTGGCGTGCGCAAAGTCATCCTCATTGCGCTACTCCTCGGAGTCGCCGCCGTCTTCACAGCTATCGGCCTGTTGGCGTGGACCAATGCGAAGATCGACCGGGTTCCGGCTGAGGAACTCACGTCTCTCGTCGACGTAGATGGTCCCCGCAACATCCTCATCGTGGGAACCGACAGCCGGGAAAATGTCACGGCCGATCTCGGAGACAGCTTCGGTAGCTTCGGCGGATCGCGAACGGATGTCGTGATGATCGTGCACTTCATCCCCGGCGAACGTGCCCAAATCCTGAGTCTCCCACGCGACCTCAAGGTGGAGATTCCGGACAACGGCACCAACAAGATCAATGCCGCATACGTGTTTGGCGGTCCCGATCTGCTGGTCCAGACGGTCATCAACAACCTCGAAGTCGACATCAACAACTACGTTGAAATCGACTTCGCAGGCTTTGCAGCTCTTGTCGATGCGATCGGCGGCATCGAGCTGGAGTTCGACAGGCCCGCCCGCGACCTCAAGTCCGGCTTAGAGGTCGACGCCGGGCTGCAACACCTCGACGGGGCGTCTGCGTTGGCTCTCGCCCGCTCCCGCCAGTACCAGGAGCTCACCGCCGACGGGTGGAAGACGGTAGGCGGCAATGACATCGCTCGAACCAGACGCCAGCAACGGGTCCTGCTCGCCCTATTTGATGAAGCCACATCGAAGGGAAACGCCTTCAATCTGCCGAGCTTCGCCTCAAAGGTGGCAGAACAGATAAGAGCCGACGAGTCGCTATCCGTGCCGGTGATCCTCGAATTGGGTCGGGCCGTCATGGGGCTCGACTCTTCTGACATCGAGGCGATGACGCTGCCAGTCAAGATCGTGAAAGAGGACCGCTCATACGTCGTGCCGGTAGAGCCGGATGCCAGCGACGTGCTGCGAGCTTTTCGAGCCGGACTCCCCTTCCCGAGCTAGGCCGTCTGCCGTTCGTTGTGCTTAAACCGCGCTATCCCGGCGCGTTGAGCACAACAAACTCTCGATCCTCCCAAGTCCCCTAGGGGAAGCTCCAGTACTTTGGGGGTGTCTCCCCATGTCCATGGGCCTCGATGACAGGCACTGTGAAGTAGTCATTCACCAAGGAGTTCACATGACTACACGACGCAGCGGCTGGGCCATTGGATGGAAGATCTTCTGGGGAACCGTGGCGGCGGTCGGCCTTCTAGCCCTCGCTGGGGCCGTCTACCTGTCCATCGCGTTCAGCAACTTCGGATAGCCCGTCGGATGTCCATCTATGCCCTCAAACCTCGATTCCAACAGGTCCTGTCTCCGGCCCGCCGCCGGCTGATCCGGCGAGGCGTCTCTGCCAATCAGATAACCGGCGCCGGATTGGCGGCATCGGCCTTGGTTGGCGTGACATTCGTCGCCGCAATCGATCGTCCCGCGCTGTTGTGGGCCATTCCCGTCTTGCTGCTGACGCGAATGGCGCTCAACGCACTGGACGGCCAAGTGGCCCGCGAGACTGGCACCGCAACCGCCGGCGGCCGTATGTTCAATGAGATGGCGGACGTCATCGGTGATGTCGTCGCGTATTTGCCAGTGGCCTTCCTCCTTCCCTCCCACACGATGTGGGTCGCGGCCGTGGTTTGTGGTGGCCTCCTCGCCGAATTCGCTTCGGTCATCGGCGGTGAGCCGAGGCGCAATCAGGGCCCCCTCGGCAAGTCCGATCGCGCCTTCGCCTTCGGCGCGCTTGCCGTCGTCCTGGCTCTCGGAGCGGAAGCGACCGGATGGATCACCGGACTCCTGGCGATGCTGGCCGTGGCAACAGCTCTGACTGTGTTGAACCGGGTGCGCCATGTTTGATGTCGCGATTGCGCTGCAGTGGACCCTTGGCGGCATCTACGGAACCCTCACGTTCGCCGGAGTAGCCACCGGTCTGCTCGGAAGGGTGCGGCCGACATGGAGCATTGCTGAAGTTGCTACACGGATCAGGACATGGTGGGCAATGACGATCGTCTTCACGGTGGCGCTGATCGCCGGGCCCGTCGTCTCGATCGCCCTTTTTGCCGTTGTCAGTCTTCTGGCGATGCGCGAATTCCATCGCCTGGCCGGAGTCACTTCAGGAGTCGCTCGAACGATCTCTTATGCCGCCGTGCCCATCTCCTACGGGCTGGTAGCGGCGGGATACCCGGTTGCCGGATGGGTCACACCAATCGTCACCGCAGCTGCTGTGGTTCCGATTGTGGCTGCCGTTTCCGGCCAGGTGACAGGATTCATCAACGTCGTCTCGAAGTCGGCTGCCGGTCTCTTGTTGACAGTTTGGGCACCGATGCACGCTGTCCTCCTGCTGTCCGCACCCGGAGCGGGAGTAGCCGGCGGTGCCGGTCTCCTCGTGTTCGTTGTGCTCGTTACCGAAGTCGGCGACGTCGCCCAATTCCTGACAGGCAAAACATTCGGCAGGCGACCGATCGCACCTGACGTGTCACCCAACAAGACCAGAGGCGGGCTCATCGGGGGCATCATGATCGGCGCACTTCTGGCGCTGGGAATCGGTCCCCTGCTCACCCCGTTCGATCTCGCGACCAGCGCTGCCATCGGTGCGCTCATCGCCGCGTTCGGCTTCGGTGGAGATCTCGTCGTCTCGGCGATCAAACGAGACTCAGGGGTCAAGGACACCGGCACGCTGCTCCCCGGCCATGGTGGCGTCCTCGACCGCATAGACAGCCTCATCGCCACCGCACCGCTGTTCGCCCTGTTCATATGGAGTGTCCTGTGAATCTGCTGTACCGCACCCGGCGACTTCTCCATCGGGCTGCACTGCGCCCTGTGATGCACCTCATGGGATTGCGCATCAGGAACCGCAGTCAACTCCCCGCCGCGGGACCGGCGATCGTCGTCGCCAACCACAACAGCCATCTCGACACGGCAGCGCTGATGGCCGCGTTTGCGGGATCGACGCTCGATCGAGTGAGGCCGGCAGCGGCGGCCGACTACTTCCTGCGCAACCGAGTTGCCACCTGGATCAGCCTGCGCGTGATCGGAGTGGTTCCTGTCAACCGACGCGGCGGCGCCGATCCACTGGCCGGATGCCGAGCGTCCCTCGGCGATGGCAACATTCTGTTGGTCTTTCCCGAAGGAACTCGAGGCGAGCCGGGGCGAATGGAACGCTTCCGAAGCGGCGTCGCCCGCCTGGCCCGCGAGTATCCGGACACCCCGGTCATACCGGTCCACATCGGTGGCACTGATCGAGTGATGCCGCGCGGAACCCACTTCCCCCGTTGCCGGGGCATTGAGCTCAACATCGGACGGCCCGAGTTTCTGCGAGACCCCGACCCAGCCACCGCTCTTGCTCGCCTCCAGCAACATGTGGCCGAACTCGGAGGAGCGCAGTGAACAATCGGACCATGGCTTGGATCAGCTTCCTCTGGGGCATGTTCGAGGCCGTCGTGTTCTTTGTCATCCCCGATGTCATTCTTACAGCACTGGCCGCTCGGTACGGAATCAGAAGAGCCCTCTTCGCTTCGCTGTGGGCCGTTGCCGGAGCCGTCATCGGGGGCTTGATCGCCTACACCTGGGGTGAGCTTTCGGCGTCGACGGCCGCCACGTATATGGAGTGGCTGCCGGGAGTCGACCTGTCGATGATCAATGGCGTCGCTTCACGAGTTGCCGGCGACGGCCCCGGGGCCCTCCTCAGCGCACCACTACGTGGCGAGCCCTACAAGCTCTACGCCGCCGCC
Organism: bacterium; assembly: GCA_024226255.1. Lineage (GTDB taxonomy): Bacteria > Actinomycetota > Acidimicrobiia > Spongiisociales > UBA5794 > JAHEJX01. The sequence continues at coordinate 36,460 of JAAELU010000671.1, read as the reverse complement.
TCCGGGTCGGCTGGCGCATCCTGGGTGTCACTGGCGCTGTGGACCGTGCCCGGTCGCCTCTGGCGCTTCGTGGCCCTGTCACTGCTCTTCGGGGGGATCCGCACGGGTGCAACCAAAGCCACCGGCCGTTCCATGGACCGGGCCCTCATCGTGTTCTGGGCGATCTTCTGGCTCGCCGTCTACACAGTCTTCTGGAGCAGATGAAAGACAGATGTGAGATGTCAGCAATCTCGTAGCTTGTCGATCGCGATTCCGGTTCGTCTGATCCATGCCGATCAAGCGCCTGGTTCAGATGTGAGGCATCTGGCAGCTACGCCTCGCGGCTCCAGTTCCTTTTGATGCAGATCGGGCGTGAGGCCTGGATTCAGATGTGAGAAAGACAAGGAGCGAGAGCAGCCTCTTTCTCACATCTCACATCTTGTTTCTTCTAGCCTGCGGCAGATGTCATCGACCTCCACCGTCCGCCTCTCGAGCCGCGGCGCGACCGTTATCGCTCTGCTCGCCGGCGCCTACGTTGCCGCCCAAATGCTGGCGGACATCTCGAGCCTGCGCCTTGTCGACCTGTTCGGCAAAGCCATCGACGGTGGCACCTTCATCTATCCCATCACGTTCACGTTGCGAGACCTGGTCCACAAAGTCGCGGGAAAGAAGGTCGCCCGAGCTCTCATCATCGCCGCCGCCGCCATCAATCTCTTTATGGCCGGCCTGTTCTGGCTGGTGGCTCGTATGCCGCTTATCGAGCAATCTGGGCTCCAGTCGGAACTATTCGCCGATGTACTGGGACCGGTGTGGCGCATCGTGTTCGCATCGATCATCGCCGAAGTCGTCGCTGAGCTGATCGACACGGAGATCTACTCGGCGTGGGTCCGGCGGTTCGGCCGCGACCACCAGTGGGGTCGGGTATTGGCATCAAACGCGGTCGCGCTTCCCATCGATTCCGTGATCTTCGCGGTGATTGCGTTCAGCGGCATCGGGCCGTTGGCCGCAGTGGTGCCCGGCTCAGTTGTCGCCGAAATCATCTGGCTGAACATCCTCTTCAAGGGTGTCGTGACGATCCTGTCGATACCGCTGATCTACGCGTTCAAGCCGGTGCCGGTCGTCGACGCTTGAAGAGAGTGTCTCCTACGCAGCGTCGGAGTTGAAGATGTTGCCGGCGCCCGCTGGGTCGAGAATGTCGCCGAGTTGCTCGTAGGGAATTGCCACGACCGGAACTCCAATGTCCGGTGGGCCCACCTCGAGTTCATCGAACCAGATTTCGATGCCGGCTGGAGTGAGCAGAGCCTTGTCGAGGTCACCGATGGCGAGGTTGCCGGCCCACAAACCGAATGAGTCGTCGTCGCCTTCGAAGTACTCGCTGAGTAGCCCATCGGCGACCAGCGTCAGCAATGCACCTCGACTCTCGCCGCTGACAATCACATCATCGAGCCCAATCGCGACACCGGAGACAAGATCGACCATGAGCGTCGTCACCTGGCGCTTCACACTGCCCGAGCCGGCTACCTGCTCGTTAGAGAAGAAGCGCAGCGATATGAGTTGCTCCTCGAACGCAGCTATCTCGTAGCTCATTGTCAGCGTGCTGCCCGTGAGATCGCGCTCTCCCTGACCTTCGATGGAGCGCCACAAGGCGAGCGTGGCCCCGATCTGCGACTGCACGTGGCCCTCGACCAGCGTCACCACCCTTGCGTACAGGGCCTGCTCGACATCAGCGTCCATCACCGGCACCGCCACGGTCGCCGCGAATTGTTGACCGCTTTCGTCACGCTCATCAGGAGTCGCCGTCCAGACGCCAACGGTGACGCTCGACGGCACCGGGGCGACTGAGGTGGTTGTGGAGGACGAAGTTGTAGTCGAGGCAACAGTGGTCGACGGCACATTCGTTGTGACCACTGTGGAGGGAGGTGCTCCGGAATCATCGAGTGCGGCAACGATGGTCGTGTCCAATGCCGCGTTGGATTCTGCGCTACCGGCGCCTTCAGCCCCGGACAAGTCGGGCACCATCGGGGCGCACGCCGTCGTCAACAATGCCAACAGAACGGCCGCACGGGCGAGATGGCCGGCACTCCAATTCTTCTTCACAAATCCACGCTCCAACACCGACCGTACTACCGACGGCCGAGTTCAAATCCTCCCCCCTAACAACGGCGCATAAATCACCTGTCTGGACGGTTATCTTTGTTACCCACCGAGTCGAGATCAAAGGCGAATCAGCATGCATTTCCGCACCAAGCAGGTCCATGATGGGGTCGAACCCGACCCTACGACCGGTGCCATCCTCACCCCGATCCACCAGTCGACGACTTTCGTACAGCCATCGGTCGATCGCTACATGGAGCGGGGATTCACATACTCTCGCTCTGGCAATCCGACCGTGCGCGCCCTGGAGGAGAAACTGGCATCACTAGAGGGCGGAGTTGACGCTCCCGCCTTTGCCACCGGTATGGCCGCCATCAACGCCGTGTTCATGGCATTTCTCGACGCTGGTTCCCATGCCGTGATCTCCGACGTTGCCTACGGCGGCACATATCGTTTGTCGACCAAGGTCTATACCCGGTTCGGAGTGGAGTTCTCGTTCGTCGACTCGTCCGACCCGGCGGCAGTTGAAGCCGCGATTCGCGACAACACCCAGCTGATCCTCACCGAGACTCCCGCCAACCCGACCCTCAAGCTGACAGACATCCGAGCGGTGTCCGACATTGCCCGCAAGCACGGCATCCCGCATGCGGTGGACAACACGTTTCTCACCCCGTACTACCAACAGGCCCTTGAACTGGGCGCAGACATGTCGATTCACTCGACCACCAAATACCTCGACGGCCACAACGCCACAGTCGGCGGATCGGTAGCCATCGCCAAAGAGGAACACGCCGAACGGGTCAGGTTCATCCAGAACTCGACGGGCACGATCATGTCCCCAATGGTGGCGTGGCTGACGCTCCAGGGCACCAAGACCCTCTCCGTGCGGATGGACCAACAGGCCGCCAACGCGATGGCGATAGCCGAGTATCTCGATGTTCACGACAAGGTCGACACCGTCGCCTACCCCGGCCTGCCATCGTTCCCACAACACGACCTCGCCAAAAGCCAGGCCTCCGGCTTCGGCGCCATGCTGTGGTTCGAAGTTGTGGGTGGCGCCGCTGCCGGCAAGAAGCTGATGGACTCGCTGCAACTATGGACATTGGCCGAGAACCTGGGTTCAGTGGAATCCCTGGCAACCCATCCGGTCACTATGACCCACGCCGCCATCCCCGCCGAGGAGCGGGCCAAGGTCGGAATCACCGACGGCTTGGTCCGCCTGAGCGTCGGCCTCGAAGATGAACGCGACCTAATCGCCGACCTCGCCCAAGCCCTCGACCAGGTATAACGCCCGCCACCACTCGCGGACCAGGTCTACGACAAGCACTCGTGCACCTTCAGGAAGGCCCTGCGGCCCGAAGAGCTCTAAACGGCGACGAGCATGGAGCTGCGCAGCAGCTCCCAAGTACCCGAATAGGGAACCCGAAACCCTAGATGTCGCCCACGAGAACGTCGCGGAGCATGGCGGCGGCGTCGAGGTGCATATCGCGGGCGGCGGTGATGCTGTGGGTGAGGCCGAAGGCGCCGTGGAACATGCCTTTGTAGCGCACCAGCGAGGTTGGCACTCCGTACGTGCGCAAGCGACGGGCGTAGTCCTCGGCTTCGTCACGGAGAACGTCGACTTCGACGGAGAGGATCATGGCCGGTGCAAGGCCGCTGAGGTTGCCGGCTCGCATGGGAGCGGCGCGCCAATCATCGCGGGCCTCCGCCGGGATGTACTGGTCGAGATACCATTTCATTCCCCTGAAAGTGAGAAAGTAGCCCTCGCCGAACTCGCGATATGACGGATAGAGGTCAGGGCGATTGTCGAGCACCGGATAGATCAGCACCTGGACACCTACCGGTAACCCTTCGTCGCGGGCGGTTATCGCCGCGGCCGCCGCCAGATTCCCGCCAGAGGAATCCCCACAGAGCCCGACCGGTCCCGGTTTGACACCGACGTGTTCGGCCGAGCGACAGATCCACCTGGTGACTGCCATGGCATCGTCGTAGGCCGCCGGAAATGGATGTTCGGGGGCGAGTCGGTAGTCGACAGAAATGAGCGTGCAACCGCTGTAGTTGGCCAGCCGGCGCGCTTGGGCATCGTGACTGTCAAGGCTGCCGACCACCCATCCGCCGCCATGGAAGTACACAACCGGTGGAGTTGGCTCGTCGAATCCGACGGGCCGATAGATGCGGACAGGGATCTTCACTCCGCTGGGGCCGGCAACCGTGAAGTCCTCAACCTTGGCAACCTCGGGACCGGGATCGCCCTGACGCATAGCCGCAATACGACGCATCTCCTTGATACTCATCGCCGGATGCATCTGCATCCCCGAATCCACGAGTAGCGCCAGCGCAGCTGCGGCTTGCCGATTGAGTCCCATTGAGGCGCAACCGTAGCGCGCCGACCACCCCGCCTACCAAACGAATCCAGGTCGACCAGACTTGTCCGCCGCCCTGGTAGCCCAAACCGGATAGCCTATGGCCGTGGACATCCGGGAAGACATCGTTGCCGCCATTGGTGGCACACCGCTGGTTCGCCTGGGCCGCCTCCATCCGCCGGGCAATCTGATAGCCAAGATCGAGTACATGAACCCTGGCGGGTCGAGCAAGGACCGAATTGCCTTGAGCATGATTGAGCGAGCCGAGGAGAACGGCTGGCTGGTTCCGGGTGGCACGATCGTCGAACCTACATCAGGCAACACTGGTGCCGGCCTGGCAATGGTGGCGGCCATCAAGGGCTACAGGCTCGTGGCGGTCATGGCCGACAAGCAGTCGAAAGAGAAGCAGGATCTGTTGCGCGCCTACGGCGCCGAGGTTGTGGTCTGCCCCACCGACGTGGACCCGGAGGACCCCACTTCGTATTACTCCGTCGCCGACAGGCTCACCAAGGAGATTCCTGACGCATATCGACCCGATCAGTACTCGAACCCGGCCAATCCCGAAGCCCAATACCGCTCCACCGGCCCCGAAATCTGGAACCAAACGGACGGAACAGTCGACATCCTCGTGGCCGGGGTCGGCACGGGGGGAACGATTACAGGCACCGGCCGCTACCTCAAGGAGCGGAATCCTGAAGTGATGGTCATCGGCGTGGACCCGAAGGGGTCGATATTCACCGCCGAATCCGAGGATGACGTGACCACCTACCTGATCGAAGGAGTGGGCGAGGACTTCTGGCCCGAGACGTTCGATCCGGCAATCGTCGACCGCTACGAAGTTGTCACCGACGAGCAGGCCTTCACGATGACCCGCCGTCTGGCGGAGCTCGAGGGGCTCCTAGTCGGCGGATCATGCGGCATGGCTGTTGAGGGCGCTCAACGCGTCGCCACCGCCAACCCCGACCAGCTCGTGGTCGTGATCCTTCCCGACTCGGGACGCAACTACATCTCAAAGATCTTCAACGACGACTGGATCGCCGAGCAGGACTTCGCCTAACTCCAAACGTGAAAGGGAGCCGGGGGTCCCCGGCTCCCTTCCTTGCGGTCGGGTCGTATGGCTCGCTGATATCCCTAGACGTGTGCCAGTTCGCGGATACGGATCGACTGGAACCGCAGCACGGTGATGATCGTGCCGAGGCCAAAGGCGATGCCGAATAGATACATGGCGATTCCGAGCCGACGGAAGCCTTCGAGCGACCGGGCCCATGCTTCCAGGCTCTCAGTGGTCCAAGTACCGGCGTTGCCGGCCGCCACGAAGTGCAAGGCCACCATGACGATGATCAGCATCATGCCCATCATCATCATGGCCATGAAGACACGAGCCGTGACCGGCATCTTCACGGTCTTGACATCGTCACCAACGGACTCCTGAATCTCTCCGCCGCCCTTACGAAAGGCGCCGAGGATTCGGGCCACTGCGAATGAGACAGCAGCAAAGACCGCGGCGAAGCCAATGAACATGAAGGCCGGAACCAGGTGATTCAGTCGCTGTGCTCCCGGATCGGCGACGCCGAAATCGGCAATGATGCTCGCCCGCGCGATTGCCAGGACGAACCCCACGGCGAAGGCCATGAGAGCCATTAGCCACATCGGCGCCCACAGCGCCCGGCCCATCTTGTGTGGCATCGCATAGCCGAGGCCTTTGGTACTGGACTTGGTATCAAATGAAGTTGCAGTTGTCATTGTGTTTCTCCTACTGCCCGGTCGTGGCGATCTCACGGAGACGGCCGAACTGGAATCCGAGCACATTGCCGATCGTGACCAGCGCCATGACGATGCCCGCCAGGAGCAGGCCAAGTGAGAGCTCTCGCAGCGGTCCCAGCCACGCGAACCATGCTGCCGGGGTGTCAACGCCACCGGCGACGATCGTGTGTAGGACGAACTGGACGATGCCGAGCATCAGGCCAACCATCATGAGGGCCACGAAGACCTTGGCTGTGGTCGGCATCTTCAGTGTCACGACCTTTAACCCAAGCGCTTCTTGAACACTGCCGCCGCCTTCACGGAGGGCCGCGAGGATGGTGCCGAGCAGGAAAGAGATTCCCGCCAGCAGCATTGCCTCGCCGAGGAACTGCGTTCCTTGGGTCCACGCGCTCAGGGCAACGTTGGATTCATCGCCTGACCAGGCGAACGATATGACGGTGCCGATGGCAAGTGCCATGGCACCCATCGCCAGCATCGGCAGCCACATCTTGCGCGCCATCTTGTGGATGGGCAGCGGGCTCGGGGTTGTCACGTCGACTGTGGCCGCGCCGAATGCGGTCTTCGTGGCACCCTTCTGGATGGTGCCCCCGCCTCCGTCCGGCTTGAGTGCCGCAAATGCAGCTTTGACACTGTCGACTCGATGCCATAGCCGGATCAGTATTCCGACCAGGACAATGGCGATGCCCAGTTTGATGGTGCCGAACGCCAACGTTGTCAGCCCAAAGGACCAACGCAGAATCGACAGCGATCCGCTCGCGTCGACGTCGGAGGCCACCAGATTGGCGATGAGCGTCACTCCCGCCAACATGAGACCGGCGACGGCGAGTGCAAAGCCAATCCGACGATGTCCCGTCAGTCCACGAAAGTCGGCATTGGTGGCCGGCTTCGTCAGTGTTGCGAATCTCGCAGTCATCATCTCCTCCTTCGAGATAGATGTTCTGTCCTCGCCGCAGGCAACCGGCATCGGCCCTCCGTCTGCCGCCAATTGTCACCCAGCCGACACCTACCAACAGTCGGCTGACTGACAATGTGGCCGACCCCCTCCCGTTCCTGCGTAGATGCACGCCAATACCGGCCGTCAGATACGCCGGAACAGGATTCGGCGGTGAAATAGTCGGTGGAGCGGCCTAGCCTTTGGGTTGATGGAAGTTGTTCGCAGATTTGAGAAGCCCCAACTCCGGCGCCCGCGGGCGATCCTGGCGTTCGATGGATGGAACGATGCCGCCGATGCTGCATCCGGGAGCGTGCGGTACCTGATCGAGGAGCTCAAGCTCACCGAACCATTCGCCGCCATCGATCCCGAGGAGTTCTACGACTTCCAGGCGCATCGGCCGCAGGTGAGGATCGACGACGGTGGCACCCGACGCCTGTCTTGGCCGATGACGCGGTTCTTCGGCGCCCACCTTCCGAATGACAAACGAGACCTTCTTCTGGTGGTTGGCGATGAGCCTTCCTTCCGGTGGAAAACCTACGCCCGCCACATCACTCAAGTCCTGGCTGAAAACGATGTTGAGAGTGTTCTCCTGCTGGGCGCGTTCATCGGGCAGGTGTCCCATTCGATGCCGGTGCCAATCATCGGTGTTGCGTCCGATCCCGATCTGGTATCCGAGCTGGGGCTGATGACTTCGAGTTACGAGGGCCCCACCGGCATAGTCGGCGTCATGATGGAGGCATGTCGCGAGGTTGGCCTGCCGGCGTTGAGCCTGTGGGCGGCCACGCCTCACTACCTGGCTGCCAATCCCAACCCGAAGGCGATGCTGGCGTTGACGCGCACCGCCACCGATGCGGTCGACCTCAGCGTCCCGCTGGACCGGCTCGATGCCCTGGCGCATGACTTCATCGAGAAGGTTGACAAAGCCATCGAGGCGTCAGGAGATCTCCGGGACTACGTGGCGGAGCTCGAGATCAATGCTGATCCTGCGTCGATCACGCCGGCGGCCAGTGATGAATTGCTCAGCGAGATTGAGGACTTCCTCCGGGAGCAGCCCGAACGTTGACGCGTGACACGCGGCTAGCGGACAGAAGCGATGGCGTTCGCAAGAGAGATCTGTGCCCACTGGCAGGAGAACTACGGAGTGCCCGCGGAGTGGGGCCTCGAGATTGGTGGTGACACCGGTACGGTGTACTGGTTCGTGGAATCCGACAGTCTTGGTGACTTCGAAGCCCAGATGAAGGCCGCCATGTCCAATTTGGACACCAGCAATCTCCTGGACACCTCCACCGACCTGTTTCAGGCGTCGCCGCAGGAGAAGCTCATCGTGATGATGTGAGCCCCTGGGACTTGATGCTGAATCGTTGACAAGCGGGCAGTTCGGGTCGCCTGAGACAGGCAGAAGCGGCCCCTGTTGGAGCCGCTTCCGTTTGGACATGATCGAAGACCTGCTTCGACCAGAAACACCTAACGCTTGCGCTTGTGCCTGTTGGCCTTGACGCGCTTGCGGTACTTGTGCTTCGACATCTTCTTGCGTCGCTTCTTGACGAGCGAACCCATAAATTCAGACCCTCGAGTTGGAAAACGAAGAACAGGGCGGCGGAATTAACCCCCGTCCCTGCCTATAGGATCGCGGACCGGGCGCTGGAAAGCAACCTGGTGAGGCCAGGGTCCACCTCGGGTATCATTCCGCCATGGGCCCACTCATTGGCATAACGACTCGTCCGCGCCTGGTTCACGCTTCGGCCGGAGACCTGTGGGCGGACACTCTCAGTCACACTTACCGCGACGGGGTCACCAGAGGTGGCGGGATTCCTGTGCTTCTGACCGCGGTGAACGATGAGGCGGTGCCGACATTGCTCGACCGTATCGACGGCTTGCTCCTCACCGGCGGCGGCGATGTCGACCCCACCCTCTATGGCAGCAAGCCCACCAAGGAGATGTACGGGATCGATTCCAAGCGGGACCGATTCGAGATCGCACTGGCGCGTGAGGCGCACCGCCGCAAGATGCCGGTTCTGGCGATATGTCGCGGCATCCAGATCCTCAACGTCGCTCTTGGGGGCACTCTCGTTGAGGACATTCCCAACGAGATCGGGTCGTCCCAAAGCCATGCTGAGATCGGGGAGCGCGTCTACGTACCCCATCAGAATGTCCGAATCGATGAATCGTGCGGCCTTGCGGCACTTGTCGGCACCACCGAGCTCGGGGTCAATTCGATCCACCATCAGGCACTGCGGCAGGTCGCCGACGGCATCCACCCGGTCGCCTGGGCTGACGACGGGGTGATCGAGGCGATTGAGTCTGACGACGCCGGCTGGCCATTGATCGGCGTGCAGTGGCACCCGGAATACCTCGCGACCGTTGACGATGACGCATCACGCCGGCTGTTCGCCGCTTTCGTTGAGAACGCCGCTGCGGCCCGTTCGGCGACCGCCTAGTCCACATGCACATCCTGTTCGTCTGCACGGGAAACATCTGTCGGTCCCCAATGGCTGAGGGCATCGCCAGGGCGCGCTACGGAGACAGGGCAACATTCTCGGGAGCCGGAACGATCGCAGTGCGCGGATCAGTCCCGACGACACCGGCCACGACGGCATCCGATGAGATCGGGGTCGACATCAGAGACCTACGCGCCACTCAGCTGAACAAGTCATTCTCTCCACTCCCCGACCACATCTATGTGATGACCAATCGTCATCGCGAGCGCGTGATTTCTGCTTTCCCCGGTTTCGCCGACAGAGTCGAACTACTCGACCCCAACGGTGACGTCCCGGACCCGTACGGATACGACATAGACGTATATCGGGCGGCCCGCGATCAGATTGCGGCTGCGATCGATGCGCGCGCCAAAGAGTGGACCGACGCGGCTCCTCCCCCGTCAGACGCCGCTTTGGGTGGCTGACGGGGGAGGAACCGAGGCTTTGCGAGGCGGAGCGGGAAGCGAAGTCGCGACAACGCCGCAACACCTGTCGGCAGATAACCCACAGCCGTCCGGAACGGCGTCTGCTCCCACTTCGCACGGCGACGCAACGTTCGCCTTTCGGACTACCTCCGCTTCCCCCCTCCCCTCGTTCCTCGGGTGCTCCCCCCAAATGTCTGCCTCCCAAAGCCGAGTCAGACGGGGGGAGAGACACCGTTACGGACTACCTCCGGTGCACCCCACATCGCCACAGCACACCGCCAAACGCTAGATTCGCCCCACCCAAATGTCTGCCTCCCGAAGCCGAGTCAGACCGGGGGGAGAGACACCGTTGCGGACTACCTCCGGTGCACCCCACATCGCCACAGCACACCGCCAAACGCTAGATTCGTTGCGCCAGCAATCGTTGCCGAAGGAGTCCCATGAGGGAAGAAGCCAAAGTTGTCATCGTCGGCGGCGGCGCCATGGGTGTTGGGTTGCTCTATCACCTGGCGCACGAAGGTTGGACCGACATCCTGCTGGTGGAAAAGGGTGAGCTCACCTCAGGATCGACCTGGCATGCAGCCGGGCTGGTACCCAACTTCATTGGCAGCCTCAACATGGCGAAGGTCCATGAGCATGCCATCGACCTATACGCCCGGCTCGAGATCGAAACCGGGCTGTCGGCAGGGTTCCATCGATGCGGGGCGTTGCGTCTTGCGGTCACTCCCGAACAGGTCGATTGGTTCCACAAGGTGGAGAACGCCCTCAATCTGGCGGGAGTCGAATGTCATCTCGTGTCTCCATCCGAATGCCTCGACATCCATCCGCTGATGACAAACGACGACGTCCTGATGGGCTTCTACACGCCGAACGACGGATGGACCGACCCGACGATGGCAACCAATGCGATGGCCGCCGGCGCCCGCAAGCTCGGGGCGGAGATCTCGAAGAAGAACCGGGTCACCGACATGAGCCAACTCCCCGATGGACGCTGGGAGGTCATCACCCAGAAGGGCCGCGTCGTTGCCGAACACGTCGTGAACGCCGCCGGGTCGTACGGCCCGCAACTGGGAGCGATGGTCGGACTCGAAGTTCCAGTGGCGAACATGATTCACCAATACCTGGTGACCGAAGCGATGCCGGCGGTGGCTGCTCTCGACAAGGAACTGCCGGTGCTGCGCGATCCAAAGGCCAGTTGCTACTACCGCATGGAACACGACGGGTTGATCATCGGCCCTTACGAAATGAAGGATTCCCAGACTTATGGCCTGGACGGCATCGATTGGGAATTGGAGTTCCATCTGGAGCCGCCGTCACTCGATCGCCTGATGGACTCACTCGGGCTGGCCGCCGATCGGATCCCCGCTTTCGCCGAGGCCGGCATCAAACAGGTCATCAACGGCCCGATCACCCACACTCCTGATGCCGGCTACCTCATGGGACCAGCCCCCGGGCTACGCAACTACTGGTACTGCCTTGGCGCCAGCATTGGAATCACGCAAGGTCCCGGAGCCGGTAAGTATCTGGCGCAATGGATGGTGCACGGCCAGACCGAGATAAACGTCCGCGAGATGGATCCGCGCCGCTTCAGCCATCACGCCCCCGGCGACTACACAATCGATCGGTCTATCGATGAGTACCACGAGATGTATCAGACCCGGATGCCCGGGGAGTATCGCCCCGCCGGCCGGGAGATCATGACCAACCCCATCTACGAGACACTCAAAGCGAAGGGGGCGATCTTCGCCGAGAACTACAACTGGGAGCGCCCCAAGTGGTTCGACACAGCCGGTGAAGGGGAGATTTACTCGTTCCGACGTTCCAACTCCTTCAGCCCCGTTGGCGAGGAATGCCGGGCGGTTCGCGACGGCGTCGGCGTTGCCGACATCACCGGATTCGCCAAGATCGACGTGACCGGCCCAGACGCCGCCGCCTTTCTGGAGCGGATGAGCGCCAACCGAATCCCCAGTACCGATCATGGGGTTCGCCTGGTGCATATGCTCACCGACCTGGCAGGCATCGAGAGCGAGATGACAATCACCCGGCTCGGACCGGACCGCTTCTTCCTGCTGTCATCGATCGTGGCCGAGCAACACGACTACGACTGGCTCGTGCAGCATGTCGGCACTGGCGAGGACGTGACCGTCGCAGATGTCACCGAGCAGTATGCGGCGCTCGCCGTCGCCGGTCCCAGATCGCGCGAGGTGCTGGCGACGCTGACCGATGCTGACCTGAGCAACGAGAGGTTCCCGTGGCTCACCGCCGCCGAGATCGAGGTGGCCGGAGTCCCATGTCGAGCGATTCGGGTCTCCTATGTCGGCGAGCTGGGTTGGGAGCTGTATCACCCAATGGACCGGATGGCCGAACTCTACGAGGCGATCATGGAAGCGGGCACCCAGCACGGCATTCGAGACTTCGGGCTGTACGCCATCAACTCGATGCGGATGGAAAAGGCCTACAAAGGCTGGGGTTCGGAGTTGACCACCGAAGTGACCATGCACGAGGCGGGCCTCGAGCGCTTCCTCAACCTTGATGTCGGCGACTTCAAGGGCAGGCAGGCCACGCTCGACATGGCTGAGTCCGGATCTCGCCTGCAGATCATCTACATGGAGCTTGCCGACGGCGACAACGACGCCCAAGGCAACGAGCAGATCTTCTACAACGGCCGCCCGGTGGGCCTCACAACCAGCGGCGCATACGGGCATACGGTGGGCAAGAGCCTGGCCTTCGGGTACGTGGAGCCAGACCTAGTGGTGCCGGGTACGCGGTTCGAGGTGAAGCTTCTCGGCGAGATGCGCCCCGCCACCGTCCTCGCCGAACCCGCCTACGACGCGGAGAACATCGCCCTGCGGGGCTAGCGCGAGGCGACGGCGTAGATCCGCTGGCCGGCAAGTACCGTCTCGCTCAGGTCCACAAGCATGCCGTCAGAGATGCGGACCGCCATCGGACCGGCGTCCATAACCATGACCCACTCGCTGTCGTATGACCAGACGATTCCTGGTCCAGCGAAGGTCCCGCGGTCCGGGTACGTGATGAGTTCATGAACCGTGCCGTCCCTCAGGTCGATCCGAACCAGAGCGGTGTCCGGCATCGCAACGCTGGTCTGGATCTCCTCGATGATGAGCCAGCGGCCGTCCGGTGAAACCGTCGGTAAGCCCGGCTGCTGATGCGGCGCATAGCTAACGGACTCATCGCCTATGACCAGATCGCCGGGCTGGGGCCCAGTCAGGGCGGAAACCATAACCCGGCAATCGGCCCCCTCATCATCACAATCAAGCCACACAAGCCGGTTCACCGATAGGTCAAGCCCCCAACCGTGCCACAGCGGAGTAACGGAGCCATCCGGCTCCACCAACATCATCTTGCGGCTCGCCGGATCCTCGACATAGCCATCGCCCGCCTCAGCCCATCCGTTCTGGTTGATCAGTAGACCCGTCCTCGACGCCACCACGGGGGCGGCGTCTGGAGGCAATTCGGTGAGCGTGACCCCCGACCCGTCAAGAACCGAGATCTGGCGAACGATGCTTGCCTCGTCGAATTCGCCGTAGCCTGCCCCCGGCGCCACCGTCCATATCCTCTCGGGGTAGAAGCCATCGCCGGCGGACAGGAAGTAGGTGAAACCGGCGAACACCCGGCTGTCATCGCTTTCATTCTGGAGAGCAATCGGATGACGGGTAATGCCATCGGGATACCACCAAACCTCACCACTTCTCGAAGTCAGCCAGCCATCCCACAGCGGTCCAGCCGCTATTAGAGGCAGTCGAGGCAAGAGGGACTCATCCGGCGCATACACCGAGACCCTTCCTGCTGCCAGATCAGCAACAACGGCCTGCTGTAGATCGTGCGACTGGGCCAGCACCTGGAAGGGCAGTGATGTCGACAAGGAAATCGCGCTTGTCGTACCGACCGGATCAGGTAGTCCTGCCCCATCAGGGCCGAGATCGATTCGCAGTGTCCGGAACAGCGTTTTACCAATGCCGCCATAGGCGTACAGCTCATTACCAGTCCAGATCAGTTCGGGGTCCTCAGCGTTGACGGGTGAGCTGGCACCGCGCTCCCACGAGTCGGTGACCGGGTCGTAGGCCCAGAGCTCAGGACCCCGCTCTCCCAGGAACCCTTCTCCAACCCAAATCAACATGCGGCTGCCGCTCCACGCCAACGAATGGGCGCCGAAACCGATCAGATCATTGCCGGAGAACGGCGTTTCGGCGAGCAGCCGCCACTCCTCCGTTCCTGGGTTGAAGCCCACTCCGGCCGCCAGCGGCCCTTCCGCCAGCTCACCCTCCTGGCTGGACCGGTCAAAGTTGGCACCGAACAGGAGGATCTCCGTGCCGGTCCAGACGCCGGCGACTTGGGACAACTCGAAATCGACAGAACTCGGCGCAAACTGCCGCCAGGAATCGGTGGCAGGGTTGTATGCGGCAATGTCGAGCGCCGCCACCGGTTCAGCTGCAGGGGAGGACGCCAGGACGGTTACGCCCCACACGATCATCTCGGTCCCGGTCCACACCGCCTTCGGGGTGCCGATCCACACCGCCTCGGGGCTCGACCACTCCGATGCAGGGGCCGTCGAGATGTTTCGCCAACGGTCGTTCACCGCGTCATAGGCGACGCCATAGGAACCGGGACCGCCCCACAGGATTGCCTCGCTACCGGTCCATACAGCTGCCGGATTCTGAGGCACCTCGTACCTCTCGAGTTCCCGCCACAGCCTGGTTGCTGGGTCGTACGCGGCGGCATCGGGGCCGCCACCACCCATGATGAGCATCTCATCGCCGGTCCATAGAGCCGCAGCGCCGGCTCGCCCCGAAAGGGGTGAAGGTGGCATCGAAATCCACACGTCGTTGGCCGGATCAAGAACTCCGCCGCTGTCGGTGACGGTATCGAGTGGACGGCCTAAGCCGGCCTGGTACCCGCCCCACACGAGCAGCTGGTCGCCGGTCCACACCACGGCGGCGCCCTGGCGGCCATCGAACTGCGATGCGGGCAGCACTTGCCAGCCGCCGAACTGATAGCCGCCACGATTCTGAGCGGGAGGCGCTTCTGTCGTGGCTGGGTACGAGATTCCCGGACCGATAACGGCCGGGTCCGGGTTGTGTTCGACAGAGCTGGTGGAAATCTCCGGCCGTGAAAGCAAGGGCGGATCGACGGCGACGTCGCCCTCCTCGGCCGGCGACAGCCACGAAACCATGCCGACCATCAGCAGCACCCCGACCAGAGCGGCAACGGCGACCAGAAAGCCGCGCTGTGGCAGCGACGAGGGTGGAGGTGCCAATTGGGGCGCCCCGACGGCCGACTCGTCGAGCCGCGACCGCAGTTTGACGTACAGATCCTCCCCGAACGCCTCCGGTGGTTCGACAGGGCCGTCCATGGTGCGCAACACAGCGAAAGGATCGAACTCAGACATCCCATGCCTCCACCTTGGCAAACCCTCGCCGCAAAGCTCTCGTACCACGCACCAGCAGTGACTCCGTTGCTCGGCGGCTCTTGCCAATGGCCTTGGCAACTTCCTTGACCGACAGTTCGTCGACATAACGAAGTACCAGCGCGGCCCGCTGCGCCGCCGGCACTGAGTCGAGCGCCCATTGCACACGAACTTCCACTGCAGCGGTGTCGCGCCGTGCCGCTGCCGAAGCACTCTGCATCGCGGCGTACCGTTTCGTCCGTTTCACGTGCTGATCTTGTCTGCGGTACTCGTCGATCAGCTTGTGGCGAGCGACCCCAACTGCGAAAGCCACTTCATCGCGGACTGTTGCCGGTAGCGGCCACTGGCGAGTAATCGCCATGAATACCTCTTGCGTCACGTCTTCAGCTCGTGAAGGGTCCGCCAAGCGGGTGCGGAGGTAGCCGAACACCGCAGGCAACGCGCGGTCGTAGAACACGCGGAATGGATCTCCGGTTCGATCGGCCACCGGCGCCTTTCAGTTGCCTCGGTCCAAACCCTATCTAATACAGAAGTCGGTACGAACCGTCGGTTATCCGTCGCGCTCTAGAGCCAACCTTGGTCGGCAACGGTGAGATCGGCGACGACTCCGGCACCTTCGAGGGCCACGTCGAGGGCACTACCAATCGACTCCATGTCGGAGCTCGATGCGATAACGAGAACCGTCGGTCCCGCCCCACTCCATGAAGCGTGCAACGCTCCAGCCTCCAGGGCGACCGAGATGAGTCGGCCACTCAGTGGCGACAAGGCGTCTCGCGGTTTCTCGTGGAGCTCGTCGCCGCGAGCGTGGGCCAACAGGCCGGCGTCGCCGGTGTGCAAACCCCGGAGCAGATAACCGAACCGTGCCAGCGACCGCACGACCACCTTCCTATCGACCACGGCCGGCAACACAGATCTGGCTTCGGGCGTCCGCAGCGGCTCCACCGGAATTGCTGCCAAGAATCGCAGGTCGGGAGCAATGGGAAGGCGGGTGTAATTCAGGCCATCAACCAGGACGAGCCCTCCGTGCACCGCAGCCGCGGCGTTGTCGGGATGACCATCGAGGCCGGCGACAATTGCGAGCAGTTCCTCATCCGAAGGCTCGACACCGCCGGCACGGAAGGCGGCGGCGGCAACGGCAGTAGCGACTGCCGAGCTGGAGCCGAGACCCCGCGACCGCGGCACCTCGTTTTCGATTTCGATCAGAAATGGCCCGCTGCCGGCAGCTTGGGCGGCACGTTTGACGAACTCCCCGTCGCGGGGCGTCCACATCTCACCACCTTGGCTTATGCGCCACTCGGTCGCTGGCGAAACGGTGACGTGGCAGCGGATCTCCCAGGCGATGGCGAGAACATCGAAGCCGGGGCCCAGATTGGCCGAGGAACCGGGAGCAGAGGCGGATCCCGCGGTCACAAGCCGGGCTCGAGTTCAACGAAGATCCGGGTCGCCTCGGGGACCTCTTGTTGAATGGCCGACTCGATCTTGTCGATCACGGCTTCCGCTTCGTCGGTCGTGAGGCCGTCGTCGAGATGGACGTCCATGTTCACTAGAACCTCGTGCGGGGACAGCTGCATGGTGAGCAGCCGACCGATCGAAGACACCTCACGCACCGAGAGCGTGGCTGCGCGGATCGCTGAGCGATCCTCGCGGGTGGCGGCCTCACCGACCAGGAGCGCCTTCATTTCGTACGCGAGGAAGAACGCCACACTGGCCAACAGCAGGGAGATTGCGATTGAGGCGATTCCGTCCCACTGACTCCACCCGGTGTAGTGGCTGAGGAGCAAGCCGGCGGCTGCAATGATCAGGCCGATAAGTGCTGCAGTGTCCTCGAAGACCACGACTAGAAGAGCCGGATCCTTCGAATCCTTG
The DNA here is from genome assembly GCA_024226255.1 of bacterium. Lineage (GTDB taxonomy): Bacteria > Actinomycetota > Acidimicrobiia > Spongiisociales > UBA5794 > JAHEJX01. The sequence goes on along the minus strand of JAAELU010000671.1, from coordinate 19,133 downwards.
ACGGTTGCCCTGATGGAACGACCCGCCCGGCCCGCATTGAACGTGCGCAGCGCCGGGCCAAACGCAATGAAGAACTCGAATACGGCGGCAAATGCCAGCACGGCGAGGGAGAAGCCCAGGCCGGCGGCATCCTCGTGGGGGTGTCGGACCCGCTCCAGGCCCTCGATGAACGCTATGACAGCGCCACCAACGAACAGGAAAACGGCCACCATGAAGCTCCAGAAGTACAGCTCCTTGCCACGACCGAATGGGTACTGCGGGTTGGGCGCATAACGTGAAACCGCAGTGCCCCGCAGTAGGAACAGCTGGTTGCCGGTGTCGGCCACGGAGTGAAAACCCTCAGACAGCATGGCGGAGCTACCCGAGATAGCCGCCGCAATGAACTTGATGACCGCAATGACACCATTGGCGATCAGGGCAAGGTAGATGAGGGTCTTGGACTCGGTAGCCATATCGAAACGGAAGGGTAGCCTGGGCCGTCATGACCGCCGTTATCCGGACCAGCAATCTCAGCAAGTTCTACGGCAAGATCCGCGGAGTCGAGGACCTCAACCTCGAGGTCCACGCCGGAGAGACCTTCGGGTTTCTCGGACCCAACGGTGCCGGGAAGTCGACGACGATCCGGGTACTGCTGGATTTCATCCGCCCCACCGCAGGGTCCGCAGAGGTCTTTGGACTAGCGGCGACTGAACACTCTGTAGAAATCCACCGCCGCGTCGGCTACCTCCCCGGCGAGCTCGCTATGTACGAGCGGATGACCGGCGAGGAGTTGTTGCGCTACTTCGGTGCACTGCGTGATGTGACCGATCTGGCCGAAGGGCGCCGGGTGGCCGACATTCTGGATCTTGATCTCAGCCGGACGATCCGGAGCTATTCGAGCGGCAACCGCCAGAAGCTTGGCCTGGCGCAGGCATTCCTCCATCGGCCGGAACTGCTGATCCTCGACGAGCCGACCAACGGCCTCGATCCCCTGATCCAACAGGCCTTCTACGGCCTCACTGCGGAGGCGGCCGCCGAGGGGCGCACCGTTTTCCTGTCCTCCCACATCCTCCCCGAGGTCGAACGCATCGCGGATCGCGTCGGAATCATTCGCGGCGGCCACCTGGTAACCGTGGCTTCGGTGGCGGAATTGAAGGCGAAAGCGTTGCGACGCTTGGAATTGCGGTTCGGCGAACCAGTCGACGCCACCACGTTCGAACGAATCGCCGGAGTTCGATCGGTATCGCCCGGCGACGGCGGCAGGGTGATCGACTTGCAGATCGAGGGATCGGTTGACGCGGTCATCAAAGAAGCGAGCCGCCACGAGGTCATCAATCTCGTCTCGCACGAGGGTGACCTCGAAGAGGCGTTCCTCGCGTTCTACTCTGAGTCGGAGGAGGGCGCCGATGTTCGATAGCGTCTTTCGCAAGACGATCTGGGATCGCAAATCTGGGTTTGTGTGGTGGGTCGTCGGACTATTGGCGATTACGGGTGTCACCGTGGCCTTCTGGCCGACGCTGCAGAGAGACTCTGACGCGCTGATGGACCTGATGGAGGGACTGCCCGAGGGCATGTTGAACCTGTTCGGCGCCGAGGAGGCGTCCGCGTTCCTCACCGGCCCCGGTTTCGTGAACAGCCGCGTGTTCGCCAGCGTTGGATCATTCATCGCGATCTTCTTTGCCATCTCAATGGGTACGGCGGCCATCGCCGGCGAAGAGGACAAACGCACCCTCGACCTCTTGTTGGCGACTCCGACCCCTCGGGACCGCATTGTCCTCGAGTCGTTCGCCGCCCAGGCAGTGCTGACCACGGTGCTGGCCACAGTCGTCTGGATCGCATTGCTGGTCGCCGACCCGCTGCTCGACATCGGACTATCGGTGACGGGCGTCACAGCCGCCTCTATCGGAATGGCGCTCCTAGCTCTGTCTTTTGGCAGCCTGGCACTGATGATCGGCGCACTCACCGGCAACCGGTCGCTCACAGTCGGAGTCACCGCCGGAGTCACCATCGCCACGTTCTTCATCAACGGACTGGCTCCACTCATCGACAGCATCGCCTGGACCCAGAAGCTCACCCCGTTCTATTGGCTGCTGGATCACCAACCGCTGGTCAACGGCTTCCAATGGCAGCCGCTAGTGCTCGTCGCCGCCATCGTGGTGTTTGTGGGAATCGCGCTGTGGGGCTTCCGACGCCGCGACGTGACGGTGTAGCGGTAGGGATTTGCCGTCTGTTGTGCCTAATACGCGGTATATCGTCGGACTGAGCACAACAGATCGGTGCGGTACTCTTAGTGAGTGACCGAGAGACACATTGTGGCGATGGGTGGCGGTGGGTTCTCGATGGACGATCCGCTGTTGGATCGGTTCGTGCTCGATCTTGTCGATGCAGCCAAGCCCAAGGTATGTTTCCTTCCGACTGCCTCCGGTGACTCGCCGGGATACTGTGAGAAGTTCCAGACGGCGTTCGCGGCGTATGGCGCCGAGCCTTCGGTGCTGAGCCTTTTCTACCGCGACATCCCCGATGCGGCTCATCATCTCATGTCGCAGGACATCGTCTACGTTGGGGGCGGCAACACCGTGAACATGGTTGCGATCTGGAAACTGCACCGTGTGGACGACGCGCTTCGAGCCGCGTGGGAGTCAGGAGTTGTCCTGGCCGGGCTCAGCGCAGGAGCCAACTGCTGGTTCGAGGCATTCACCACCGACTCATACAAGATCGGGAATGCCGACCCGGCCGAAGGGCTCGGGTTCCTCAAGGGCAGCTTCTCCCCTCACCATTCGAGCGAGCCGGCGAGACGACCGCGCTTCAATGAGCTCGTGGGAGATGGGACGCTGCCCGAGGGATACGCCTGCGACGATTTCGCCGCGATCCACTTCCGCGGCGACGCCAGCCACCAAGCGGTCATATCGCACCCGGACGCTGCGGCGTACCGGGTCAACCGCGGGGAACCGGGCGCAGCCGAAGAGATCAAACTGACGGCGGCCTTCCTGGGCTAGGGATTATTCGAGTCGAGAGAGAGCGGACCGGCCCAAAACAGGTCGCATCACCACCGGGTCAAGCGGCATTGTGTTGTCGGATTCGGTACTTTGGAACCAATACCTTGTTTGGGGATGGGATTGCGGATGAGACTTCGACGACTGATTATCTCAATGGCCGTGGCTGCGATGGTGGTGACACAAGCCGTGCCCGCCGTGGGTCAAGCTCAGGACTTTGACCCCGGTCCTGACGATGAAGCCAGGCCGGCGGTGGCGGGTTCCTCAGAAGAAGCCTTCTCGTCATCGGTGCCGGGCATTTATCCGGTCAGCGAGGTGGTGACCGGCCTGACGAGCCCTCGTGGCCTCGCCATCGACCCGGCCACCGGGTTCCTCTGGTCCAGCGACCGCACATACGACACCATCACCGTATTCGACCACTCAGGGCAAAATCGCTTGACATTCGGCGTCCCTGGCAATGGTTCCGGTCAGCTCGGTCAACCGCAGGGCATCGCATTCTCCGGCAATGAGGTCTTCGTGGCCGAGGAGTCGAACGACCGGGTGCAGGTATTCGACAAACAAGGCAACCATCTGCGGATGTGGGGCTCCCTCGGCTCGCTGGCCGGGCAATTCAACGAACCGTGTGATGTCGAAGTTGTGGGCAGTCTCGTATATGTAGCTGACGCCAACAACGATCGTGTCCAGGTATTCACCAAGGCGGGCGCCTTCATTGATCAGTTCGGCACCACAGGAGCCGGCGACGGTCAATTGAACCTGGACTGCAGTGGGGCATCGCTGACTCACACCGGCGGCGAGATCTTCATCACAGACGAGCTCAATAGTCGCGTGGTGGCATTCGATCTGGACGGCAACTGGGAGCGCAACATCGGTGTCGGGACGCTAATGGTTCCCGGGGGAGTCGACGCGGATGCCAAGGGCCAGATATGGGTTGCGGATTATGGCAACAGCACTGTCACGGTCTGGAGCACGGTTGGCGCTCCTCTCGGAACGTTCGGCGCGATTGGAACAACGCTCGGCACGTTCAGCGGGATTCGCGGAATCGTGGTTGATCCCAGCGGCGACAGCGTGTGGACGGCGGAACAGTCCAACCACCGCATCCAGGCGTTTACGACCCTCAAGTGTGACGGCAAGCTGTTGACGCATGTCGGCACCTCATATAACGACAAGCTGGTGACAGGTAGCGACAACGACGTCATCCACCTCGGAGCAGGCAACGACACCGCAAACGCAGGTGCCGGAAGAGACCTAGTTTGCGCCGGCTCCGGCAATGACTTTGTCAGGGGCAACGACGGCAAGGACAGAATCTACGGCCAAAACGGAGATGACATCCTCGGCGGCGGCAAGAGCCACGACAAGATCTACGGTGGCAAGGGCCACGATCTCATCAACGGCAACGCCGGCAGAGACCGCATATGGGGAGGCGACCACGCTGACACCCTCAAGGGAAGTGAAGGCGACGACAAGCTCCTCGGCGAAAGGGGCAACGACACCCTCAGAGGAGGCGCCGGAACCGACCAATGCCTGGGCGGGTCTGGAAACAAAGACAAGGCGACAGGCTGCGAAACAACCGGCGGCATCCCCTGACGGTTCATGTCTGTTGTGCCTACAACGACGTCCACTTGACCGTGTAGGCACAACAGACTGCAGGATCTACCCGAGAAGATCCTGGACAACGTCAAGCCAAAGCTGTGTTGTCAGGGAGAGCGACTCGACGTCGATTCGTTCATCGTTGCCGTGGAACCGAGTGCCATAGTCGGCGGCCGACAGCGACTGGCTGAACAAGCCGGCTCCGTAGGCGATCGCACCCAGGTCGCGGTGGACGCGGGCGTCGGTGAATCCGACGGTGAGCCCGGCCTTCAGCGAAGCCTCGGGGAATGGGTTGTTGACCGCCCGCTGCAGAGACTCGAACAAGGCATTGTCGGTGCCACTGATGGTGGCCCGGTCATTCATCAAGGCCTCGACTTCGATCTCGGCCGCCAGTTCCGGCCCGAGTGCAGCCTCGAGGTGGGCCTGAACCTCTTCAGGACCCTCGCCGGGCACAGTTCGGATGTCGATATCCATCACCACTTTGTCCGGGATGATGTTCGTTTTGGTCTGGCTATTGAGAACGTTTGTGGAGAAGGTTGTGTGAGTGCAGGCGTGAATGTGCCCCGCCTGGCCAGCCGGAAGCGTCTCCAGAATGTCATCAATGGCGCCGGCGTCGAGGAGATGAGCCTTCTGCTCGCCGGTGAGTCGCATCTGGGCAACTTCCTCTTTCCAGAGGTCGTGGAATGACGGCGCCGGGCTGTATGCGGCGAGTCGCTGCACCACGGCGGCCGCTTTGACGATCGCATTGTCCGACTTGAACGGTCGCGAGCCGTGGCCCGGGGTTCCCCGCACCGTGAGGCGTCGCCACGCCACGCCCTTCTCGCCAACCCGGATCCCCACCGTGGGAGCCGCGGCAGTACCGCCGTGAAGGCCCCCAGACTCGGTGAGGACGAAGTCGGTCGTGATCACTTCCGGGTGGTTGACTGCCATCCAGCGGGCGCCGAACGCGCTGCCTGACTCCTCGTCGGCCACGGCAAAGTAGACGAGGTCACCTGTGGGGCGGAAACGAGAAGCGGCCAGATGTCGGAACGCCACAGCCATCGATGCGGTCAAGTTCAGCATGTCGACCGCGCCGCGGCCCCACACCTCGCCGTCGATGAGCTCGCCGCCAAATGGGTCGTGGGTCCAACCCGCCCGATTGACTGGGACCACATCGGTGTGGCCGTTGAGGCAAAGGCTCGGCGCAGTTGGGTCACTCCCCTCGATGCGGGCAACTAGCGAGGTCCGGCCGGGCGCCGCCTCGAACATCTGGTAGTCCACACCGGCGCCATCTAGGTATCCGGCGAGCAGCTGGGCGTTGCGGAACTCCTCACCGGATTCCATCGTGCCCTCATTGACACATTGGTTGCGGATCATCGCTTGGAGCAGCTCCACCGTCTGCCCCGTGAGGTGCCCGCTCATGGTTTCACCAACTCGGTCCGGTCATGCACGACGGTGCCCCCGATGGACGCAGATTCAGATGTCCACTCCAGCTCGATACGCGACGGAGTGCCGATCTCAGCCCCCTGGTCGATCGACAGCCTGCCTGAGTCCTCTCCACTGGCAACCATGGCGCGAGCGAGAGCCACCGCGGCGCTCCCCGTCGCCGGATCCTCATCAACACCACCAGCAGGGGCGAAAAACCGCATGTGGGCTCGAGTTTCGTCGCGGGCGAAGCACAACGTCCCGAAGTGCTCGAGCTGTGCCATGTCCGGTTCGAGCCCGGTGACAGCCGACGAATTCGGGTATTCGGCGACGAAATACTCCTTCGGCATCCGGACCAGCCAGGCGCGGTCGGGCGCGGGCAGGCCGGCTGCAAGGAGAGATTCGATGCCGGGTGCGACATCTACGTCCTGGTTGAGAGCGACGTCGATCCAGACTGCGCCGTCATCGAGCCGTACCTCGACCTGCCCCACAGGGCATTCGAGCCGATCGTGTGACGCCGGACCTAGGTGGTTCATCACCCAGGCGGTGCCAACGAGCGGGTGGCCGGCGAATTCCATCTCGACCCCCGGGGTGAAGATGCGGACGAAAGGCACCTCACGATTGCCCCAGTCGACAAAGGTCGATTCGGAGAAACCGAGGTCAGCAGCAATGGCCTGCATCTGGTCGGTAGTTAGTCCGACGATGTCGTTGATAACGCCCAACAGATTGCCCCCGGCATTGCCTCGGGTGAACACGCGGAGCACATGTGCCGGTCGGACCATGAGCGGCAGACTACCGGCCTTGTCGAGGCGTTAGCGTGGCGGCCATGAATCCGACGATTGCCCAGTCCGTGGTCGACATACTCGGCCTCAACGACCTGCTCGCCCAGCTCATCCTGGCTGTGGGGGCAGCAATGGTTCTCGGCAACGGATTCGCCATCTATCAGGACCGCCGAGGCAAGGCCCCCGAGGGAGCCGAGGGCGAGTTTCGCCGCGGCCGCGCCTGGTGGCTGCTTGGCGTCGGAGTCCTCATCGCCATCTGGGGAGTTGCCAGCCTGGCGAGTTGAGGATCCCCCCTTCCCCCCGTCTGTTGTGCTTGAAGCGCGCAAATAGCGCGTTCGAAGCACAACAGACGGGGGGATTCACCGAAATCGGCGGCACGGGAGTCGCTACAATCGGCGTGCTCGCGGGTGTAGTTCAATGGTAGAACATCAGCTTCCCAAGCTGAATACGGGGGTTCGATTCCCCTCACCCGCTCCGTGGACTCCCTCCAAGCAGCTCAGCGTCCCTTCCGCAGAAGCATTTGTGACGGCGACGACGTGTGGCCAGCCAGCCTCACCGACGATGACCTACGCGCCATCGCCGCTATCGACGCAGCAGTAAGGGCGTCCGAACCGCACCAGCTCCCGGAGATCCGAAAGATCTTGGGCGACGCTCCCGCCCTCTCAGTCGCTGAGCGCGTGAGATGTTGGAAGAGGCTTGTCGAGGACACCGAAACCGGAGTCAATCTCCACCCCGGCGAGTACATGACGGAACTCGGCTGTCGGGAATACGTCGCAGATAGGCTCGCGCAACTGCCCGACACGCTGCGCGAGAAACTGATGAGCGACTTGCTGGATCCACTCGACGCCCGGTTCAAGCTCGCGACCGTCGACGATGGCGGTGACGCTCTCAACCGTGAGGTGAAGCTAGGTGATGTTCAGGACCTCACATGGTGGTGGAGACGAAGGCCAATCTCTTTCGGACCGCTCTGGAAGCGCCAGCCTGACTGAGAATCGCGGACCAAGCCGCCCTTCGTCGAGCGGCTCAGCGACGCAACGGAGAATCCGGCCAAGCAGGTGCGTCGGTTTCAAGGAGGGCGGCAGCGATCCGTCGGCCTAACGTTGCTCCATGCGATATCTGTTGGGGATCTGCGTTCTCCTCATCGGCGCTTGCGCGGCGGCTGAAGATCCCGGCCCAATCGAACTGACAACGACACAGCCGGTCGGCGGCTTCAGGGCAACTCCCCTCCCGCCGTTCCTGGGAGCCGACGGCAACCGGGTAGCTTCCACTTCTGGAGCCTTCGACGTCGAGCCGGTTGCCGTCATTACCCAGAGAGCGGCTGCTGTCGTAAGAGTTGACCTGCCGTTCGAGAATACGTTGGCAATCACCTATGGCAACGGTGAGTCGCGGATCATTGAGGAAGGCTCCACCGAGATGAAGGTCCGGTCAGTGCCTTCGGCGACCAGCATTGTCTACGGCTCGGGGCCCAACGGCGTCGACATCGTGTCACCGCTGCCGGACCAGGTGACTCACAGCCGACCAGGTGTGCTCCCAGCCGGTCAGCTCGCTTATGTCGCCACCAATGGAGACGTCGTCGTGTGGAACGACACCGAGCTGGCGCGAGCATCTGTCGATGCCCTTCCGGATGGCGACGTACTGGTGGACGAACAGGGCCGGATTCTGGTGCTTACGGGTCCGACAGAACGGTACGCACACGGCGTCATGGGCGACGCGGTAGAGGCGTCCGGCTTCATCATCCTGGCGCCACCAGATTTGGCTGTCGTGGGAAGAGGAACGGTCGGCGCACCCGCGGTGATCGAAGGGCGCCGGGCGATATGGACCGACTTGCACGATGACGGATCGCGTGAGGTGCAGCTAACAGTCAGCGCCCCCGATACTGGGGCCCGCTTGATCGTCATGGCCGAAGACGGCACGGTTCTGAACGAAGGTGAACCGGTTGGTCAAAGCAACCGGTGGCGCCATCAGATTGCATTCGGGCGCTTCACGGCAACCGCAGGCAGCGTTGAAGTGATCACTCCACACATTGGCGGCATCGTGTCGTTCGTCGAGTTCGGACGGCAGCTGCGGACCGTGGCGACTGCCCAACCATTCACGTCGCACCAGATCGGGTCCAGGGAACTCGACATGGCCGTAGCCGTCGACATCGATGACGACGGATTCCTCGAGTTGCTCGTACCCACCCAGGATCGCATGTCGTTGGTTGCCGTCGGCATCGTCGACGGCTCGGCGACAGTCAAGTGGGAGGCCCAGTTGCCCGCTGCGATCACATCCAACGTGGCAATCGGCTCGCGGAACGGCGGCAGCGCCATAGCGGTAGGGACCGAGGACGGCTCCGTTTTGATCTGGCAGTCCGGCAGCTAACGCGCCGGCGGATGGGCTACCTGCGGCCGAAGAGTTTCCGACGCTTGCGGCCGTCGTCAGCAGCCGGAACCGGAGCGAGGTCCGATAGATCCGAGTTCTTACGGGCTTGCTTGTCGGCCGCTTTGCGCGACTTTTTCAGGCCGGCGATCGCCTGGTCGTGATCCGGATGTGAGTCGAGCACCAGTTGGTAGGCAGCCGCGGCATCCCGGTGTTTTCCCCCGGCGGCGTAGCTGTCGGCTGCGACCAGCATGAACGACGCATACGGCTCAAAGATCTCGGCCGCCTCGCGGTAGTAGGGCGCCGCGGCGACCTTGTCGCCGGCGTTGTGGAGCTCGTTGCCCCGCTCGATCAGTTGATTGGCCTTCTGTTGAATATCCATCTCGCAATAAACGGACGTGCAGCACCTGAGCTTTAGAAGCCGCCCAATCTGATTTGATCGAATCCCTTCGATCCACTTGGCTGTGGGCCGCCGGCAACCCCAATCATCAGGGCGATATATGATCTTCTCCGACCGCACCATCAAAGAGGCAATCGCAGCCCAAAGGGTCATCATCGATCCGTATGACGTGGCCATGGTTCAGCCGTCCAGCGTCGATGTCCGCTGCGACCAGTTCTTCCGGGTGTTCGAGAACCATCGCTACCCGCTGATCGACCCCAAAGCTCCACAAGAGGACCTCACGGTATTGGTCGAGGCGAGCGAGGAAGAGCCGTTCATCCTCCATCCCGGCGAGTTCGTACTCGGCGCCACCCTCGAGACGATCGGCCTCGCCGACGACGTCGTGGCCCGCCTTGAAGGCAAGTCGAGCCTGGGACGCCTCGGACTCCTCATCCACTCCACGGCAGGCTTCATCGATCCCGGATTCAAGGGACAGGTCACGCTGGAGCTCTCCAACGTCGCCAACCTCCCCATCGCCATATACCCCGGCATGAAGATCGGCCAGATCTCGTTCTACGAGCTCAGCACCCCCGCTGAAAACCCATACGGCTCAGCCGGCGCCGGATCCAAATACCAGGGCCAAAAGGGTCCCACCGCCAGCCGCAGCCACAACGAGTATTAGGACTCGCTACTGCGCGATAGCCAACGCACGAGCGTCGGCGGATACCTAGTGGTGTGTCGCTCAATTGGCGCCAGGGTAGCTCCGAGGCGTCGGCGTCATCTGGCACAGCCTGACGACGAAGGCGCATCAGTAGGTGCGTCGAGGAGAAAGGCGCAGTCAGGGGCCGTCGACGGCCGGAGATACACGGTGACTATTGGAGCGACACACCACTAGCCGCCGCGAGGAACGGCGAGTTGGGGCGTCGAGCGACGCAACGTCAGCTTTGTGGACTACCTTCGCCTCCCCCCTCGACCCGCCCCAGAGCGGGCGGGCCACTCCCCCCAGGTGTCTGTCGCCCAAAGCGGCGCCAGACGGGGGGAGAGATAGGTGGTCGGGCTTGCGGCCGAGCGATCGCGTGGTGCGCTCTCGACGGGTGCCAAACCAGTCCGTCAGAACTCCTGGCCTTCGGTTAGCCAGAGGCGGAGTGACGCGAGGTTGGGTTTCTCGAGGACGCCGTCGCGGATGAAGTAGGCCTGGGTGACGTAGTCGATGGCGGCGGGATCGTGTGACGCCATGACGACGGCGGTACCGCTCTCGGCGATGCTCGCCAATAACCCGAGCACGGAAGCTCCGGTTGTCGTGTCCAACTCACCGGTTGGTTCATCGGCAAAAAGGTAGCGGGGTTCGTGGGCCAGAGCGCGGGCAATGGCGACTCGCTGTTGCTCGCCACCGGACAGCTCATCGGGACGGTGGTCGGCACGATCGGTCATCTCGACTGATGCCAACGCATTGGCGACGCTGTCGCGAGCCGAACCACCACCGATGCCAAGCAGGCGCAAGGCAACGTCAACGTTCTCGCGTGCCGACAGCAGTGGAAGCAGACCGGCGGTTTGGAAGATGAAGCCGAGCTGGCTCCTGCGCACATCAGCGGCATCGGACTCGGACAGTCCGCTCACTTGCACGCCATCGAGCATGACCCGACCCTCGTCGGCGTCCATGAGGATTCCGGCGATTTGCAGCAGAGATGTCTTTCCCGAGCCGGACTGGCCAAAGAACGCAACGAACTCGCCGGGTTCGATCGTCACGGAGACATCCTGGGCGCCGATTGCCCCGCCCGGATAGTGCTTGGTGATGTCGATCAGTTCGAGGCTCACTGTTCCTCCTTGCGGTGCAGCAAGATGCCATCCGGGGTCAACTTGGCACCCGCTTCATGTTCGATCCCCGCCGCCAGAAGCAGGTCCCGCGGCAGCGTCACCGCTCCGCCAGCATCGAGGGTCACCGGGTACGAGTCGCCTGTGCCCTGGGCCACCATCTTGCCATCGGCGAGACGGACGACCCGATCGGTGCGCTTGGCCAGAGCCACATCGTGCGTAACCACCATGATCGACAAGCCCTCTTGGTTGAGGCGCCGCAACAGCTCGTAGATCTCGAGAGACGTCTCGGTATCCAATTCGCCGGTCGGCTCGTCGGCCAGCAGCAGCTCGGGATCTCCCGCCAGCGCAACACAGAGCGCCAGGCGCTGCTGTTGGCCGCCCGACAGCGTGTGAATCGTGGAGAAACTCTGGTTGTGCAGCCCGGTCGCTTCGAGCAACTCCTTGGCCCGCCGTCTTCTCTCCCGAGTTCCCACGCCGGATAGAAGCATGGGCAACTCCACGTTCTGCATCACCTTGAGGTAGGGCAGCAGATTGCGACTGAAGTCCTGCCACAGGAACCCAACCCGACGTCGGTAGTGCTTGGTCAGATCACGAGGAGAAATGCTGGTGAGGCTGACACCGGCGACACTGACCTTGCCGGCAGACGGCACGTCGAGACCGGCGAGGATCCGCAGCAGCGTCGACTTCCCTGCGCCCGACTTGCCGACAACCGAGATGAACTCGCCCCGCGACATTGCGAAATCGAGCCCATGGAGCGCCACGACTTCGAGGTTGCCCTGCTTATGGATCTTGATGAGGCTGCTGCAATCGATGATGGGTTCGCTCATCGCTCCACCTCCCGCAGCACTTCGCTCATTCGTGTCGCCGACACCCGTCGGGTCGCCCAGATGACCGAGCCGATCAGCAGGATTCCGACCACACCCAGATAGAGCAGCAGAATCGGCCAGGCGACGGCGAGCCGGATTGCGGGCCGAATCTCAACCGCCGTCTCACCAAGTTGGAGGAACGGCAGCATTCCACGCATCAAGGCGATACCGCCGATGGTCCCGATCAGAGCACCCAGTCCGAGCACCGCGACCTGCTCGACCGCGAACGTTGCGGCAACACCAGCGCGCCCAAAGCCAAGTGCCCGCAGCACACCCATCTCCCTAGTGCGGCGCGAAACTGCGAGCAACACGTACGACGTGACCCCCGCCAGGGCGAGCACAACACTCACCGCGGCGCCCACAAACAGGATCGCCACCAGGCCCACCTGCACCGGTCGTGAGGACACCTCAGCTTCATTGGCCTTGATACTGAACAACGCGTCCGGTGGGTCGCTCTCCGGCAGCTGGGCATTGATCTGGCGGATGGCGGCGTCAGTGTCGTCCGTCTCGATCCACAGCTCGCCGGGCGCCTCGATACGAGCCAGCGCCGTGTTGTAACTCCATGAGGCCAAGCCGTTGAGGTGTGGCGACAGCCCGTCGAGGTCGGTGACCATGCGGCCGGAAGTTCGCTCATCAGTCATCGACGGCACCTGGTCGATATAGCCCACCAGCTCGGCGTCCATGATGACCCCACCGATCGAAAACGTGGTCGCCCCACCGACCTCTATTCCGGCCTGGGCGGCAACCTCGACGTCGAGCAGCACGTTGATTGGATCAGGGTCGCGCCGCAGCTGCGGCACGGCAGGGTTCACCCGCGTCCGAGCTCCGGGCAGCGCCCATCGCTGCGCCGTACCTGTGGCGAACAGTGGTGAAGCTTCCCGGATCGCGGACGTGGGGGTGCTTTCGCCCGCAGGTATCTCTGCGAAATAGGCGGATGCCGCCTCGCCGGCATCAACGTCGCGGAAACGTCCGAATCCATTGAGTGTGGTCAGCTCCTCGAATGCCTCGTCAAGCTGCACAGGACCGGTCGCGGTCTCGGCTCGGAAGTTGCGAACGAGCAGCGACTCACCGCCGATGACATTGCCACCAGTCGGATTGCTTCGCTCGACCCACACCGCGTGAATCGATAGCGGAGGAACCGGGTCGCGGGGATAGCCGATGTTGAGCCCAGTGGACAGATCGACTGTTACGGTCTGCCACGATTCGTCGAGAAGATCCTGATCAGCCTGCATCGTCCACACCTGACCGCGGGCATCGAAGACCTTCATCATCAATCGCATGTCGGGGTTGGGCTCACGTGTACCGAGGGCCACCTGATCTGCCCAGCTTCGCGGGATGACAACACCGTCGATGGAAAACTCGGTGGCGTCAACGGGCAGTTCGACGCCTACGTCGGGGGCGACTCCTTCGGGGCGCAGGTAACCGAACAGTGTCTGCGGGGCGGCCCCAAAGTCGCCACGCCACTTGACGACCTCAGCGAAGTCGGCGGGTCGAACCGCCAGCACCTCAGCCTGGCGGCTGCGCACATTGCGCGGAGCCCCAGTAGTCCGCAGCACGGCCGCGCCTGTCGTTCCGATCGGGGGCTCGAGGAACCCGGCCCCCTCATTGACAACCCGCACATCGGCACCCGTGGCGAACGAAGCACGGTCGGCAAACGACGACTCGAGAGTGTTGGCATAGGTGAGAGCGAACGCTCCCAGCCCAGTTGTCAGCCACACCAGCAGCGCCAACCGACCATATGGAATGGGGTTGCGGCCGAGGTGCCATCCGGGCAGTGCAAAGGACATGCTGCGCGACTTCGTCATGACCCAGCCGATAATCCGCAGCATCCATGGCAAGATCCGCAGCAGAATCAGTGCGCCTGTGAACAGCAACAGCACAGGGAAGACGATGGCCAGCGGATCTAGCTTGGCCTCGTCGCCCGAGAAGTTGATGAAGCCGCGCTGTGAGATCTGGAACAACACCACCAGAGACAGAGCGATCGCAAAGAGGTCGAGGTTGTAGCGCTGCCAGACCGACTTGCCTCCAGGGCGGGCGGCCAACGAGCGCAGTTCGAGCACCCGTCGGCGGGCGAACGGAATGATGGCCAGACCCATCGAGAGGAAAGTCAGCGCGGCACCACCGATGAGGAAAGGCTGCAGCGGCCGGCGCTGGGCGACTTTGAGTGGTTCGCCTCCGGTCAAGTCCGACAGCGGTGGTACTCGCCCTGTGATGCCGACAAGCCATCGGGCAACAAACGGCGCTACGACCGCAGCAATCGCTGCGATCACCAGGGATTGCGCCAGATGGATACCCACCGTCTGCCAGGTGGACGCCCCTCGTGTCCTGAGAAGGGCCATCTCCGGTCCCTCCCGCTCGAGGGTCAACGCCGCGGTGTATATCAGGAAGTAGAGAGCTCCGCCGACCACCAGCGCCAATATCGCCAGGATCGGTGCACCAATGACAACGGATCGAAGGTCGAACTTGTCCAGCAGGCCGGGCAGGAATGAGTTGGCAGCGACAGCTCCGCCGCTGACGCGGCTGACGTCGGCACGGAACTCTGCAATCCGGTTGCGTACCGGATTGAGATCCTCGATGACCATCGTCTCCGGGTCGAAACCCATGATCCAGCGCTGGGTAGCAGTCGTCCCCACATACCCCCGAGCTGGACGCAACCAGGCGTCGCTCTCGGCCGGCACACTTTGTGCGGTCATCCAGAAGTCGAAATTCGCCTGCTCCATGTAGAACATCGAGCCGGGCCGGTCGATCCCCCACAGCTTGTCGCCGGGATCAACCGGCTCAACAATCGCTGCTACCTCGATCAGTTCAAAGATGTACTGAAAGCCCGAGAACGGACGCAGCAAGAACTGATCGCCAACGCCTACCGACATCGTCGCCGCTAGGTCAGAACCCAAAACCAACTGGACTGGTTGAACGGGGTCGCGAACCAGGTTGGGTAACTCGGACGGGATCTCGCCGGCAACAACAGTGAGGTGATCGGTCAGAGTTGGGCTCGTGAAGATGCGGGCCGTGGTCGGCTCGCGGGGGGGCGCCGGATATTGCGGCTGTGGCCACTCCTCAGGGTCGAGTTCGTCTTCGATCGCCTGATCGAGTGCCTCGCGCCAAGCCTCGGCCTGTCCGTACCAATCGACACTGAGGGGAATCACAACAAACTCACGGCTCTGCGTACGTTCCAGCCGCTCCGGATACCACTTGGCGAGGAGCTCATCGGCAGAGGTGTTCACCAACTCGCGATTGCTGTCGGCTCCGGTAGCGAAGTAGTCGGTGTAGGTCGAAAACGCAGTTACATCAACAGAGTCGGAGGTGGCGCCACGCACAGTGAACAGTAGGTCGACGGCCTGCACCGACGCCTCGTAGAGAGGGACGATCGCCAGAAGAGCCGTGACCAACGTAGCGCCCAACAATGAGCCGATCAAAATGCCGCGTTTGGACCAGACCCGACGGACCACCAGACCTATGTAGGTGATGAGACGCATCGCGCTCTCGGTTCCCTTGCCTCCGGAACGTTTCCCAGGCTAGCCAAAACGCATCACACGATCGCAAGCCCACGTCCTGAGAAACCAACCAGACCCGGTCCTACGCGACCGTCATCCGCGAACACCCGCCAGATCGAGCTCGTCGGATCGAATACAAGCCACCAGGGACTCGGCAATGGGCCTCAAGTCAGGGCGACCCTGACGACACGCTTCCACCGCGTATCCGCAACGAGGAGCGAAAGCACACGCGGCCTTGGGAACGTCCTGGATACGAGGAGGAGCCCCTTCGATCGATACCAGTCGTTTGTGAGAAATCGATGGCACCGACCCGAGCAGTCCCTCCGTGTACGGGTGCTGCGGCCGATAGAAGATCTCGGAGACGTGACCCTCTTCGACGACTTGGCCGCCGTACATCACCATCACCCGATCCGCGGTGGCGGCCACAGTCGCAAGATCGTGCGTGATCAGAATCATCGCCAGGCCGCGACGCGCCTTGAGCTCTCGGAGAATGTCGAGGACGGCGGCAGCAACAGGGGCATCGAGACCCGAGAGCGGCTCGTCGGCAACCAGCAGATCCGGGCCCTTGATCAGGACGGAGGCGATCATCGCACGCTGTGCCTGACCGCGGCTCAGCTCGTGGCGGAACGACAAGTACTTGCTGACTTTGGGAAGGCGCACCTCACCCAGAGCGTCGAGCACCTTGTCCACGATCTCGTTTTCGCTCATATCGGTGTGCTCACGCAGCACCTCGCCCGCCTGGTCGCCAATCATCGCGGTCGGGGCCCAACTGGCGACCGCATCCTGAAACAGAACGCCAATGCGAGTACCGAGCACTCCCCGATATCCCTCGTCGAGAAGCTCTTCCATGAATTGCTCGTAGCGGCGCTCCCGACGCTTGCGCCACCATCGTGACCTCTTCTTCTCGAGCTTCCTGGTGGGGCGAAGTTGCACACCGTCGAATCGCACGGTTCCGTCGACAACCTTGGATCCTGCCGAAAGCAGGCCGAGTGCCCCGAGTGCACTCAGTGACTTGCCTGCTCCCGATTCGCCGACAATGGCAAGCACCTCGCCCGGATCAACAGAGAAACTGATGTTTGGTATCGCCACAACCCACCCGTCAGGAAGCCACGGACCATACGGCTCGACGTGAATCGACTGTGCCGAAGCCCCGGGGTCCTGGATCGCGACCCGCATATTTTCGACTTCCAACAGCGCCACCAGGCCTCCTCCACGTGCGCAGTTCGCATCATATCGAGAGAAGGTGACTAGTTACTTTGGGCTAATCCGAAATGGTTTGGCATCAGATTCAAGAAACGGAGACCCAAGGACGATACCTATAGAGACATACTCGGACGGTGTTCCAGCACTCCACCGGAACACTATTCGGAGGTCCCCTTCCCTCCGACTCCTCCTCAGAGCGGCCGTCCGAGGCTAATAAGACAACCCCCCTTCACCGGGGGGTTGTCTGTATGGGGCTTCGACTCGAGGTCCATGTCGCCCGGTTCTGAGTCAGAGGCCACAGAAGTGCGTCGCGCTAGACGAGGTCGATCCAGTAGCGCCGTTTGGGGACATCGATGTCGAGGGTGTAACTGTTCTCGTAGACGCCGCCGCAGGCCTCGATGATCTTGCGGGAGGCGATGTTGTCCTCGTCGCAGGTGACGAGCACGCTGGTCAAACCCAGCTCGCCAGCCAACGGCAAAGCGTGGTGCAACATCGCAGTGGCATATCCCTTCCGTCGATGGGCCGGAAGCACCCCATACCCGATGTGACCGCCGACGGTGAGAAGGGCGTCGTTCAGGGAGTGTCGTAGCGACAGCCGCCCGACGACGACACCACCAACGTCAGCAACGAATAGTGAGTTGGCGACGTGGCCATCCGGCAGACCTTCCCCAAGAAGCGCTCGGTCGAGCACCGACAGATAATCGACGAACGACATGCCCGTCTCGTAGTAGAAACCGAAGTTCTCCATCTCACCGAGCGCCGCGATGAACTCGACCTCGTCAGAAGGCTCCAAAGGACGCAAGATCAGATCCATCAGCAACGACTGTATCCGTTCAGCGTCGATTGCGGGCCGCGAGCTGCGACACTGGGGCCATGAACTCCTCCGATCGCCAATCCAATCCGCCTGAACGGGGAGTGTTTGTCAATCGCACATTGAATATGCGGGCGGTACAGGCGGTCGGCTATGACATGGACTACACGTTGATCCACTACCGCGTGGACGAGTGGGAGGGTGCCGCCTTCGTAAATGCACGTGACCTGTTGGCACAGCACGGCTGGCCGGTCGCAGGATTCTCTTTCGATCCCAACGAGTTCACCATCGGCCTCACTTTCGACCTTGCCCTCGGCAACCTGCTCAAGGCGACTCGATTCGGGTACGTCGTCAGAGCGCAGCACGGATCCGAGATGCTGCCCTTCACCGACCAACGTGACATGTACCGCGAAACCGTTGTGGACCTTTCTGAGGATCGTTTCGAGTTCATGAACACCCTCTTCGAACTATCTCGGGCAAGCCTTTTCAGCCAACTTGTCGACGTTCATGACCGCGAGCCACTGCCCGGCGCCAGGAGCTACGCCGATCTCTACCGGGCTGTCGACGATGCCCTCTCGGAGACCCACATGGAGGGCTCTCTGAAGACTGAGATCGTTGCCGATCCGGATCGTTTCGTCGATCCCGATCCCGACATTGTCCAGACCCTGCTCGATCAACGAGCCGCAGGGAAGCAGCTGCTTCTCATCACCAACTCCGACTGGTCGTACGCCAGTCAGATGATGACCTACTGCGTTGACCGGTTCTGCCCGGAAGGCTCGACTTGGCGCGACCTGTTCGATGTGGTCATCGTGTCGGCGAACAAGCCGGTCTTCTTCTCCGAAACCAACCCGATCTATCGAGTCGTCGATGAAACCAACTCGCTACTACTCCCACATGTCGGCCCCCTCGAACCCGGACACGTCTACTTCGGCGGCAGCGCTCGAGACGTCGAGGACAGTCTCGGCATTTCCGGAGGTCAACCCCTCTACGTCGGCGACCATCTATTCGGCGACGTCCACGTCTCCAAGGATGTGCTTCATTGGCGTACTGCTCTGATCGCACGAGAACTCGAGGCGGAGATCCACGACGCCATGGAGTTTGCTGAGGAGCAACAGCAGCTCGAAGCGCTGATGGTCAAGAAAGTCGCGACTGACAGGCACCAGGCAAGGCTGCGGCTGGCAATGCAGTCCGCCGGCGACGATGCCACCCAAAAGAAGCTGTCGAGTGTCACCGCGGCCGCGACCAAGCTCGACAACGAGATCGCCCCGCTTGCCCAGGCCGCCGCCCAGCTCGGCAACCCGACATGGGGGCCCTTGATGCGGGCGGGCAACGACAAAAGCCTCTTCGCCCGCCAGGTCGAGAAGTACGCAGACGTCTACACCTCACGGGTTTCCAACCTGCGTCATGAAACCCCATTCGGCTACCTCCGCGCCGCCCGCGGCTCCCTCCCCCACGACCAGGC
>JAAELU010000670.1 GCA_024226255.1 bacterium | reverse complement strand
TGCCCAAGAGCGCAGGAAAACACCGGCCCCTTCGGAGCCGGCCGGAATTGTACGCCACTAGAGCGAAAAAGACCAAATCAGGTGCGTATGCTGCCCAGCTATGCCTAATGCCGTGAGACTCCTGGAGGAACTCTCTTTCCGCACCTTGCCCGCGCTCGATCAGGACCGATACGACGGATGGGTTCTGCGGTGGTCGGACGGTGGTTCACGCCGGGCCAATTCGGTCAATGCCGTCCGCCCATCCACATTGCCGATTGCGGACAAGATCAGGCATTGTGAGGATTGGTTCGCGGCCCGGGGCGCTCCCCCGGTCTTCAGGGTCACTCCTCTGGCAGACGAGGAGTTGGACGGGGCCCTCGCCGATCATGGGTACGGACGGTCATCGCCGACCGCGGTAATGACCGCGGCGCTCAAGGACCCGACCGCTGACAACGATGTTGTGGTCGCAGATAGCCCGTCGCAGAAGTGGCTCCAATGCATTGCAAGCGTCAGCGGTGAGCCGCAGAGTCTCGACGGGCTCCGGCACCAGCTCACCTCGAGTGGGGGCCACAACCGCTTTGCCTCGGTTTCCGTGGGCGGTCAGATCGTTGCGATCGGGATGAGCCTGGATCTCGACGGCTTCACCACGGTCTACAACATGAACACGGTGCCTGAACGA
This sequence comes from bacterium, assembly GCA_024226255.1. Taxonomy (GTDB): domain Bacteria; phylum Actinomycetota; class Acidimicrobiia; order Spongiisociales; family UBA5794; genus JAHEJX01. Next base: position 12,239 of record JAAELU010000670.1, on the reverse strand, counting down.
CGACGACGCGGATATGCTCGGAGGATCCTGAGCACGTTGCTCGCCAAGGGCATTGCAGCCGGCACTGATCGGGCAGTGCTCCAAGTCACGTGGGAAAACGCGGCCGCTATGGCGCTCTACAGCACTGTCGGCTTCTCCCCTGCATACAGCTACCACTACCGGGAACTACCTCCAACATAGGTTTCGACCCTGCAGGAATCAGGGGCGAGGAATCCGGGCGAACCGAAGGTCACCAGCCAAGGCGTCGTAGTAGCTGACGTAGGCTGTACCGGCATCGTCAACGACGAGCGCAACTGATTCGGCAGACACACCATTGTCGACCACGACACGGCTCGGCTGACCGGAACAGGCTGGATCAACGCAGAATGCCAGTGCCGCATCTCGCTGGCCGATCAGAACGAGCCAGTCGGCATAGGCGACGACCGGAAGGCTGGCCGAGTCGAGGGCCAGTGCCACCTTGCCGGCGTAACTGTTGTCCGCGACCGGGAAGGCCGAGACCTCGCCGGCGCACGCCACGTCGCTGCAGCGGTAGACCGTCGGCCTATCGACGTAGAGCCCGGGCACCTCCTGCTTTGCGGCAATGACCGGAAGATCATCATCATCGAGCGCCATCGAGACAGACTTCCAATTGACTTCACTGAAACCGGTTGCCAGCAGCTCGAAGGTAGCGGCGCCCTGACAGTTCGGGTCCGAGCAGCGGGTGAGCCGCAGGTCGCTGCCACGATCGCTTGACCAGTCCCACGACGCCACAATCGGATTGCCGTCAGTATCGAGCGCCAAGGACGTCCACAGCACCTCGTTGTAGGGCACGTACGGCCCATAGAGGGGTTCGTCCTCACAGTTGGCATCCGTACAGTGCATCACTGTTAATGGCCAGCCCCCACTCACGACCGGGTGGTCGTTGCTGTCGAGTTCCAGCGACGGGCCTCCAGGGCCTTTGAGCTGGACCGAAGCCGGCAGAGCACAGTCCGGATCGACACAATGAACGATGGACCCTTCATAGGCAATGACCGGGTATCCTCTGGAATCGATCTCAAGATCGATTCGAGCAGTCTCTTGAGGGCCGCCGAACCCTCCGGACCCGAGTGGTGCCACCTCCAAGGGACCGACGAAACCGGCGCAGTCGGCGTCCGTGCAGTGGATAACCTGAATGGAGCCGGCCGCAGCATCGGTGTACGCGATAACTGGATTGCCAACCGCATCGAGCTGTATCGACGACAGACCGCCGAAATCACCGACGGCATCGAGAACCGTCCCGGACACGGTCGGACCGGCGGAGACCGTGAATGCCCAATAACGTGGCATCTCAACGGCATTGCCATCGGTGTCCCACACCCGCAGTGACAGCGCGTAGTCATCCGCAGGCAGCAGGATCTCAAGTCGCCACAGAGCTTCCCAACTTGTCCAACTCTCGAGCTCCGCATCAAATCTGTGCAGCTGGGGCCCAAAGGTGCCGTCAGCTTGGAACCATTCACCGGTGGCCCGGTGCCGGACCGCAACACCTACTCGGACGATGCCGCCGAATCGATCGAAGGCCCTTCCGGCGATCACTGTGGGCGTCCCGACCAGTGTCGTGCCGAAGGCAAATGGAGCCTCGATCGATGGAGGATTCACAGCGCAGTCGACCAGACTGTCGCCTCCCCCACCACCGTCACATGTGTCGGTGCCAGGACCACCAAACAGGTTGTCGGCGCCCAAGCCTCCGAAGAGCACATCGTCGCCCTGATTGCCGGCGAGCACATCGTTGTCGTTGCCACCGCGCAGGGTATCGTTCCCGAACCCGCCCTCGAGGAGGTCTTCGCCGGACCCGCCCCACATCAAATCGCTGCCAATGCCACCGACGAGGTGGTCGCTACCGGCGGCGCCGTGGAGCTCGTCGTCTTCGTCTCCACCACGGAGGGTGTCGGCATCGCCGCCGCCGCTGAGAAGATCGAGTCCGGCGCCGCCGATGAGGGTATCGTTGCCAGCCTGGCCAAAGAGGCGATCGTCACCGTCGTTGCCAGCCAACCGGTCGTCGCCCGGCCCTCCACGCAACGTGTCACCGCCGGCACGACCCGATAGCAAGTCGGCGCCACCGCCACCCCAGAGCTCATCGTGACCGCTGCCGCCGATGAGTCGATCGGAGCCGTGGGCGCCGTGAAGTTCATCGGAACCGGGCCCGCCCCGCAACAAGTCTGCATCGCCACCACCAGCTAGAACATCAGCGCCGGGACCGCCATACAGGGTGTCCTCGCCACCCTGTCCAAACAACTCGTCATTGCCGAGATTGCCCGCAAGTAGATCGTCGCCGGGGCCACCGAACAGAACGTCGTTTCCCCCCAAACCTTCCAGGGTGTCATTCCCGCCAAGCCCACAGATGACGTCGTCGCCTTCGCTACCGGCCAGAGTGTCATCGCCCGAGGTCCCCACAATGGTGCATGGCGGCACGGCAGCCTGCACGGGGTCAACGGTTGCGGTGACACTTGCCATCGCCACCACGACGGCCCCGATGAGAACTAGAACTCGCCGGTATCCGTACCTCGGTGCTCCGCCCACGATCATCGCGGTTACTCCCCTGTAGGGGGCCGTCGAGCTCGTGTTGGCGCGGCGGCCCTAGCTCGCGTGTGACGGGCGCCCGTCGCCGGTCACGCCTCACTCCAAATATACGCGACGATGAGCCGAGTGAGGGCTCGTAGGTGCAAGTATTTAGGCGCCGACCCTGTCGAGCTCGGTGACCAGCTTGGGCTCTGGGAGCGTCAGCACCTTGGGGCCCTCGTGTGTGATCGCCACGGTGTGCTCGAAGTGCGCCGAAAGCTTGCCGTCTTCGGTCACGACAGTCCAACCGTCCTCGAGCACCACAGACTGTTGAGTTCCGAGGTTGAACATCGGCTCGATGGCGATCGCCATCCCAGCCTTCAACTTGAAACCCTTGCCTGGAACGCCGTAGTTGGGCACATTGGGGGCCTCATGCATCTGGCGACCGATCCCGTGGCCGATGTAGTCCCGCACGACGCCGTACCCGTAGGGGCCAGCGGTCTCTTCAACAGCATGCCCGACGTCGCCGAGCCGATTGCCATGGCGAGCCTGAACAATGCCGTTCCACAGAGCCTGTTCCGTTACCTCGAGCAGTGTTGCCACTTCCTCAGGGACCGCACCAACCGCCACGGTGAATGCGGCATCACCGTGCCAGCCCTCATAGATGGCACCGGCGTCGATTGAAACAATGTCGCCCTCACGGAGGCGGTAGTCGTCGGGGATGCCATGGACGATTACCTCGTTGGGTGACGCGCAGATTGTCGCCGGGAACCCGTGGTAGCCAAGGAAGGACGCTCGGCAATTGCGCTCGCGCAGAATCTCGGCCGAAATCGCATCCAACTCGAGCATGGAAGTGCCCGGAACTGCGGCCTGGCGCGTCGCGGCGTGAATCGCGGCGACGCAAGCTCCGGCGATCGCCATCTTCTCGAAGTCCTCGGGGGTCTTCTTCGTCACGATACGAGCATCCCGATTCACTAGTTATCTACCAGTGCAGTCATCATTCGGGCGAACACTTCTTCAATGGTTCCCATTCCGTCGACAGCGACGACGGACACGTCATTTTCGGGGTAGTAGCCGACCAGCGGCTCGGTCTCGTCGCGATAGACCTGCAGACGATTGCGGATTGTGGTTTCGTTGTCGTCCTCGCGCCCCTCATCGAGAGCTCGTTGCAGAAGTCGACCGACCAGCTCCTCCTCATCGGCTTCCAGCAGAAGAGCCATCTCGAGGGCGCCCGTCCCTATGGCTTCGTCGAGTGCTCTAGCTTGGACAACGTTGCGCGGGAACCCGTCCAGCAGATAGCCACACGCGGCGTCATCCTGAGCGAGACGATCCTTGACCATCGCCACTACGAGATCATCCGGTACGAGATCTCCCGCAGCCATGATCGCTTGCGCCTTTTTGCCGAGATCGGTGCCGCGGGTGACGTTGTCACGCAACATGACACCCGTTGAGATGTGCGGCACCCCCAGGGCACGCGCCAATCGTTCGGCTTGGGTGCCCTTGCCCGCTCCGGGTGGGCCCAGAAAAAGAATTCGTCTACCCATGAAGACCTCGTATCAAGTATCAAATAGCACGTACGACGTACAAGCTAGCTGCCATCCAACATGGGTGATACACGTTACGCAAGCCGTACGGATTAGCCCAGGAAACCTTCGTAGTTGCGCATCATGAGCTGGCTCTCGATCTGCTTCATTGTCTCGAGGGCCACGCCGGCGACGATCAGGATCGAAACTCCTGACAGGCCGACCGGGATGTTCCAGAACCATCCGATCAAGGACGGCAGCACCGCGACGAGGGCCAGATAGAGCGAACCCGGCAGGGTGATGCGGCTGAGAACATGCTCGAGATGCCGCACCGTCGCCCGTCCCGGTCGGATACCCGGGATGAACCCGCCCTGTCGCTGAATGGTCTCGGCCTGGCGCTCCGGATCGAACTGGATGGCGGTGTAGAAGTACGTGAAGAACACGACAAGTGAACCCAGGAACAAGATGTAGATCAGACTCGGGGAGAACTGGCCATGTGATCCGGTCGTCAACAGGTTGTTATCGATGAAGTTGCGAACGCTGGCTCCCCATCCACTCGAAGGCAGCGACGACGAGACCAGCACCGGGAAGTACATAATCGACGTGGCGAAAATGACCGGGATAACGCCCGCCATGTTCACCTTCAGCGGGATGTAGGTCGACTGCCCGCCGAGCACCTTGCGGCCACGAACCCGCCTGGAGAACTGGATGGGAATTCGACGCTGCCCCTGGTCAACGAAGATGATGCCGACCGTGAGCGCCAGCATGACCAGAACGACGAACCAGAACTGGAACGGTGCCGAGTTGGCCCACAGGATGCCGAGCTGTGACGGCAGCTGGCTCACGATGCTCACGAAGATGATCAGCGACATACCGTTGCCGATTCCACGCTGCGTGATCAGCTCGCCGAGCCACATGATCATGGCGGTACCGGCAGTCATGGTCAGAACGATGATGAGCACCCGCTGCGTGGTGTAGTTGGGGATCAGGTCGATGCCCCCGGTGAAGTTGCCACTATGGAAGAGGAATGTGAACCCTGTTGACTGCAGCAGCGCCAATCCGACTGTCAGATAGCGGGTCCACTGCGTAACGACCTTGCGGCCGGCCTCGCCCTCGTCCTGCAGCGTCTGCAGACGGGGAATCACAACGGCCAGGAGCTGCATGATGATCGAAGCGGTGATGTACGGCATGATGCCCAGGGCAAAGACCGACATCTGCTCGAGAGCACCCCCGGAGAAGAGGTTCAGTATCCCAACGAAGCCGCTTTGCGTTTGGCTGTCGGCAAAATCCTGGACGCGCTGGAGATCAACACCCGGCACCGGAATCGCGGTACCAAAACGGTAGACCGCGAAAATGAACAGAGTGAACAGGATCTTGTGGCGAAGATCCTTGATGCGGAACATGTTGCGAAAGACGGAGAGCATTCGCGCTTCAACCCCTCATCGTGGCGTCGGTACCGGCTGAATCGTAGTGGGTGGTAGCCACTAGCTAACGACCTCTACAGATCCGCCGGCAGCTTTGATCTTCTCAACAGCACCGAGGCTGAAGGCATGAGCATTGACGGTCAGGGCCAAGGTGATGTCACCCTCCCCGAGCACCTTCACTCGACCCCGCTTCTTGACGAGGCCACGCTCATGGAGGACTTCCGGGGTGACGACATCGCCGGCTTCGAAGTTGTCGGCGAGCTTGCCGACGTTGATCAGAGCGAAGTATTCCTTGTTGCGGTTCTTGAAGCCCTTGAGCTTCGGCAGACGACGCTGCAACGGCGTTTGGCCGCCCTCAAAACCGGGACGGACCTTGCTGCGGGCCTTCTGGCCCTTGGTGCCACGACCGGCGGTCTTGCCACGCCGTCCGCCTTCACCGCGTCCGACGCGGACCTTGCGGGTCTTGGAGCCCTCGGCAGGCTTGAGATGATGGAGTTTCATTAGTTCTCTTCGACTTCCAGCAGGTGCTTGGCACGAAAGATCATCCCACGAAGCGATGGCGAGTCAGGCCGCTCAACGCTCTGGCGGATCTTCCGCAATCCCAGGCTCTCGATTGTTGCCCGGGTCTTGGGCTTTTCACCGATGGTGCTCTTGACCAAGGTGATCTTGACGGTCTTTGCCATGATTACTTCTTACCTACCTCAGTGCGCATCAGCTCGGTCGAGCGATAGGCAGCGAGCATTGCGGGCGGGAAAATGTCCTCGGCCTTCTTGCCCCGGGATTTGGCGACCTCATCAGGCCGCATCTGGCCCATCAGCCCATTCATCGTGGCCTTGGCGACGTTGACGTGGGTGGGCGATCCGAGCGACTTGCACAGCACGTCGCGGATTCCGGCAGCCTCGAGGATCTGGCGCATGGCGCCTCCAGCGATTACGCCGGTACCGGGAGCGGCCGGCTTGATGAGTACCTTGGAGGCACCCTGCTCGCCGATGACTTCGTGAATGATCGTTGTGCCGGCCATCGGGACGTGAGCCATGCTCTTACGAGCGATGTCCATACCCTTCTGGATCGCGGCCGGGACTTCCTTGGCCTTGCCGTATCCGACGCCGACCTTGCCCTTGCCGTTTCCGACCGTCACCAGCGCGGTGAACGAAAAGCGGCGGCCACCCTTGACGACCTTGGCGACACGGTTGACGGCGATGACGCGCTCGTCGAACTCCGGCGCTTCGCGCTCGTTCCGCTTCCTCTCGCCTCTGTTTCGATTTGTCACCGTGTTGATCTCCTGTGATCTCGTTGCTGCGCCGCGTGCCGGCTAATTAGAACTTGAGGCCCTCTTCGCGGGCTGCTTCGGCTAGAGCCTTGACTCTGCCGTGGAACGGGTACCCGCCACGGTCAAATACGACTGCGTCGATCCCTAGGTCCTTGGTGCGAGCACCGATCAGTTTCCCGACCTCTGCCGCAGTTTCCACCGTCAATGTCTGGCCCGCCAGCGACTTCTCTCGCGATGAGGCCGAAGCCAACGTGCGGCCCGCATTGTCGTCGATTAGTTGAGCGTAGATGTAACGGTTGCTTCGATAGACCGCGAGGCGAGGACGCGTGGCGATCCCGTGGACCTTCTTGCGTACACGGAAATGGCGGCGCCGCCTTGCGTCGGTGCGTGAACCCCTCATCAGGTGATACCTGCCTTACCTGCCTTGCGACGGACGTGCTCGTCCGAATAACGGATACCCTTGCCCTTGTACGGCTCTGGCGGGCGAATCTTGCGAATGTCTGCTGCGACCTGACCAACCTGCTGTTTGTCGATGCCGCTGACGATGATCTTCGTTGGCTCCGGCACCTCGAAGTTCACGCCGTCCGGGGCGGTGACGTTCACAGGATGAGAGAAACCGAGCTGCAGCTCCAAAGTCGACCCTTTGAGCACCGCTCGATAGCCGACCCCGACTGCCTGCAGCTCTTTGCTATAACCGTTGGTGACACCCTCGACCATGTTGGCGAGAAGTGCCCGGCTCAGACCATGCAACGAACGTGACTCGCGATCATCATCTGCCCGCGACAGCGTTACAACGCCGTCTTCGAGCTTGATGGTGATTCGATCGTCGAACGTGCGCTCGAGTGTGCCTTTGGAACCCTTGACCGAAACATGGCTGTTCTTGACAGTCACTTCTACCCCGCTGGGTACATCGATCGGGCTGTTGCCAATACGACTCATGAGCTACCAGACCTCACACAGGACTTCGCCGCCGACGTTGCGCCGACGCGCCTCACGGTCGGTAAGGAGTCCCTCGGATGTCGACACGATTGAAACGCCGATGCCTCCGGCGACCCGAGAAATGTCACTAGCGCCCTTGTAGACACGGTGGCCCGGCTTCGAGATGCGCTTGATGCCTTTGAGGACGCGCACCCGGCCGTTCTGGTACCGGAGGCGCACTGTGAGCGCCTTGCCGACCCGAGCGTCTTCAACTTGATAGCCGTCAACGAAGCCCTCTTCGGACAGGATCTTGGCGATCTGCTCCTTGAGTTTGGAGGACGGCATAACGGTTTCCGGATGCAGCGCCTGATTGGCGTTGCGGATCCGCGTCAGCATGTCTGCTATTGGATCTGTATGCATTACCAGGAGCTCTTTCTGATTCCGGGGAGTTCGCCGTTATGGGCCCGTTCTCGCAGCGCGAGTCGCGACATTCCGAATTTCCGGAAGTAGCCACGCGGACGGCCGCTCACTCCGCAGCGGTTGCGATAGCGGGTCGCACTCGAGTCACGCGGGAACTTGGCGAGCTTGGCGTATGCCTCCCGCTTTGCGTCGTAGTTCGCCGCCGGGTCCTTGATGATGACCAGCAACTCAGCACGCTTCTCTGCGTACCTTTCGACAAGCACCTTGCGCCGGTCGTTCTTTGCGATCTTTGATTTTTTGGCCACTAAACACCTGCCTGTTGCCGGAACGGGAAGCCAAACTTCGTCAGAAGTGCTCGACCCTGCTCGTCGTTGACTGCGGTGGTCACGAACGTGATGTCCATGCCCCGAACCTTCACCACTTTGTCGTAATCGATCTCTGGGAAAATCAGCTGCTCGGTGACGCCGAAGCTGTAGTTGCCTCGGCCATCAAATCCCTTCGGATTGAGGCCACGAAAGTCTCGAATCCTCGGAATCGCCAGCGTCACGAGCCTGTCGAAGAACTCCCACATGCGAACTCCGCGGAGAGTCACGTGAGTGCCAATCGGCATATCCTCGCGCAGCTTGAAGTTGGCGATCGACTTGCGGGCTCGGTTGAGCCGTGGCTGCTGGCCGGTGATGACCCGCAGATCTTCCATGGCAGCGTCGATGAGCTTGCCGTCCTGAGTTACGTCGCCAACACCCATGTTGACCACGATCTTCTGGAGCCGCGGCACCTGCATGATGTTGCCGAGTCCGAGCTCCTTCTGCAGCTCGTCACGGAACTCGGCGTGGTACTTCGCTTTGAAGCGCGGTTCCATTAGATGTCACCTCCACACTTGCGACAGACCCGGTACTTGCGACCATCGGAATCGAACCGAGCGCCGATCTTCGTTGGGCCACAATCGGGACAGAGGATCATGACGTTGCTGGCGTTGATCGGCATGTCCTTGTCGATGATCCCGCCCTGCATCGTCTGGCCCTGGGGGCGCTGATGGCGCTTCGCAGTTGCGACGCCCTCGACAATGATCTGGTTCCTGTCCTTGAACACCCGGGCGATCTTGGACTCAGTTCCCTTGTCCTTGCCTGCGATTACGCGCACCGAGTCTCCGACCTTCAGCTTCATCAGAGCACCTCCGGAGCAAGTGACACGATGCGCATGAATTTCTTGTCCCGCAGTTCACGGCCAACCGGCCCGAAGATGCGAGTTCCGCGAGGCTGCTGCTGATCGTTGATCAACACGCACGCGTTGTCGTCGAAGCGGATATACGAGCCATCGCCGCGACGGTTTTCCTTGCGGGTCCGAACAACGACGGCCTTGACTACTTCGCCCTTCTTCACACCACCGCCGGGGTTGGCATCCTTCACTGTGGCAACGATGACGTCACCAAGTGAGGCGTAGCGACGACCGGAACCGCCGAGCACTCTGATGCACAGCACCTCGCGAGCGCCTGAGTTGTCGGCAACCCGTAGACGGGATTCCTGCTGGATCATCGGGCCCTCTCGACAATCTCGGCGACACGCCACCGTTTGGACTTTGAGATCGGACGGGTCTCGACGATGCGCACCGTGTCGCCTGTGCGGGCATCGTTGGTCTCGTCGTGCACGTGAAACTTCTTGCGGCGCGGTACGGTCTTGCCGTATCGGGGATGCCGGGTTGTGTCGGCCACCTCGACGGTGATCGTCTTGTCCCGGGCGTCGGACACGACGACGCCGACCCGCACTTTGCGAGCTGTACGGTCAGTCATGACTCCTGGCTCCCTTGTTGCTCTCGGTAATAGGCTTCAAGCTCTTGCTCGCGGCGGATCGTGTTGATCCGGGCGATTTCACGACGAACCTCACGCAACCGCGTGCTGTTGTCGAGCTGGTTCGTGGCCAGCTGGAACCGAAGGTTGAAAAGCTCTTCCTTCGCCTCGTCCAGCTTGCCGCCGAGCTCCCCATAGGAGAACTGGCGCAGTTCGATGGCCTTCATGTCTCATCTCTCTTCACGAACTTCGTCTTGACCGGCAGCTTGTGGCTGGCACGTCGCATGGCCTCACGGGCCAGCTCCTCATCGACACCGGACATCTCGAACATGATGCGGCCCGGCTTGATTACGGCCACCCAGTACTCCGGGTTGCCCTTGCCGGATCCCATGCGGGTCTCGGCGGGCTTCTCCGTGATCGGCTTGTCCGGGAAGATGGTGATCCACACCTTGCCACCACGCTTGATGGCACGAGTCATCGCGATACGAGCGGACTCGATCTGACGGGCGGTAATCCAACCGGCCTCCTGCGACTGCAACCCGTACTCGCCGAATGCAACGCGGCTACCACGCTGCGCCTTGCCCTTCATGCGGCCGGTGTGTGTCTTGCGGTACTTGGTCCGCTTTGGCATCAACATGATCTAGGACTCCTCGGTACCTGTGTCAGCTTCGGTGGCATCAGCTTCGGGAGCGCCGGTGGCGTCAACCTTGGGGGCCTCGGCTGCATCAGCTTCGGGAGCGTCGGTGGCGTCAACCTTGGGGGCCTCGGCTACATCAGCTTCGGGAGCGTCGGTGGCGTCAGCCTTGGGGGCCTCGGCTACATCAGCTTCGGGAGCGTCGGTGGCGTCAACCTTGGGGGCCTCGGCCTCAGCCGCGGACGCTTCCGCGACCTCGGCCTCCTGAACGGCAGCCGCAATGGGTTCTGCTTCTGGCACCGGTGTGGCTTCCATCGGGGTTGCCGACGCAGTGGCTGCCTCGGCAGCTCCGGCGGCCTCTTCGATGACCTCGGCTGAGATCGTGACCTCTTCGGAGAACTGATCCATCGCCTGAGTCGCATCAACCCGCTTGCCTCCGCCGGCCTCAATGAGGCGGCGTCCACCTTCCCGGCTCTTGCCTCCGCCGGCCGCGACGGGGCGCTTGCCACCGCCGGCCTCAATCAAGCGGCGGCCACCGCCGCCCGCGGCGGCTTCAGCCCGGGACTTGACCGACTTGCGACGCTCGGACGGACCACCAGCGGCGAGGCGGGCCTCAGCTGCAATCTTCTCCCGTGAGCGTGACAGCGACGGCAGCATGTCACCCTTATAGACCCAGACCTTGACACCGATAGCACCAACCATGGTACGAGCAGTGGCTGCTCCGTAGTCGATGTCGGCGCGTAGCGTGTGAAGTGGAACCCGACCCTCCAGGTACCACTCACGGCGACCCATGTCGGCACCACCAAGGCGGCCCGATGCTTGGACTCGAACGCCTTCGGCGCCGGCCTTGAGGGCCGTTGAGACGGCTCGCTTCATGGCACGCCGGAACGAGACCCGACCTTCGAGCTGGTCGGCGACGCTGCGTGCGAGCAGCGTTGCGTCCATCTCGGCGTTCTGAACCTCGATGACGTTGAACTTGACGATACGGGAGGTCAGCTTCTCGAGGCCACGACGCAGGCGGTCGGCTTCGGAACCAGAGCGGCCGATGACCACACCGGGACGCGCCGTGTGCACGTCAATCTGAACCTTCTTGTCGCCAATTCGCTCGATGTCGATCCGCGAGATTGCGCCTCGCTTGAGCTCGCCGATCAGGTAACTACGGATCTTGGCGTCTTCGTTGACCTGTCGGGCGTAGTCCTTTTCGGAGTACCAGCGCGACTTCCAGTCGGTGACGATCCCCAGGCGGAGACCGTAGGGGTGGATCTTTTGGCCCATTAGTTTTCTTCCTGGTATTCGTCGTCGTCGGCCACAACGATGGTGATGTGGCTCGTGCGCTTGTGGATTGCAGTGGCGCGGCCTCGGGCGCGAGGGCGGAAACGCTTGAGTGTCGGGCCCTCGTCGGCGAATGCCTCGTAAACCCACAGCTCTTCGGCGTCGAGCGCCTGGTTGTGCTCAGCGTTGGCTACAGCAGAGTTGAGCAGCTTCAGGACCGTGGTGGCCGCCTTGCGATTGGTGAACGTCAACGTGTCCCGAGCCTCGGTGACGGGTAGGCCCCGCACCAGGTCGAGCACGCGACGCACCTTGAACGGTGATTGCCTGATGTACTTGGCTTTCGCTTGAGCCCTCATCCACGCCTCACAGAACGGTCGCCGGCGTGGCCCCGGAAGGTTCGTGTCGGAGCGAATTCGCCGAGCTTGTGCCCGACCATGGACTCGCTGATGTAGATCGGGACGTGCCTGCGGCCGTCGTGGAC
>JAAELU010000669.1 GCA_024226255.1 bacterium | reverse complement strand
GTCGCAGATCGGGCTGTTGATCCTGATGGGGATCGTGGTCAACAACGGCATCGTGCTGCTCGACCACATGAACCAGCTGCGCAACGCCGGCATGGCCACCGAGGAAGCGATCCTGCAGGCGGGGCGCGACCGGATGCGGGCGATTTTGATGACGGCGTCGACGACGATCATCGGCCTGGCGCCGTTGGCTTTGGGTGGCTCGCGGGTCGGCGGGTTGTTCTACTATCCGCTGGCGATCACAGTGATGGGGGGATTGATTTCCTCAGCGGTACTGACGCTGGTGGCGTTGCCGTACGTCAATCTGGTGATCGAGTACATCGAGCTGTGGATGAAGCGGATGTGGGAGGTGTCGGGGTCGGTGAGGCGGCCGGTGGAGCCGGCGGAGGCGGTCGAGGGGTTGGGGTGAGGGTCGGCTCCAGGCCAACGTGTAGCAGCGCGCTGGGCTACATGCCGTGTGATAACGTCGGCTTGACGGGCCGCCGGGCCAAGGAGACGAGATGAGGCTCTCAGAAGACGTCAAGCCAGTGGATGAGTTGCTGACGAGCGGCGCGAAGTTGGTGCGCAGTGTCGCCGAGAACCGGGGCACGATCCTGTTGACGGACAAGGGAGCGGCCAAGGCGGTCCTCATGGACGTCGCCAGCTACGACAAGTGGCGCGATACGGTTGCCATGTTGCAGTTGATTGCCCAGAGCGAAGCTGACCTCGAAGTTGGCAGAACGGTGTCGCAGGACGAGGCCTTTACCCGGGCCGAACACACTATCGCCGAGGTAGAGCAGGCCGACTAGCTGCGCGCTCAGGTAATG
>JAAELU010000668.1 GCA_024226255.1 bacterium | reverse complement strand
GTTCTCCCAGGCCTCGATGGTGAACTCCCCTCCCGGGAAGTTCCAACCGACGAGGGACTCCATTGTTGCCAGCGGTACCGCCATGTGGGGAGACTACAAGCCGCGTCCTGGCGATTCCGGCTGAGTACGATCAGTGCCGTGGATATCCAAGAACTGATTGATGCCAAAGCGATCGAGCGGGTCATGGTCGACTACTTCGACCGGATCGATGCGCTCGACCCGATTGGTGCCTCCCAGCTCTTTGCCGAGGACGCTACCGCCGACCTCATGACGGGGAAGATCTATCAGAGTCGTGACCACATTGGACGGGCGCTGGGCCGCATCCTCCTCCAGTACCGCCACACCAGCCACCACATCTCGAACCACCGCTCGGTCATCGAGGGCGACACTGCAACCGCCCAGACCTACATCTACGCCTTCCACCGCTTCCCGGACGATTCCATCTGGCATCTGTGGGCTCGCCACGTCGACAAGCTGGCCCGTATCGGTGATGGCTGGCAACTAACCGAGCGCATCCTCGTGCCGATCGACTCGACTCCGGAGTGGGATCTCATCGACGACTCCTGGTACCGACCACACCCGGGGAGACGAACCCACGAGGATCTGCACACCGAGCTCGACGCATTCAGGAGTGGCCAATGAGTGACAGCACCCGTTTCGAGAGTCGGAGCGGGGTCGCCCTCGTGACCGGCGGCAGCGGTGGCATCGGAGCTGCGATCGTCGAACTCCTCGCCGAACGCGGTTCGGACGTGGCCTTCACCTACCACCGCAACGCCGAAGCCGCCGCCGAGGTCGGTGCCGCGGTCGAGGGTAAGGGTCGGCGCCAAAGCCATCAGCAGGTGGACATCACCGATGCCGACGCCGTTGCGGCATTCGTCGATGGAGTCGCTTCGGAATACGGAGGCATCCACACGGTCGTCTCGGCGACCGGTCCGCTGATCCCGATGCGCTACGTGAGCCAGATCGAGCCCAACCTTTTCAAGGAGAAGGTGGAGGTCGATCTCATGGGCGCCTTCAACCTGGTCTCAGCCTCACTTGCCCATCTCCGTGATGCCAAGGGGGCGTTGGTCGCCGTTACATCGATGGCAGTACGCACCTACCCGCCGAAGGACTCGCTGTCGGCGGTTCCCAAGGGCGCCGTCGAAGCCCTGGTACGGGCCGTAGCCGCCGAGGAAGGCCGCTTCGGAGTCAGAGCCAACTCGGTCGGGCCTGGCTTGATGGCCGCCGGGATGTATCACGCACTCGTGGAGAGCGGAGACTTCTCCGAGGAGCTGCTAGACGCCGGAACCAAGGCAATCGCCCTGGGCCGACCCGGCCAAGCGATCGATGTCGCCGAAGCCGTCGTCTTCCTCGCCTCCGACGCCGCCGCCTACATCACAGGCCAGGCCATCGACGCCAGCGGCGGCTACAAGCTGTAGCTGGATCAGAAGCCAGAAGTCGGGAACGCCTGCGGTGTTCCTTGGGAGTTGCTACCCACCTCCATAGATGTGAATGG
>JAAELU010000667.1 GCA_024226255.1 bacterium | reverse complement strand
TTTCGTTTCTTCCTCGACCCGGTCGGCCACCCGTTCTGCCTCGTTAAGGCATCCTCGAGCGCGGCTTGATCTCAGGCGTCGATCCGCCGATCGCGCTAGGGATCTAGCCGTCGTACCGCGCCTATCCAGGGGAGCGGTATGAAGTGGGTTGTCTCGCCGCTGAGCATCAAGTGATCCTCGCCTACGGCTTCGATGACGCCCGACGGTCGGGAATCGCCAAATCCGACGACGGCTTCGATCGACACTTCTGCCAACTCCAGCTCGCGGAGGCGGGCGACAAATGTTTCAGGACCGTAGGGCTCTCTGGTGCGCCCTCCGGTGGTTGAGCGCTCGACGACATCGAGGACCAGTGGCCCGGCGAGATTGAGGTGGAATTCGGTTCCCGTCGTCAGGGTCAGCGTTGCCAGCGTTCCTCTGGCATGGGTGATCACGCCCCGAATTGACTCGGCCCCGATGGTGGCCCGCACTGTGTCGCCGCGGCTCAGCAGCTCGTACGCAACCTGGGCGAGCGTGCGATGGCGCAGCGCCGCCTTGCGAGCCGTGAACTCGTCCTCTTCGGCGGTTCGTCGGAATTCGCCGGCAACTCGCTCCCGCAGCTCCTGGTCGAGTCGGGTTAGGGGATCCGGGTCTTCCGACATGTCGGGATCGTCGGGGACATCCATGTACCGCATTCTGGCACCCGAGCGACCCAGAACCCTGTCCGTTGTGCTTAAACGCGCCCGAATACAGCGCTTTCTGCACACTCGACCGCCCCGATCGGGGCCATTCGGCGGCAAGATCGGAGGTCGAGTGTGCACTAATGGCCCCAATGGCGGCCTTTTAAGCACAATGAACGACTGGGATCCGCGGAATAGAACGCGAAAAGAATGCCTTTCT
>JAAELU010000666.1 GCA_024226255.1 bacterium | reverse complement strand
GGCCGACGAGCGTCTCTCGGGGCCGATCACTGACAACGACACCTACGGTTGGGACATGACCCCGGAGCTGATCACGGCCGCGGTCGAGCGGGCGGTCGAGACTGCCGGTGACGCCGACGCGGTGGTCGTCACGGGCGCCGGGTGTAGGACGACGCCGATCATCGTCGAGCTCGAACGGATGGTTGGTCGTCCGGTGATAGGCGCTGACTCAGCGACGTTCTGGGCAGTCGCGGCTGCGGCTGGGCTCCGCTTGCGACGGGGGTCCCTTGGTCGCCTCACCGACTGCTCGGTGTCATGAGCGCCTGATCGGTCGGCGGAGCTCGGGTGGACGAGGCCGCCGGCCGTGAGCACCCCTGCTGGGCCACTCTTCGATACAGCTCCTCCGTTTCACGGCACTGTCAGGATCTCTCCCGAGGCCACACGGATACAAGGCCATTGAGGGTTTGAAAGCTGTCCTACAGCGTCCACTCGTTGTTTCGTATCCCGCTGGTCTTGGCAGCTTCTTCGCCGAGGATGATCCGGAATGGTTCGGCGAGCTCGGAGCGACCGTCGTCGTTGTCGGTGAGACAGATCTTCTTGAACGTCGCATGGTTGAGTTGGCTGCGAACACTGGCGCCAGCGTCGAGGTACGCCTGGGCGGCAGCGAGTTCGCTCGTAGCAGGTTCCGGCTACTCTCGAAGCGATGAAGCCCATGAGCAAGTGGCAAAGGGTTGAAGCAGCTGTTCGAGGCGACGATGTCGATCGGATCCCGCTGACTTTTTGGCGCCATCATGCCGTTCAAGAATGGTCGCCTCGCAGCTTGGCCGAGCTGACGCTGGATCAGTTTCACAAGTACGACCTCGACATCATCAAGCTCACCCCGACCGGGATCTATCCGACCCAGGACTGGGGGCCAACTATCCGCTTCAGTACGGACGACTGCGTCCATCCCCAGTTCGTCGAAGCTGCGGTGAAGTCGCCGGATGAATGGGCGGCTCTACGGAACCTGGACATCAATTCCGGTGCGCTGGGTCGTGAACTCGAGGCTATCCGCCTCCTGAAAGCCGGCCTGGATGAAGATGTCCCGATCGTGATGACGGTGTACTCACCTCTCACGATTGCACTGATGCTCTGCGTGACCGAAACCTCGGTTGATCGGGTCGTGCAGGATCTGCGTGAGTCTCCTCAAGAACTCCACGCCGGCCTGGCCACAATTTGTGAAGTCGTTCGAGAGTACGTTCTGGCTTG
>JAAELU010000665.1 GCA_024226255.1 bacterium | reverse complement strand
TCCCCGTTTCGATTTCCGGCTTCCGGGAGTCACGTCGATATCGGCCGACACGCACAAGTACGGATACGCCGCCAAAGGGACCTCCGTGGTTCTATACCGAGGACGGGAGCTGCGCCACAACCAGTACTTCGTGGCGTCTGACTGGCCCGGTGGACTGTACTACTCGCCAACAATGGCGGGCAGCCGTCCGGGCGCGTTGCTGGCAACGGCCTGGGCGGCGATGTTGTCGATGGGCGAGGCCGGCTACCTCGACGCCACGCGGGCCATCCTCGAGGCGGCCGATCAGATTCGGCGCGGCATCGAGGGAATCCCGGAACTCGAGATTCTGGGCGACCCGCTCTGGGTGATTGCCTTTGCCTCGGACTCGATCAGCATCTACGAGGTCATGGCCCGTATGGCCCAACGTGGTTGGAGCCTCAACGGTCTGCATCACCCGCCGGCGGTGCATATCGCAGTCACACTGCGCCACGCGCAACCAGGAGTGACCGACTCGTTCCTCACTGATCTGCGGGAGTCGGTAGCCGAGGCGTCGGCAGTGGACGGCGAATCGCAGACGGGGTCCGCTCCGATGTACGGGATGGCCGCCACCTTCCCGGCACGTCGCGCCGTCGGCGAGCTGCTCAAGCGCTATATCGATCGCCTGTACGAACTGCGGAGGTAGTTCGACGGCTTCGAGAAGCACGACTCCCTCTGTTCTTGCGTAGATGGCGGCGCATATCGGCCCCCATCTACGCCAGAACAAGGAGCGATGTGAGGGCAGCCCAAGCCCCCCCTGTTCTTGCGTAGATGACAGCACATACCGGCCCCCATCTACGCCAGAACAAGGAGCGATGTGAGGGCAGCCCAAGGCCCCCGTTCCTGCGTAGACGGCAGCGCATACCGGCCTTGATCTGCGCAGGAATAGGAATTCGTCCCGGCGTGCTACAGTCGAACGTATGTTCGCTTCGGACCTCATTCGAGACAAGCCATGGGCGGAAGGTCTCAACCAGGAGCAGAGTGCCGCCGTCCACCACGACGGTGGCCCACTCCTGGTTGTGGCCGGGGCCGGATCCGGCAAGACCCGGACCCTGGTGGCCCGGGTGGCACGGCTCATCGACACCGGGGTTCCGGCTGAGCGAATCCTGCTGTTGACTTTCACCCGGCGGGCGTCGTCGGAGATGTTGCGCCGGGTCGATCACCTGGTAAATCGGCAGACCGCCGGCCGTGTCTGGGGTGGCACCTTCCACGGCATCTCCCACCGGTTGCTCCGTCGCTTCAGCCCGGCAGTCGGGCTGGCAGAAGGATTCACCATCCTCGATCAGGCCGATTCGGAGGCGATGTTCGGCATGCTGCGTGCCGAACGGGGTCTTGGGGAGAAGGGGATGCGCTTTCCCAAGAAGGAGACCATCGCCGCCATCTACAGCCGGGTGGTCAACCAGCAGGCCAAGCTCGACGAGATCACTTCGAAACACTTCCCGTGGTGCAGCGAGCACGTTGATCCGATCCGGCAGCTCTTTCGTGACTACACGGCGCGCAAGCGAGAACACAACGTCATCGATTACGACGATCTGCTGCTCTACTGGCGAGCCCTTTTGGAATCGCCGGCCGCCGATGCGGTCAAGGGCATGTTCGACCACGTCCTCGTTGACGAGTACCAGGACACCAACCGGATCCAGGCCGACATCCTGGCCGGCATGTGCACGACGGCGCAGCCGACCGTCGTTGGCGACGATGCGCAGGCGATCTACGGATTCCGTGCCGCCGAAGTGGAAAACATGTGGGAGTTCGAGAGCCGTTTCACCGGCACCAAACGAATCACCCTCGATCAGAACTATCGCTCGACACCACAGGTGTTGGCGGTGGCCAACGCCGTGATTGCGGAAGCCGAGACGGGGTACGAGAAGAACCTGTGGTCGGTGCGCCAGGACGGCGCCAAGCCGGGCTTGGTGACGTGCCACGACGAACCCACCCAGGCCGAATACGTCTGCGAGCAGGTACTGGCGCGGCGCGAAGAGGGGGTTGCTCTGCGTGACCAGGCGGTGCTATTCCGCACCAGCCATCATTCCGCAGGCCTGGAAGTCGAGTTGGGCCGTCGCAATATCCCGTTCGTGAAGTTCGGCGGCTTGAAATTTCTCGAAGCCGCGCACATCAAAGACCTCACTTCGATGCTCCGGATCGCCTCCAACCCCGACGACGAGTTGGCGTGGAACCGCGTCTTGCAGCTGATTCCCGGAATCGGGCCGGCGACTGCCAGGCGGCTGCAGCGCAAGTCTGTTGCCAAAGCCGAGGTTGATAACTGCAGCGTGATCGAGGCGTTTTGTGAGCTCGAGATTCCAGTCCCGGCTGAAGCCCGGCCGATTCTGAGTGAACTGCAAGCGGCGTTGCGCGATGTTGTGGTTGAGCCGGAGATGCCACCCGCCGCTCAGATCGATCGGCTCGGCCAGTTCTGTGAGCTGGTTTTTGACCGGCGCTACGAGGACTCGGTGGTGCGCCTCGGTGACATTGCCCAGTTGGGGAAAATGGCGTCACCGCACAGGAACCGGACAACGTTCCTGGCCGACATGGCGCTCGACCCGCCCAACAGCACCAGCGATCTGGCCGGTCCGCCTCACCTCGACGATGACTACCTGATCCTGAGCACCATTCACTCTGCCAAGGGCGGGGAGTGGCGTGCGGTGTACGTCATCCACGCCAGCGACGGCAACATCCCGTCGGACATGTCTCTCGGTGAGCCCGGCGGCCTCGACGAGGAACGGCGGCTGTTCTACGTGGCGCTTACCAGAGCTAAGGACCACCTGTCGGTGACCGTGCCGCAGCGCTTCTATCACCGCAGGTTCGGCGGCGACTCGGCCCACTCCTACGCCCCGCCCAGCCGCTTCGTGGAACCGGCCCGCGGTCTGTTCGAAGAGGCGACTGCAGCACCGTCGGTCGAGTCGGCTGCTGCCATGACCCTCGTCACCGACCAGGACGTGGTCGGCGACTTCCTCGAAAGCCTCTGGGGTTAGAGGTTTCGACGCCTCTCGTTCTTGCGTACACGCACGCCAATACCGGCCGTCATCTACGCAAGTTCATTGGGGGCGGGTCGGTGGCGGCGCCGTCATGCCGCTAGCTAACCCACCTCCCGTTCCTGCGCTTCTCGTTCTTGCGTAGATGCACGCCAATGCCGGCCGCCCTCTACGCAAGTTCATTGGGGGCGGGTCGGTGGCGGCGCCCCGGGGCAGCGCTATTCCTGCAGATCTTCAGCTAGCCGACTGGGACGGTGTCGCCGATCCAGTCGTAGAAGATCTTGAGAGTGCGTTTGGGCAGCTCGAGCTGGGGAACGTGACCGGCGTCGGGGATGGGCGCGAACTTCCAGTCGGGCCGCTCCTTGGCGAGCCATTCGGCGGCATCGAAATGCACGATCTCGTCGAGCATGCCGTGAACCAGAAGGGTGGGGGCGGTAATGCGATGCACCATGTCGCGGAAGCGGCGTTTCCTGCCGAGCACTCCGGTGATCGACCGGATTGCCTCACAGAACGCCTCGGGGGCCCACTCCATCTCGTCGCGCAGCCGGATCATCTCGAGCGCCGCGGCCCGAGTCTCGGCGTCGATGCGCGACGTTTGTGCGGTGATCATGCGCAACGACTCCTGGAGCCGCTCCTCCGGTGTGCCCGATTCTGCGAGCTTGCGGATCGCCTGCTCCCCGAACCAGGGCAGAACCGGGACACCAAGGCGCTTGATAGTGTCCCGGTTGATGTTCTTGGCCGATCGCATGGGTAGCGCCGGATCAAACAACACGAGGCCGTCGACAAGCTTTGGGTATTGCCGGGCCAGCATCATCGAGATGAGACCGCCCATCGAGTTGCCAAACACCAAAGCGGTGCCGCCGGCGATCTCACGGATGAACTTTGCCACCAAAGACACCTGAGACTTGATCGAAGCGTCGTGCCCGTCCAATGGCGTCAGGCCGAATCCCCACAGGTCGATGGCATACGGGCGGTAGCCGGAATCGGCGAGATCGGGTCCGATGCGCTCCCAATTGAGGTGGGATCCACCGAGGCCGTGCACCATCACGATCGGTTGGCCGGTGCCTCCGTAATCGATGTAATGAACCGGCCCAAAGAGGTCGGCAATGTGCGACGTACGATCCATTCGCTCAGCAGCGTAATCTCAATGTGACAGGTAGCAACCGACTGGAGTAGCTATGGACATTGCGGGGAGTTCGGCAATCATCACCGGAGGCGCTTCGGGGCTGGGAGCAGCCACCGCCCGCCGCCTTTCCGAAGCCGGAGCGCGGGTTGTTCTGCTCGATGTGCAGGACGGCAGCGAGCTTGCTGCTGAGCTTGGCGGAGCCGCCGTTCAGGCCGACGTGACGATCGAGCCTGAAGTATCGGTGGCCGTCGAAGCTGCCGGGGAAATGGGGCCGCTTCGTGTGCTTGTGAACTGCGCCGGTATCGGCCCACCGCAGCGGACGGTCAATCGCGATGGCTCGCCCCACGATCTCCTGCAATTTCAGAAGGTCATCGCCATCAACCTTGTCGGAACTTTTAATTGCATCCGGCTCGCTGCGGCCGCGATGAGCAAGAACGATCCAGATTCCGGTGGCGGCCGTGGTGCCATCGTCAACACTGCGTCGGTGGCTGCCTATGACGGTCAGATCGGCCAGGCGGCCTACTCGGCATCCAAGGGCGGCATTGTCGGCATGACGCTGCCCGTGGCCCGCGATCTCGCCTCGGTCGGCATTCGAGTGAACACGATTGCCCCGGGCATCATGGACACACCGATGCTGGCGGGCCTGCCCGACGCCGCCCGAGAGTCGCTGGGAACGCAGGTCCTCAACCCGAAGCGGCTGGGAACCCCGGCCGAATTCGCCGATCTGGCGATGTTCTTGATCGCCCACGACTATATGAACGGCGAGAGCATCCGAATGGATGGTGGCATCCGTATGGCTCCTAAGTGAGCCAGCCGATTGGAGTGATCTTGGCGGCCGGTTTGGCGACCAGGATGGGTCAGCCCAAACAGGTGCTGCCATACGGCGACTCCACGGTGCTCGGTTCTGTCATCGCGGCGGCCACGGATTCCCGGTTGGAGCGAGTGGTCGTGGTGCTTGGAGCGTACGGCGATGCGATTGCCGCGGCGTTCGACGGAGAATCCGTTGAGGTAGTCCACAACCCCGAGCCGGAGCGGGGCAATCTCAGCTCGCTGCTGGTGGCGGTCGCTGAGACGGCCGATGCTCCCATACTCCTGCTCATGGGTGACATGCCCGGGCTACAGAGCCGCACCATCGACTCCCACCTCGATGCGTGGGAGCACAGCCCGACCAGACTGCGGATAACCGAATATGTCGACGGCTGGGGTCATCCGATGCTGTTGTCACCGGAAGTCGTTGTCGAACTACCCAATCTGGAGGAGCCGAAGGCGTTGTGGCGGTTGGTCGAATCCCAAGGCGCGGAGTCGCTGGCGGTCCCTACTCCGATGCCCATCGACATCGATACTCCCGCCGACTACAACGACGCGATGGACCGGGCGCAGCATCGGTACCTTTGAAGTCGAACTCGGTGCTGCCCGATAACACCCCCAGCATCGCTTCAAGGGAGATTTGGTGACGCTGCGCGAAACCATGCCGGCCTGGGTTGGCTGGCTGGGGCCGGCCGTTCTGTTCGGCATGGTGCTGCTGTGGTTGGTGCTCGTTCCTGGTCTTGTCTTCTACACCGTGCGCCGCCGCCTGGCCGCCGCGAGCCACTGGACCGAGAAGGCTGCTTTGGCTACAGAGGGCCGGGCCGCCCTCATCTTCGGATTTGTCATGTGGCCGATAGTGACCGTCGCACTCGCACGCGTCGTCATCGGGCCCTTCAGCCGGATCCCGCCCACCTTGGCGATCGTTGCCGCGGTGACAGCATCGGTATTTGGATCCCTGTGGGCAGGTTGGCGGTTTGTTGGACGCGATCTGGAGCAGCCCTTGCCGGGATTCGTGGCATACGTGTGGTTGGTGGCCCGCAAGTGGTGGCCGCTGGTTGCGCTGTTCGCCATTGGTGTGTTTGCTCCCGGTCGGTTGACCAGTCTCAGGATGATTCCCTGGACCGTCCTTGCCGTCGGAGGTCTCTACAGCCTGCGCTACATGGCTGAGCTCTACGCGGCAACCGGCGTCGCCGTGCCGGCATCGCCGCAGCTGGCGGCCGCCATCGAGCGAGCGGCCGCCCGGTCTGATTCCGAAGTCCCCAAGGCCTTCGTTGTGGACTCCCATGCAGCCAACGCCGCAGCTTTGCCGGCGCGCAATCTCATCATCACCACCCAACGGCTGGTTGATGAGTTGGGTGAGGCGGAGCAGGAGGCGGTCATGCTGCATGAGATCGCCCATTTGAACGAGCGGCGGTCGGTCACCAGGCTCCGAGCTCTATCCGTCTTGCTCTACTTGCCGTTCCTGGCAGTCAAACCTTTGATCGGAAGCGGAATCCTCTACCTTGCCGCCGCGGTACTGCTGGTGATGATGATGCGGAAACGGATCACAGTCATGAGCGCGGCGGAGGAAGGCCGGGCGGACCATGAGGCTGCCGAACTGGCCCACGAGTCCCATGTGTTCGGCGAGGCCCTGCTCAAGATGCACCAAGCCGCCCTGATCCCGGCATTCCTCAAGCGCGACCCGCATGGGCCCCTGCACGAGAGACTCGTGCATGCCGGAGTGACTCCGGATTTCGAGCCAATCACGTCTGGACCCAGGATGCGCCCGCTGCTCGCCGGGCTGGCCCTCGGTATGGTCCTTCTGTTCTCTGTCGTTGTGGTGCCCCTCTTCGCCATGGATTTCTGGGACGGTGACCGGGGTAGCCACATCGCTATCGCCTTCGGATGGCGCACGGATCAGGTATTGGGATACAACGGATATCTCGCCGCCGACGAGGGCGACTTCGAAACCGCGACCCTCTACCTCGAGGAGGCGGTGGCTCGAGGGGACGAACACTCTCTGGCCAATCTCGCCTGGGCTCTGGGTGCCGTGGGGCGTTGCCGCGAGGCGCGCGAGGTTCATTTCGACATGCTGAATCGTGGAGCCGATCGCGATGAGGCTGCCGCCGCCGGAAGATGGGTCGCCTACTGCTACGAACAGAACTAGGTCGCGGCGCCCGCGACGATTGCTACCGCGTCGGCGATATCGCTCCAACGGGCCAACTCGGCGTTCGCCGGGGCGGCAATCCGCTGCTCGGCAACACGCTCGATGGCCGTGGCGATTTCCTTGGCCGCCCGTCGGCCGCGGCGCTTGGCTGCGACGTTGGCGATGCCCCGTGAAATTGCTGCGATCAGCAAACCCAACACGGCCCCTCCAAGAAGCAGCACGGTCGGCAGTGGCCAGCCACCTATCTCCGGGGTCACCCGGTCCGAGGGGACGCGGAGCCAGTCGAGCACGAGCAGCACGAGGAGCCAGGCCGCGCCGGCGGCGGCTGTCAGGGCCAGGATCCGTTGCAGCCATGCGAAGAGGCCCCACCAGCGCGGGGGTGACGAACTGATTCCGGCAACCGTGGTTATCTGGTTTCCGAGTTCTCTGACGAGTCCGTCGCGCTCGGCGGTGACGGTGCCGCGCAGTTTCCGAGTCCACGCCGGTGGGGCGTCACCTGCCCGACTGTCGGCATAGGTCTTGAGCGCCAGGTCGAGGCGAGAGCCGTCGACGGGAACGGCAGACACGGGCCCTGTGGTGGCCGGCGCTGATGGGCGGAGCCGGCGCAGTGGATGGCGGCGCAGCCGTTTGATCCATCGAGTGAATGGCCATCCTGTCGCCTCGGCGGCATCGTGGCGATATCCGTCGCCAACGGCTTGCTGGACCAGGCCGGCGCCGACGGCATCGGCGAGTCCGGCAGCCAGCTGACGCCGGCTCGACTTGGAGTCCTTGGCGGTCGGTGAAACCCGCAGATCTCCGATCGCGGCGGCGGTCGCTTTGAGATCGCCGTCGATGCGGGCCAAGGAGGCGTTGCGGCCTTCGACCCGGGTCGCCAGCAGCTTTGTCACGAGATTCATCCCCTGCCCGGACACGGTCGATGTCACCAGAACGGTTGGATCGGTGATGCCGTCGGTAGCCAGGAGGCGCTCAGCATCACCCCGCCACGCCGGATGCTCTTCCAGTGGGAGCCGATCGGCTTGGTGGAGTAGAAATGCCATCGAACCACTGTGCGCAGCCAATCGGCTCAGGTAAGGCTCATGGAGGGCCTGGTCGGCGTACTTCTGCGGATCCAGCACCCAGATGAGCAGGTCGGCATGGTCTACAAAGTGGTCGACCTGGAGTCGGTGGGAGACCTGCACAGAATCGTGATCGGGCAGATCGATGAGCACCAACCCGGCAAGGGCTGCAGGTCCACGGATTCCATGGCGGTGTTTGATCCCCAGCCAGCCGAGTAGCGGACCGGCGTCGCCGTCTCCAAAGACCGCGGCGCGGGCTTCGGATGTGGTCGGGCGGGTCATTCCGACGGCGGCGATGTCTTCACCGACGATGGCGTTGAACACCGAGGACTTGCCGCTTCCGGTGGCCCCGGCGAGCGCGGCGACGGTGAACTCACTGCCGTGGAGCAGGCGATCGGTGGCGTGCGAGATCGTGGCGGCGGCCTGCGCGGCGGCTTCCGGAGACACGATGCCTTCGCCTGCATCGAGGATCATGGTGAGCGCTTCGAGACGCCGAGTGAGCTCAGTGGGGACCGTCATCGCACCACCTCACCAAATGGAGTGCCCAGTGCCGCGATGCCGGCGGCATCGTCGGCCGTTGGGCCATCGTCGAGACGGGCACGGAATCGCGCCGCGTCTTCATCGAGGAGTCGCTCAACCCGCGCCATCAGGTCGGCGTGCGCCTGCCGAGCCAGGTCGCGGACCGCGTTCTCGCCGAACAGCGCGGTCAGCAGCGCCTGGCTGACCGTGGCAGTGCCACCGGCGACCGCCACTTCTCCGCCCGTGATTCCGCCGGTGTGGGCGAACATCACAACCATCAGCGACACGCCGATCGTGTTGATACCGAGCGACAGCGTGCGGGCGGCGAGCCGTTTCCCTTCGGCCTGTTGACGCACCAAGCCCAGAACGTGATCCTGCCAGGCGTCGATTTCGGATTCAGCCGACTCGCGTAGCGACTCGGCGGGGCGAGCCAGGGTTCTGGCATCGTCGCTGAGCAGCTGGCGGCCCGCCGGCGTCTTCTCCCATCGCTCGACGGTGGCGTCGGCGGCGCTGTCTGCCGATTCGAGGATGGCAGCAACCATGCTGGAAGTGAGCTCGCCCTGAACCTCTGCGGCCGCCGTCGGGCCTCCCTTGATGACCGAGCGGAACGCGTCCCGAATCCACGAGATGCCACCCTGGAGGGAACGCATGATCTGGCCGCCGCCGACGTACTCTTGCCAGCCGGCAAGAACTTCGTTGCGCAACAAGGCTCCGGTTTGGACCCGCTCGGCAACCGCGGTCTTGGCCGCCGCGTAGGTGTGATCGACGTCACTGTTGAGGTCGGACAACGCGGCGGCCTCCCGCTCGATGCCGGTTGCGATCTTCGCCAGGCGGTCCGGGATCGAGGCGAGGGCGCCTTCAATCGTCGCTTGCACCAGGCTGCGCCGCTCGGCATTGCCGGCGGCGCGTCCCAGCAGCCAATCCCGGATCTCGGCCACGTTCGATTCGGGAATCCGATCGTTCTCCAGCGCCGTCTCCGCAATAGGAAATATCGTCACTCCCGCCAGACCATGCTCGTCAAGCATCTCGGCGAAGTGTCCCGTAATCGTCGTTTCGCCGCCTTGGGGAATGCGGTTGATGGCGACTGCCATTGCAATGGCACGCTCCCGGGCCATGGCCAGGTAGTCCCACGGCACCGCGTCGGCGTAGCGGGCGGCCGTGGTGACAAAGAGCCACAGGTCGGCGGCTCCGAGGAGCTGGCTCGCCAACTCGTGGTTCACCACCTCGACGGAATCGATGTCGGGAGTGTCGAGCACGGCGAGGCCCTCAGTGAGCGCCGTTGAGGTAACGATGCGGATTCCATTCCCGGTGGCCGCCGAAGATCCTGAAATGCGGGGGAGGTCCGGAAGTACTCCTCCCTCGCGGAACCACTGTTCTGCCGCCGGATGGCAGACCAGAACCGGGATTCGGGTGGTGGGCCGCAGCAGTCCTGAGGGCGAGACCGCATCACCAATCAGTGAGTTGGTGATCGTCGACTTGCCGGCGCCCGTAGAGCCACCGATCGCGGCGAGTAGCGGTGCGTCCAGGTTGGAGAGCCGGGGCAGCAGGTAGTCGTCGACTTGCTCGATCAGCTGTTTGGTGAGACGCCGGGTTTGGGCTGAGCCTTCGATGGTCGGCCCGTGCGGCAGGGTCGTCAGTTCATCGTGCACGTGCGACAGCCGCTCGATCAACGTGTTGGTGTCCCAGGCCATAGGGCACCAGGTTAGAGGTGGTCAGGTGCGCCTGGATATTGCCGGCCGGCGATGGTGCGCCGTACGGTGCAACCATGACTTACAAGGTCTTCTGGGAAGATTCCTACCGCACATCGCTCACAACGACGGTTGTCGCGGTGTCAGGCGTTGATGTGACGTTGGCCGAGACCATCTTCTTTGCATTCTCAGGTGGCCAGGAAAGTGATCGGGGATCAATCGGCGGGCATGAGGTTGTCGAGGCCAGGTGGGAGGGTGGTGATCTGGTCTACTCGCTGGTGCCCGATCATGGATTGGCTCCCGGTGATGCTGTCGCCATCGAGATCGATGCGGAGCGGCGCTCGCGGCTGGCGCGGCTCCACATGGCGACCGAGATCGTGCTCGAGCTGTTCACCCTGGAGGACGCCAACCTGGTGAAGGTCGGAGCCCATATCGGCGTCGATCGAGCCCGTATCGACTTTTCCTGTGATGAGTTGTTGACGCCCCGCTTGGGTGCGATCGAGTCGGCCGTCAACTCGATGATTGCCGACGATCTCGAGATCATCTCGGCCTTCTCGGACGAGGCCGCCGAGCGCCGATTCTGGGAGATTGCCGGCTTCGCGCGGGTGCCGTGTAGTGGCACCCACCCCGAACGCACTGGTGAGATCGGACCGGTGTCTCTGCGACGGCGCAATCCCGGCAAAGGCAAGGAGCGAGTCGAGATCACCTTCGCCTGAGGCGGGAGTGTGTCCGAGGTGGTTGATAGCCTGCAGGTGTCGAATGGCGCGGGCGGCAGTCGTCGTATCACCAGGAGGCAACCCGAGGAGAAATGAATGCCTGAATCACCTATCGCCGAGTTCTCCGGCTTTCCGCCTGAGACCACCAAGTTCTTGAGGGGTCTCTCCAAGAACAACTCGAAGCCGTGGTTTGACGCCCATCGCGGCGATTACGACCAGTACTGGGTCGAGCCGGCCAAGGCCTTCGTGGTCGCGGCAGGTGAAGCGCTCCAGGAATTGGCGCCGGTGGAGGCGCAGCCCCGAGTCAACGGTTCAATCTTTCGAGTCAACCGGGATATCCGTTTCTCCGCCGACAAGACCCCTTACAAGGACCACCTCGACTTCTGGTTCTGGGAGGGCGAGCGCAAGACCGCTGTGTCCGGCTTCTTCCTGCGGATCGCTCCGAGCGGTGTCGGCATCGGCGTTGGGGCACACGGCTTCGACAGGGACCGGCTGGCGGCATATCGAGCCGCGGTAGTCGACACCAAGTCAGGCAAAACCCTGCGAGCGGCCGTGGCCGAGGTCGAGAAGGCCAAGTTCAATGTGCAGGGCCGGCACTACAAGGGCCTACCGCGCGGTTTCGACACCGACGATGAGTTCACTTCACGCATGCTGCGCTACAACACGTTATGGGCTTCCGAGGACGACGCTACGCCCAAGGTTCTCGACAGCAAGCGCTTCGTCAGCTGGGCAATGACCCGCTGGTCGAAGATGGAACCGCTCCACCGCTGGCTGGTCGACGCGGTCCAGAAACGGCACCTCGGCGCTCGTTAGCTTCCCTTCACTTCTGGTGACATTTACGCGCGCTGGCCCACCGTACGTAAGTGTCACCAGAGCCGCGGGCGTGATCGACAATGTGATGAGCGGGCCGGGGTCGATGGCCTCTGGCGGCGTAGCGGCAATCCGGGAGACAATGGGTCCGTATCGGTTTCGGGACTGACTGGCAACAAAGGAGACCCTCCATGAACGTGGTGCTGTGGGTTCTGCAAGTGCTGCTTGCGGTCGTGCTGGTGATGGCCGGAGGCCTGAAGGTGGTACAGGGCAAGGCGAAGTTGCTTGAAGACCCGAGAATGGGTTGGGTTGGGGACTTCGCCGACTCAACGATCCGGACGATTGGCGCGCTCGAGGTCGCCGCAGCCGCTGGGCTGATACTCCCCTGGTGGCTCGACATCGCACCGGTACTCACCCCCCTCGCGGCGGTGGGTGTGGTAGCAATCCAGACGGGCGCGATGCTCACGCATCGTCGTCGCGGCGAGATGCGAATGTTCGCAATGAACGCGGTGCTTGCCGCAATGGCAGCTTTCGTCGTCGGTCGCTTCGGCGATCTCTAGCGTCATTCCCTAGGCAATGGGAACAGTGTCCGAAAGCCACTTCCTGACGAGCGGTGATACAGGTTCGAGAGTGTCTAGCGGCCCAATAGGACTCGAACCCGGGCCGGTGCCCGCCAAGACCGTTGCTCCACGTTGGGCTCGCACAGATCGCCCGTCGCCCGGAGTGACTAGCGGGCTCCCTCCACACTCGGGACTCGGCAATATGCGTGGCTCTGAGGCCTTCGAAACACCGCGCCGCTCCCTGGCCCAGGCCAAAGGCGGATGGCGGGAGGCCGCGAGAACCTGGTGCAGATGACCGGACTTGGGCGAGTGCTATTCGAGCAATCCTCGAAATGGTCGTATTGCGCGAGGTCTGGGTGATCTCGAAGAGGATGAGCCTGCGCCCAGCGGCGAGCTGGCGAGCGCCATCTCCACCGCGTCAGTCCTTTGCCACTTCACGGGCAAACGTTCTTGCGTTCCCCAGGTCCTTGCTGGTGGGATGGTCTCTCTTGAGGAAGAGGAATCTCCCTCTACAGAAGAAGCTTCCGGCTACTTCAGCACCTTTGGCCGCTACCGCTTCTTTCAGAGCTTCGACTTCCTTTCCCTTGCCCTCTCCCGAGGTACCAAAGAGAGCTACCTTCCTCCCGTCAAAATCGTTTCTGTCGATGAGTCGCTTGAGTCCCCAACCCCGCAAGGGACCGTATAGCCCGGCACCCAGGAAGACAAAGGAGTTTTCAGCCAATTTGTCCTTGGTCTTCACATCCTCTGCGGCAACATCCAATTCACTGGCGATGGCTTCGGCCACCTTCTTGGTGTTCCCGGTCAAGGAGTAGTAGATGACCTCAAACACTGTCGGTGCCATCCGCTGTTTCTTCCAGGTTCCAAACGCCGGTGGCCGCAGCGTCGCGGGCGAAGTCGGCGAAGTCACGCGGCGGCCGGCCGAGCGCCCGCTGCACGCCGTCGGTGAGGTACGAGTTGCGACCGTCGAGCACCTCGGCAAAAAGCTCCGATATGCCCACGGCCTCTTCCTCGGGCAGCCCGTAGGTGACGAGCTCGGAGGCGTACTCTGCGGGCGTCACCGGCACATACCGCACCTCGCGGCCCACGGCTGCGCTGAGCTCGGTGGCGGCTTCGGTAAACGTGAGGAGTCGAGGACCAGCCAGTTCGTACAGTTGCCCGATGTGCAGGTCGTCGGTCAGGGCGGCGAAGACCACGTCGGCGATGTCGTCGGCGTCAAGGAATGGCTCAGCGGTGTCGCCGCCAGGCAGGGCGAGCACGCCGTAGCGGACAGCGTCGACGAAAGTCTCGCTGAAGTTCTGATTGAAGAACGCGCAGCGCACGAGCGTCCAGTCGGCGCCCGATTTCTCCACCCGCACTTCGGCTTGGCGGGCGGCTTCTTCGCCCCGGCCCGAAAGCAGCACGAGCCGCTTCACGCCGTTGGCGACGGCCAGGTCGGCGAAGGCTCCTACGGTGTCTGCCGCACCGGGGAAGGCGAGGTCGGGGTAGTAGGTGATGTACACGGCGTCGACGCCGGCCAACGCGGGAGCCCACGTGGCTTCGTCCTCCCAGTCGAACCGGGTCTCGCCCGAACGCGACGCAGCCCGCACCGGGTAACCGGCCGCACTGAGCCGTTCCGTGACTCGCCGCCCCGTCTTGCCACTAGCGCCGAGCACCAGGATCGGCTCGGGTTGGGTATCGGTCATGATCCCTTACCTTTCGTCTCGGGTCCGTTGTCGGGGACCATGGCATCACCGCATGTCCCCAAAGTGAACTGATCAATAGCTCAGATGCCCAACTTCATGTGTACTCGTCCACGATGTGGGACATGGATTCCCTCATCGGCCTGCTCGATGCGCCGTCCCCTATCTCTTCTATTTGCCTATTGCACCTGCGGATGGATTGGGAGGTAACCCGACAAGACCATGCTGGTAGGTATAGATCACCGCATGGACACGGTCCCGCAATCCCAGCTTGGTCAGGATGGCGATGATATGGATCTTGGCGAGCGTGGGGCTCACCGACATGCGATCCCCGATCTCCCGGTCGCTCAGGCCTTCCGCGATAAGGCCGAGGATCTCTCTTTCGCTCTCGGTGAGGGACGCGTAGGTATCCGGAACAGAGGCGAACAGATTCCATTCGCCTTCGATCCCCTCAAACGAATACTTGCCTCGGTCGGCGAAGCCGAGTCCTGAGCCGGCCACGAGATCACGGACGGTCGACGAGACCAGGATCTCATCCGATCCAGCCTCCGCCATGACTAGGGCGCCGAGGTGAACAGCGATGCCCTGCACTTCGTCGCCACTCACGTCGACCTCACCGGTATGGATGCCCGCCCTTGTCGGCAGGCCGACATGTTCGAGCTGCGCGCGGAGCTCATGTGCGGCTTTGATGGCACGACCTGGTCCGTCGAAGATGGCGAACAGCCCGTCGCCGGCGCTTTGCACCACCCGGCCTCCATACGATGTCACCACCTGGCTAGAAAGCTCGTCGCGCCGGTCGAGAAGAGCCTTCCACTGCAGATCACCGACCTCCTCGGCGCGCCGGGTGGAATCAACAATGTCAGTGAACAGGACGGAGGCCAGGATACGATCGGTGGCGGGTTGGCGCTTGGTGCCGGTGAGGAACTCCTCGAGCGCCGAGAGGGTCGACTCGGGATGCTCAAAGTAGGGGTAGTCGTCGCCCCCCGGGAGCTCGACCAATCGGGCACCATCGATGTGGTCGGCGACGTATCGGCCGTGCGCTAGTGGGGTGAAGCCACTGTCAACCCTGTGGAGGACGAGCACCGGAACGTGGACCGAGCTCAACAGTGGTCGCGCGTCAGCTTCAGCGGCCGCCATGGCGTACTGGAACACGGCTGTTGGGCTGGTGATGGCGCGCTGGAGCCTGGTTAGCCACTGAAGGAATCGCGGATCGGATGCCTGGCTCGGGTAGAAGTACCGAGCCACCGCCTCGGAGGAGGTGCCCCACTCGTCACCAATTGTCTGGCCCATGGCCTCATACTCGGCCTGGGCCAGACCGATCGGATAGTCGTCGGCGACGATGAACCTAGCGGTGGTGTTAAACAACACCACCGCTCTGGTTCGGTGTGCTCGCGTTGCGGCAAAAAGAAGACCCACCGGTCCGACGTCAGCGATGGCCATCAGCGCTGCCCGCTCCGAGCCTGCGGCGTCCATCACCGCCTCGATTTCCTCGGCGAAGGCCTCCCACGGTGGAAGGGCATCAAGTGGCAGCGGATCAGAGCCGCCGGTGCCTCTTCGATCAAAACGGATTACCCGGGAGAAACTGGAGAGCCGCTCATAGAACAGCCGGATCGCGGGGTTGTCCCACTCCACATCGAAGGATCCCCAGAATCCTGTGGTGATCACCAGATCGATCGGACCATCACCAAACACTTGATACGCAATCCGCTGCGTACCGAGCTGCGCGTAGCCAGTGACAGGCTCCATGCCGCAAGCCTAGATAGCGGCACAAGACTCAGCCATTCCACGCAGGCGAGAGGTCGCAGGAACCTAGTGCAGATTGCCAGACTTGGGTGAGTGCTACTGCTCTCCGGAGATGTCGTCGGTCTCGGCGATGATGAACGCAGTTGAGGGAACGGTGCTCCCGAATCCGTCCGGTAGGGCGTCAACGTCGGGAGTGCGAACCTCGATCTTGCGCCCTTCGTTCGTTGAATCGATATTGACGTCACCTCTGAGTCCTGCAGCCCGTAGCTCGGCAACCAGCGTGTCCCTGAACCCGCTTATCTCTCGCCAGTTGTGGGGAACCTCGACGATCCTCACGGCCTCGGCCCCGCCCGCGATCTCAGCGATCTCGTCAATGTCGATCGATGAGCAGTCCACGACGGTCACGATGATGCCACCCTTGGGATCGCCGTAGACGCCAGCGAAGTTCGGATCGTCGATCTCGTCCTCCAGCGTCATTCCCTCAACGATGTCCGCAGTAGACCAACCGGTCAGGGCTTCGATGATGTCTTCGATCCTCCGATTCGGATCACCGCTCACGGGAACAGATGCGTCGATCGTCGGAACACAATCAGAGCCTGAGGCTTCTTCGGGGCCACCGCATGCCCCCATCATCAACAGCAGAGTGACGAAGACAGCGAGAGTGTCCCTCGTCGGCATTGGTCCCCTTTCCGCGTTCAGCACAGGCTAGGTCGGAGCACCCATATCGGAATGGGACCCTTGCTTGGTCGCTGCATGTGTCCCCGTCTGGGGCCGTGAGTCAATATCCCCTAGACACATCCCCACACTTCCGATACAGTCTGCGGTACAGAGTATTCTGCGGAGGGAAGTGACATGGTGACAAACCCACCAGAACTCAAGGAATTCGAGCAACGGGCCTACAAGGCGACTCACTCCGACGGTGTCATCGATGTCTTTGTTGGAGTGTCAATGGTCGTCGTTGGGGTGGCTTGGCTCATGATCCCTAGCGTGTTGTCGGGTGTGACGGCGGGAGTTGCGCTCGCGATTTCGCCGATGTTGGCGTGGCGGCGACGTTTCATAGAAGCCCGGACGGGGTATGTGATGTTCACTGAATCGCGTCGTCTGTGGGAGCGGAGAATCTATACGACCGCAGCTGTCCTTTTCGGAGGATTCATGTTGCTGGCTCGACCTCTTGGGTCTCTCCAACCGGAAAGTATCGATTGGATGATGGACCCCGATAGCTTGGTTGTTTGGCTGGTCGCTGCGGTTCTGCTGCTGCTCAGTGTCCTGACGAATCTGACCCGGTTGATCGTGTACTCGTTGGTGTTGGCTGCCGCGGGAGCAGTCCCGTTCATGATCGCAACGGAGGCGTTCGGCTGGCCGTTGGTCATCTCCGGTGCTGTGATCGTCGCCGTTGGGTCAGCATTGATGAGGCGATTTGTGATCGGCCACCCACCAATCGGGACTCTGTGACTAGGCAGCACTCACCGACGCCGCAGCCTCCTGCTGAGATCGACCGGCTCATTCACGAACCTGCCCGCCTGATCATCATGGCAACCCTGTACGTGGTTGATGAGGCCGACTTCGTATACCTCGCTCAACAGACCGGACTCACCGCTGGGAACATGAACTCACATATGGCGCGCCTAGTGGACGGCGAATACGTGGCCGTCGAGAAAACGTTCGCCGCCAATAGGCCGCGCACTATCTACCGGCTTACCGAAACGGGCCGCCTGGCAATCCAGGAATACCGCCGACAAGTCGGAAACCTCCTCGCTCCGATCGGAACGCCACACCCATCGGGCACCGGCAAGTAGCGGAACCTCAGCGCTCGTTGTCTACCCGTCACCTCTGGTGACATCTGCGTGCCCCGGCGCACTCCAGCAGTCGACGGTGTGTGGTGGCGAAATGTTGGCGAGGCCAGTCGGCGTCGAGGAGGCACCGCGCCCTGGACGCTGACAGGGCTGAAGGCCCTATCGACGAGCCGCCTCCAATGATGGAGTGGCGACATGAGGATATTCGTGGGTGGAATGGCCCTGCTCTTGATGGTCGCCGCCTGCGGTGAGTCGGAGCCCGCGAGCAACGCGGCTACGGCCGCGATCGGCGAGCAACTAGCCGGTCGGGTAGCTGCACCTTTGCAGCGTGCCGCCACTGGCTTCGACCCAGGCCTTGACGGACTGTCGAACGCCCTCAGGGCGGCGCTCGATGACATAGCTTTGCCCGGAGGGGTGCGTCGGGTCGTACCCGGACAGCGTACGAGCGCCTCCGCCGATGACGCCTATGCGGAGATTTCGATGTCAATCGTTGTAATAACCATCGACAGCGAGTCGACGTTCTGCATGGTTCTGGCCCTGTCGAGCACTGGCGAGATTGTCGCCGAGCCGGCTCCAGGCGACCCACTCGACGGTTGCTCGGACACCGAGATGATCAGCCTCAGCGAGCCATGAGCTGATCAGTCGCACCTGGCCGAGATGTAGCTTGCGGATGAGTTCATTGGCCGCATGCTGCGGTACAGCGCGCTGTGGGCTTCCGAAGACGACGCAGCGCCCAAGGTTCTCGACAGCAAGCGCTTCGTCAGCTGGGCAATGACCCGCTGGTCGAAGATGGAACCGCTCCACCGCTGGCTGGTCGACGCGGTCCGGCAATAGCCCGGTGGCCCACGGGACTGAGCAGCGGCGTGAGGTCGCGAAGACCCAGACATGCAGATTGCCGGATATCTCTCGCTTCTCTTGAGCGAGGGAACGGTTGGGCTCAGACGATATGTGCGGCTCGATCACCGAGGCGTTGCGGGTCGCGGATGTGCCCGATGGGCGCTCCGAGGGTGCCAGCTCGCGATGGCGACGGTCACTGGCCGACGGCCGCGTCGGTCAAACCGACCACCAGGTCGCGGATGCCGGCAGCGTTTGGCCCAAGCGTGTTACTCAAGACACTCACGGTCAGATCGTGGTCCGGGTAGTACGCCAGCCAGGAGCTGAAGCTGGCAGTGCCGCCCTCGTGGAAGATGGATCTGCTCGAGCCCAGTTCGTCGAGGTGAAGACCCAGACCGTAGGGCACCGCGGTCCCGTCATTCAGGGCAGCGGGGGAGCTCATAGCCTGAAAGGCCTCAGGGCTGACGGCCGTACCCTCAACCAGGTGCCGCTCCCAGCGGACCAGGTCGGCGGCCGAGCTGCAGATACCTGCTGCCCCGGAATAGAAACTGGCAGGAATCTCCGGGCCGGGGATCGGGCCGTCGGGGCCAATGTTGTAGCCGACAGCGAGGTCAGGCAGGGTCGGCATGCAGAAAGCGGTTCGTTCCAGGCCCAGGGGCGCGAAGAGGGCATCGTTCATGGCCGTCGCGAAAGGCTGAGCGGTTAGCTGCTCGATGACCGACGCCAGTATGGCGTAGTCGGTGTTGCTGTAGAAGAACGCCGCGCCCGGGGAGTCGACCAGCCGGTCGTCGAGCGCCACAAAGGCTTCGACGAGCTCAGCGGCCGCATGGTCCCTGGTCCAATCGAACGGCGTATCCGGGTCCTCGCGGAAGATGGCGAAGTGGTCGGGTATGCCACCGGTGTGGCTCAGGAGCTGTTGCAGCGTGACCGGCTGCCAATCGGCCGGCAACCACGACAGGTAGTCGCCGATGGGGTCGTCCAGGCTCAAGCGGTCCTTTTGCGCCAGCTTCATGATCTCCGCGGCGACGAACTGCTTCGAGACCGAGCCGATCTCATAGACGGTGTCTTCTGTTGCCGGCACCCCGGACGCCAGGTCGGCGCTGCCGTAACCCTTGACGTACAGAGGGCTCTCGGCGCACTGCACAGCGAATGTCAGACCAACTGCCTCCACTGCGTCCATACCGTCCGCCACCACAGGATCGAACACCGCTTCCAGATCCTCCGGCAGCGGCAGCTCGGTAAGCGTGGAACCAGTTCGCTCGCAGAGAGGACCGCCCGCAAGCGTTGGTGCCGCCTGCGTCGTAGCTGCACGCGTCGAGCTTGGGGCCGGTGCGGAGGTCGAGGTCGTCACCGAGGCGTTGCCGCACCCCGACGCCAGCAAGCCGAGGCCGATGGTGAACACAAGGACACGCCGCATCGCGACACCCTATCAAGCGGGGCATTCCGCCACTATGCGTAACACATTGCGGGAGAGCTACGGCCCAAGGAGCGACGCTGGCACGAACGCGGACTTTGCTGAGCGGCGTTTCACGCACGAGGCCTGCCGTCGCTCCCCGAGCTCGGCCGATCTGTCGATGACCGCACTCTCTGGCGGTACCACCAACCGACCCGCCACGCCCCACACAGAACACCAAATATCGGCGACAACGATCATCTCAGAGATTGCGCTAGATCGGCACACATCGGCGCTCGTCATCTGGCGTCGCTTCTGGTGACATTTGTGCGCACTGGCCCATCGGACCGTGCGGTGGCCTGAGGTCGCGAAAACCCAGACGCGCAGATTGCCCGATCTGCTCGGAACGGAGTGCAAGATATCGCGGGCTGTGGTCGGCGTTATGTGCTGCTGCAAGTGACGCGAATATGGAGTCGTGACTGAGCGGCTGTTCCGGTTCTCGCAATCCAAGTTCCCGGCGCTGCGCCTGTGGCGCGCCCCCTCGTGGCCCGTGGGTGAGGCGTCGCTCGGCGGTCGCGCCGCCGAATGGCGTAGTGGCCAGCCTGGACATCCAACTTCGTACGCGCTACTTGGCGTGCACGATGGTCCGGATACGGCTGCCCACGCCCATGTGGGCGAGGCTTTCAATGAGGCTTTGATAGGTCGAGCGGACGACGTGCTGTTTGGCCTACCTGCGGAGTACCGGGGAGCTGTGGATGATGTGCTGGCGGCCCACCGGGACTTGTCGCCGTCCCTTGCGGCCCTCGGACGGACGGGGTCCTCGGTTGTCGCCTTTCGGGCAATGGCCATCTTCCTGCGTGACCTCACCGACGAGCTGTGGTCATCGAACGATGATGCGCTCTGGCAGGCACGGCGGCTTGTGCTCGACGCTGCGCAATTCGACGGTGGCCCATCGCAGCGAAGCGGGAGATTCCCCGCCTCATCGATGAGCACCGTGCCGCTCCGTTTCCCGAGAGCGTCGAGATGGGCATCGACTACGGCGAGGTCGAACCGGCCTTGGTGGGCGCAGACATCTACGGTTGGGCCATTCGTGTGGGTGCCGGAGAGACGCTCGATCGAGCTGCACGGTTGGCGCTCGGCGATACTCGGAACGAGCTGAGACGTTCACTTCACGAGTTCCCTGAGGACGCACGGCCCTACTACCAAACGCTCGTCGAACTCGCATCGGCCGCCCTCTGGGTGGCGACGACTGTGTTAGCCACCATATGCAATAGGATCACCTCAATGGCGAACAACAAGCCCTCACGAATCAATGCGGGCGTCGGCGTAGCTCTCGGTGCTGGCGTTGGCGCTGCCCTGTTTGCGGCAACCTCCAGTCCCGTGTGGATCGCTGTAGGTGCCGCGATCGGCGTAGCTCTCGGTGCGGCCTCAGAGCAAATCGGCAAAACGAAATCGGAAGACGACGCCGACAACTGAATCTCGAATTGGCAGTTCTTGATCGACGGGCAGCAAATCCTGCCATGACCGGGCTGTTCATCGGCCCGGCCGTCTTGCCGATGTTGAGCCGGGCGAGGCGGCTTGTGGTGGCCCTGGTTAGTGGCGGATAGCGCGGACGTGACTGGC
The DNA here is from genome assembly GCA_024226255.1 of bacterium. Classification (GTDB taxonomy): domain Bacteria; phylum Actinomycetota; class Acidimicrobiia; order Spongiisociales; family UBA5794; genus JAHEJX01. Next base: position 124 of record JAAELU010000665.1, on the reverse strand, counting down.
GAAGTCGAAGGCGGAGTCGAGCGCTGATCGGAATGCCAGGCCGTTCATTGTCGCCAACAAGACCTCGGCCTGTTCCGTGGCGTCGCTCGTCGATAGGCTTGATTGGGCGCGCCTCATGGCGTCG
>JAAELU010000664.1 GCA_024226255.1 bacterium | reverse complement strand
TGTGAACCTCACACAATTCGGGTCCTGAGCGAAGGGCCGTCCTTGGCCTAGGGAGACCAGACCGCTGTTGTCGGGTGAAACTGACTCCAGGCGAACCAGAACGCCTGGTGTGTTGCTAGCTCGCGGCCAATGTCGTCCACCGCCCGCAATCCCCCACCGTCGTTCTCGAGCCGAACGTCACCTACCGAGACGTCGGTGCCCCCAGCGAGGGCAGCCAAGGCCGCGACCACCGGGAAAGCGATGGCGGTGCCATCGGGCGCAATGACGCCGAGCACCTGCTCCTGCACAGGGAGCCGGCTATCGACGTCGCCAACAGGGAAGATGGGCCCATTGTCGTCTCGGCCTTCCAATGGATCGCCCGGATAGCTGATTCCGCGGCCACCATCCTCAAATACGATGGTGGTTTCGGGATGAGCTGCACGCCAATCGCCCCACGTCGAGGTCACCACCGTCAGCGGCTCCAACACGAAGTCTGCCTGGCGGAGCGGCCCGGTCAATGCAGTGCCGAAAAATGTGTCGAACATCGACTGGCTGTCCAGGTCGTACATGACCTTGTTAGAACGCGAGAGAAGACCCGATGTCCGTAGCGTCAGCGAGTCGAATCCGGGCGGCACGACGTCGGTGTAGAACGCTTGAGCCGAGCCACACAACGTGCAATAGGGCATTCCAATTCGTCGCCCACCCAGCGTGTCGTTCACCATCTCGTGGACTTCCATGATGTTCTTGGGATAAGCGCGGGATTCGCCGTTGACAGTGACCCCAAACACAATGGCCTCGTCGGCGTACCAATCGCCGCGTCCGGCGTCCGTGGCGGGCGGATCGTCAAGGGCGGGAATGCAGCCGCGCAGACACGGACCCAAATCGCCAAGCGGACGGTCGTCGATGCGCACCCCTCCCCAGCTGATCAGACGCCAGTCGACGTCTGCATCAGCATCGGCAAAGAACGGCTGCCAGCCCGGCTCGACAAAGGTGAAGAGTTGCTCCTTGTAGTCGACGTAGCCAGGCGGAGCAGGCGTATCCCAGGCGATCAAATGGTCCGTGACGGTGCGCCAGTGCCGTACCTGGTTGGTATTGGGGATCTCGACGCCGGTCAACTCGTTGAATGCATCGACGGCCGCACCACCGACTCCGGCGCCTTGGAAGAACCGCAGCAGATCGCTGAGCAGCCACGCCAGCCGGGCATCGCCGGTAGCGCCAATGGCGACAACGTCTGCCGAATCTACCTGGGTGGAAAGGGAGTCCCAGACCCGCTCAATAGCGGCGATGGACTGATCGTCGAGGGGCCCCTCTGGTGTAGCTGGAGCTGCTGGAAAGACAAGTCCCGAGGCATCCACCAAGCCAGACTCGACAGACGGACCGATCTCATCGGTCGCGGGAGTCGACACCGCATCGTTGGTAGACGGACCGGCCGTCGAGCACGATGCGGCCGCAAGGGCGAGAACAATCAGCAGGCAAATCCTCACGATGACCAAACTAGACGGAGCCGGGGCCGGTGATGGAAGGATCCGGGTTACGAATCGGTGAACTCCTCGGTAGGGTGGACCCATGAGACGGCGTGCTGCCATGGCAGCGCTAGTGGCTCTGATTCTGCTGCCCTCGTGCGGTGAACCGGAACCCGCCGAAACCCCGTGGGGATCACAGGCGGAAGAGGTGGTGGCACTACTCGCCGACGCCTACGACGTTTCAGACCCGTACGAACTGGCTCGCTTCTTCTCCGCGGGCGGCACCCTTGATCTGACTGTCTGGGGCCAGGGTATCGCCAAGACACCCGAAGAAGTCGTTGCCTCGGTTCAGCAACTGTGGTTCATAGACCATGCAAAGGTTCGAGCGGACCATCTGTTCGTATCGCGCGAAGGAGCATTGGTGTGGTGGTCTGCGTATTCCGACGACCTCCCCACCATCGTTGGGAGCAATTGGGTACAGAGCTATTCCTTTGCGGCAGGCAGAACCGCGTCACAGGGTTTCCGTAACGTCGAGGGCTTCGATCAACGCGACACCCCCGAGCAACCGGTCGACACCGACGAGGAACTGGCGGCCGTCGAACTCGGCGAGCGCTATGCCGCCGCCTGGCGAGCGAAGAGCCGGTCCATGCTCGAATCGATCTACTCACCCAGCGTCGTCGTCCACGATGACATCCTGGGCTTGGAGTGGCGAAGCCTCGACGGCATCCTCGCGGAACTCGATAGCACTCCCCCCGTCCAGCTGGGGCCCACACCGAACGTTTTTGTCTACCAGAGGGGCTCGGACGTCCAGGTCATCGTTCTGCTGCAAATCGGCGGCGACTGCCCGAGATTGGAGGCCCGTCGGCTCGTTCTAGCCGGAGAGCGCATCGTCAACGAGATCCGTTTCACCCATGTGCCCTCGGCGCAACGCTGCCTCACCGATCTTCCCGATAGCTGGTGGACCACTTTCGAGCTACCCGTCGAGCTGTTGGACAACGTCACGGAAGTCATCGACGTTGGAGGAAGGCGGGTCGATCTGATCAACGCCGAACCCGCCCACGAGGAGTTCTCCAGTTGGCTCTTCCAGCGATTCATTGCGGCCGGGATCGGGCTCCCCGAGGTTTCCGCCATTTGGTTTCCCCCGGCACCTGAGTGCACCGAGCTGGCAGGACTGGCAATCGAGTCAGACGAACGATACGAAGGCCGGCACACGGTGGTGATTTGCTTCACCGTTGACCGCCTGACCTGGGAAGACTCGGAGTCGGGCTGGTTTCCACCTGCCGCTGCCTTCGGGCTTCACGAGCTCTCCCACATTTGGATGGTCGATCGCCTGACGGATGACACCCGCGCCGCGTTCAACGAACTGGCCGGACTCGAGGTGTGGAGGCAGGGTGATGCCGAGTGGGCGCAGCGGGGCGTCGAACACGCTGCGTTCACGATTCCATGGGCGATTACGGGCACGGCAGATGCGCTGTGGCCGTTCCAACTCGCCGAGGCGACATGTGAGGAACTCAGCGAACGCTATCGACTCTTGACCGAACACGAGCCTTTGACAACATGTGGAGAGGACGGATGGACATGACCAAAAGACTGCGGGCCGGTTTGATCCTTGGCCTCGGCGTGGCGCTGCTTGCCACGGCTTGCGGCGACGACGCTCTGGATCCAGTCGTCGTTTTCGACCTGCAACCGATCGAGGCGCAGCCTTGGACGGCCAGCGGGGAACTCGTAGAGGCCGGACTGCTCTGCCCGAACGGTGACCGGGAGAACCTATTCCTTGGCTACCCCGATGGGAGCGGGATGCCAATCGAAGAGTTGATCCAGCTAGTGGATGAAGCCATGGCAGCCGGCGGCAGCCACCTGAACGTAGCCCGGATTGGCCGGACGGAGTATGTGTGCGACGACGGTTCGGGCACCTTCACATTCACGGACGAAATCAGCGGGAACCCATCTGACAAGATGACAAGCGAGGTCACAAGTGGCTCCGGCGCCTATGTGCAGATGACAGGTAATTGTTCAATGGAAGAACGCAAAGACGACGCGGGTGAGGTCATTTTGCTAACCGAAACCTGCGAATTCGACCTCGGTTCGGACGCCGAGTGATCGAGGGCCAGAGTTCTACTGGCTCCCGAACAGGCCTCGCACCGTCTCGATTGTGTCCGCCTCCTCGGCGGTCTTGTCCTCCCGATAGCCCTTCACGCGGGCAAACCGCAACGCCATGCCTCCCGGATAACGAGAACTGGCCTGCACCCCATCAAAGGCAATCTCCAGGACCTGCTCGGGCCTGACGTACACGACACGCCCCTTACGATGCGTCTCGAGTTCCAGGAACCTCTCTGTCTGCCATGCGAGCATCTTGTCGGTCATACCCTTGAAGGTCTTGCCCAGCATGACGAAGCCATCGCCGGAGCGAGCACCCAGGTGTATGTTGCTCAGCCAACCCTGGCGCCGTCCCGA
>JAAELU010000663.1 GCA_024226255.1 bacterium | reverse complement strand
TCGGTGGGGCGCAGGGAGCGGATCGGACCGACATACCCGGAGTCGGAATGATGGAAGACCGCGATGAAGCGTGTGAGGCCGCCCTCCACGAGCAGTTCGTAGACCATGTCAGCTTCCTGAATTCCCGACTGGGGCCGGGCGTTCCAGTGGTTGTCCACTTTGACGGCAATTGCCCGCCGCTCGAGCAGTTCCGGATCTTCGACGTTGAGTCCGTTGAGCGGTGACGGGTTCTGCGGACCCAGAGTTGTGGTGGTTGTCGTTGTGGAAGTGCTCGTGGTCGTGGTCGAAGATGCGACCGTGGTCGCCCCGGTCGTCGAAACCGGCGGAAGAGTCGTGATCGCAGTAGTTGTAGTGATCGGGTCGGCTCCATCACCGCTGCACGCCGCAGCCAGCAGAGCAAACGACATCAGGAGCGCGACCAGTCGAACAAATCTCACGGCGGGAGTGTATACCCGTATGCCCATTACGCCGCTTCCCTTCTGCGTGTGGCTTCGGTTCGATCCTGTGGCCAGCGACCTATGGCGGCGGTAGCGTGAGGATGTGAACCGTATTGATTTTGTAGCTGCCGAGTTGGGCGCTTTGGCCAATCTGAAGAACGCCAAGGCGATGGCGGCCTATATGAAGACCGATATGCCGTTCTTCGGCGTGAAACGGTCCGACAGTGACCCGATTTTCAAAGAGATGATGCGTCGCTATCCGATCACGAGCCGGACCGAATACGACGGCGCCGTGCGCCAGCTGTGGAATCGCCCCCATCGCGAAGAGAAGAGCTTCGCGGTGCGCCTGACCCGATCCGTGCCGAGGTACGTCACCCCGCCAAGCCTGCCGCTCTACCGCCTCCTCATTACGACCGGGGCGTGGTGGGATTTTGTTGACGAGATTGCCGCTCATCCTGTCGGCACATTGCTCGTCGAGAACCGTGAGCGGATCGCTCCGGTGATGGAGAAGTGGATCGACCATGACGACATGTGGCTGCGCCGCACCGCCCTACTGGCCCACCTGCGCCACAAGAACCAAACTGATCAGGCCACGTTGTTCGATCATTGCCTGCGACGTTCTCACGAGACGGAGTTCTTCATCCGCAAGGCAATCGGCTGGGTGTTGCGGCAATACGCCAGGACTGAACCCGATGCGGTGGCGTCGTTTGTCATGGCTCATCGCGAAGCGTGGTCCGGCCTCACCTTCCGCGAGGCAACCAAACATCTCGACCTGTAGGCGGTGCCTGCCGGCTCCTAGAGGCGTCCAACAGAAGGCAGGGGCCAATATCGCCAGGTCGCCCGGTACATACCGTTGGTGCTCACAGGACCGCTTGCCCGGCTATCGCCGGCGGACAATCGTCGGTTGTCTCCGAGCGTGAAGATGGTGCCAGGGGGATTGGTCCACTCACCTTCGGCAAGGGTTGGGCCGTCTGCCCACGGTTCGGCCAGCAGCGAGCCGTCGATGGCTACCTGGCCGCCCGCTATCGAGACGGTTTCCCCGGGAAGTCCGATGACTCTCTTGATGAGGTCGAGTCCTGACCGCGATGGATCCGAATAGATGACGATGTCGCCCCGAGTCACGGATCCGGCCAAGGCCGCATAGAGGTAGTCGCCGGGCTTCAAGGCAGGCTCCATGGACTTCTCGGCGACTTGAAACCGGGCGAGCTTGCCACTCAATCCCGCGGCAGTCAGGCCCCCGATCGCGGCAACGATGGCGAGTTTGGCGGTCGCGCGAGGGCTGGGGTGAAGTGCCATAGCGGGGATGATGCCAGATCCCGGCCGCGCGGCGCGGTCATGTGTGGCGGTGCTGTGACTATTGCGGCACCGAACCTATCGCGGCACCGTGTGCTTGACCAGCAGGGGCGTGTAGGGTCACGAGGCGAAAACCCCAAGAACGATAGGTGGAGGTACCTATGGGTCTGTTCAAGCCGAGCCGAGTGGCTCACGCTCACTGCGACCTCTTTTGTGGGGTCTATGACCCTGCCCAGGCCATGATTGAAGCCAAGTCGGTTCTCAACTGCAGTACCAAGTATGCGGCCTCAGACGACGAAGTATTTCGGGCTCGTTGCATCTCGATCAAGGAAGAGCGGGCTGAACTGGTCAAACATCACCTGTCCGTCCTGTGGACCGACTTCTTCAAGCCGCCCCATCTCGAAGAGTTCCCGCAGCTTCACGACCTGTTCTGGAATGCGATGAAGCAGGCCGGAGACGCCAAGAAGTCCATGGATCCGGCCGTCGGCGAGAAGCTGATCGAGCAGATTGCAGAAATCGCCGACATCTTCTGGCAGACCGAGGCATCTGCAGCCGCCGGGGTCTATCCGCCAGCCTGAAACAGATGTGAGATGTGAGAACGCTCGGCTAGCGCCTCGCTTCAGATGTGAGAAAGAAGGACGAGGACTTGCCGCGCAGAAACTTCTCGTCGCTTCTTCACTCCTTTGTGTTGACTGACTCTGGTTCGGCCTGCGTATCGGAGGGTTTCCTGCGTCGTGTTGACAACTCGTACAGGCCCACGGCAACTCCTCCGGCGACCACGACGAACACGACATAGCTCAGCCCCAGCGTGGCGACCGACGCCAAGAAACTGTCTCCGAGGAGGTTCGCGAGGACATTGGCTGCGGCCCAGGCTGCGGTCCCGCCGGCCACGGCTAGCGGGAGGGCCCGACCGGCTCCGTCGATGATGGCGCCG
>JAAELU010000662.1 GCA_024226255.1 bacterium | reverse complement strand
GAGGGAATGCAGGGAACCATCGAACAGGTGGCCGGGTCCGATGGCGGATTTGCGGCCACCACGTCAGACCCGTTCGGATCCGGTCCCGGATACTGGATATCGGCCGACGGGCTCAGCTGGGAACGGGCAGATGAACTGGCCCCGGGCGACCCCCTCCAAGTCGGCCTTCACAGCACAGGTGGAAGGCTGGTTTGGCATCCGCAGGGAGACGAGCGGCGCTCACCCGGGGATTTTTTCTACTCGGCGGACGGCCGGATCTGGATCGAAGGTGCGATCGAGCTGCCAGCCGACATTGCTGACAGGCCCAGCCGGTGGACAATTGCCATGCTCGAACACGTCGACGGACTGTGGATTGCGCTGGGCGAGGTCAACCGTGCCGACGCCGATCCCATCCTCTACTCATGGATCTCACACGACGGCACCACGTTCGAACCGCGTGGCATCCCCCCATTTGGATCAGTCCCCGACCGCGCCGTCACCACCCACACGCGCGAACAGAGCGTCATCGGGGAGTGGGTCGTCGTCGCCCCTTCGCTGGTAACGGTGGTCGAAGGCCCTGACGGCATAGGGCAAGCTAGTGGGGCGTCGATCTCGACCGGGGAGATCTGGGCAACCCGGGATGGGACGGCTTGGACCCGAGCGCTGCGGACTGACGGTGAGATCCAGTCGGTCAGTGGGGGAAGAGCTGGGGACGCCCTGGTCGGGTTCTGGATCCGCCATCCGTCCGCAAACGGGGAACAGCCGGTGGTGGCCACGACCGGCATCGTGGTCGAACCGCAGGAACTCGATCCGGCCGGCCTCGAACTGCAACGCCGGATCCTGGCGGATGGCGAGGTCACCATGGAGGAACTCATCGAGGCCCTGGAAGGTTGGAAGGCCTGTATGGAGGAGCGGGGGCTCACCCACGTGTCCTACGACGTCGGCCGACAAGGGTTGAAGGAGATGGAGTACGGCTCCCCTGACCCATTGGCAGGTGAGGCCGAGGATGCTGCCTGCAGCGCTAGTTATCTCGACGAAGCCGTCCATGGAAGAGCACCGTGAGTCGTCCCAACCCCGGGACTCCCGACGGATTCTGACGGGGCCATCCGGCCCTAGAAAGCACTGCGCGGAAAGAGCACGCTTGACGTTGAAAGGCGTGCCTTGAAATACCGCATTGAACGCAAAGCCCATGGCAAGGTCGTAGTCGCCGACGTTTGGAAGCGCGGCGCCGCTTTGCTGGCCGACACCCTTCTCAACAAAGGGACCGCCTTCTCGATAGAAGAGCGCACTCTCTTCGAGCTCGACGGCATGTTGCCGCACCAACCGACCGATCGGAAACGTCAGGCCGAGCGCGCCTACGAGATGATCAGTGCGGCGCGGGACAATCCCCTCGATGAATACGCCCGGATGGTCTCATTGCAGGACCGCAATGAGACGCTGTTCTATCAAGTGCTCTCCGAGCACGTCGAGGAACTGCTTCCCATCGTTTACACGCCGACAGTCGGCTCAGCTGCGGTCCGATTCAGCCACGTCTTCCGGCGTGGCCGCGGCCTCTGGATCACACCCGCCCACCGAGGGCGCATCTCCGAGATCCTGGGTCACGCCCGCAACGAGGAAGTCCGGCTGATTGTGGTCACGGACAACGAACGCATTCTCGGGCTTGGCGACCAGGGCGCCGGCGGCATGGTCATCCCGATCGGCAAACTGTCGCTGTATACCTTGGGTGCCGGGATCCACCCGGCGCTGACTCTGCCGATCAGCCTCGATGTCGGTACTGACAACCAGACCTTGCTCGACGATGAGCTCTACGTCGGCTGGCGCCAACCCAGACTGCGCGGCGAGGAGTACGACTCGCTGGTCGCGGAGTTCGTCGATGCGGTCCGCCACCGATTCCCCGACGCCCTCCTTCAGTGGGAAGACTTCAAGAAGGCCAATGCCTTCCGGCTGCTCGATCGCTACCGCAACGTGCTGCCCAGCTTCAATGACGACATCCAGGGAACCGCCGCCGTCGTCGCCGCCGGAGTAGCCAGCTCGGGGCGCGCCACCAAAACCCCGATCGAAAAGCAACGCTTCTTGCTGGTTGGTTCCGGAGCCGCCGGAGTCGGCATTGCCAGGCACCTGGGTCACGAACTCGCCGAAGCCGGGCTGTCGCCCGAGGAAGTCACCCGGGCAATCGCACTCACGGACACCGCCGGACTTGTCGTCGCCAACCGACCCAATCTCGACGAGCACAAACTGCCGTTCGCCTGGCCCGCAGACATGGCGGCCGAAACGGGGCTCGAAGGCCCGGCTGCCGGCGATCTGGTGCAGATTGTCGAGCGCCTCGAGCCGACGGTGATCATCGGCACGACCGGCGAGCAAGGTGTGTTCGACGAGAAGCTTGTCCGGGCGATGGCTCGGCACGTTGAGCGCCCATTCGTCATGGCGTTGTCGAACCCGACGAGCAAGACCGAAGCGGTGCCGGAGGACGTCATCAATTGGAGCGACGGACGGGCGCTGATCGTCACCGGTAGCCCGTTCGAGCCCGTCGAGCACAAGGGTCGCACGATTCGGGTTCCGCAATGCAACAACGTGTACATCTTCCCGGCTGTTGGCTTGGGCGCCATTGTGGCGCAGGCAACGGAAGTGACCGACTCGATGTTCGCCGCTGCCGCCAATACCCTCGCCCACCTCCTCAGCGAAGACCAGCTGGCGGCAGGGATGTTGTACCCGCCGTTGTCGGACCTCCGCAACATCACCCGAAAGGTTGCGGCGGCAGTGGTTGCGGCCGCTCGCGATGCCGGGGTTGGTCGGGCACTCGACGATGCCGCGATTGAAGCCGAGCTGGATCGCGAGATCTGGGACCTCGACTACCCGACCTTGCTGCCGATCTAGCGCCGCTCGAACGCGCCTCGCTAGTAGCCCTCGAGGGTCGCCACCAGGTGCGGGGTGTACAACTCCGGTTCCAGGAGGAACGAGTCGTGGCCCTTGTCGGAGTGCACAGTGATCCAGCGATATGGAACATCCGCAAGCTCGAGATAGCGGACCATCTCCTGCTGCTCATCCGGGTAGAAACACACGTCGGAATCGATGGTGAAGACCATGTAGCGCTGGTGCTTGCAAGCTGTGAACAGCTCCGATAGGTCCTCGAGCCCGGCCTCGCGAACCAGATCGAACGTCTGCCAGGCATGCATGATTCGCACGTAGCTATTGGCGTCGAACCGTTTCACGAATTTGTCGCCCTGGTGCCGCATGTACGACTCGAGGGGATGGGTCAGCGCATAGAAGCCGTCGCCGTCGTCGATATCGAGCACCTCGTCACGGGCCCGCATCGCCAGGTCCTTCAGCGAAACAAACGTCTTGTGGCTGATCATGCGCGCCAGCGCCAGCCCGGAGGTTGGTCCGGGCCCGTCGTAGTAGTCGCCGCCTTCGAAGTTCGGGTCCGTCTGAATGGCGTTGATCTGCTCGTAATTGTGGATGCGCTGCAAGGCCGTCGTGTGCGTTCCGGTAGCGAATGGAACGACGATCTCGACGAGGTCGGGGTATCGAGTGGCCAGCGACAGCGCCAGCACACCACCGGTTGAGCCGGCGGCGACGGCGTGGAGTTTGTCGATACCGAGGTGGCCAAGCAGCTGGACCTGGCTATCGACCATATCGGCGAAACACACATTGGGGAACGAACTGCCGTAACGCCTTCCCGTCTCCGGATTGATGGACCCCGGGCCGGTCGATCCGTAGCAACCACCCAAGTAGTTGGCACAAACAACGAAGTACTTGTTGGTGTCGAATGGTTTACCCGGCCCGATGAAACCGTTCCACCATCCGAGATGGTTTTCATCCGTCCAGATCTCGCCGATCTCGGGAATCTCCGGGTTGAATCCGGCGGCGTGTTGCGAACCCGTCAGGGCGTGAAACACCAGGATCGCGTTGGAGGCATCAGCGTTGAGCTCGCCGTATGTCTCGTAGGCGAGCGTTACCTCAGAGAGGCTCGAGCCACACTCGAGAACGAACGGATCAGCTTCCGTTCCGAACGTGTAGAACTGCGTCTCGACTCGACCAATCGATTCGCCCACGGGCACCTCGCTCACGATGGTGCGCAACGATACCTCCCAGAGGAACTCGGCGAAACAGTGTTCTCGTTTGGGTGACCAAACAGAAAATGACCCCCAACAGACCGAGGAACGGCGATAGTCTCACTCAGAGTGTTCGTGAGGGAGGTCCGCACATGGTCAAGAACAAGTTGCGCAGTTGGGTTCTACTCGGTGCGGTAACACTTCTGGTGGTTTCGATCGCTCCGGCTCTGCCGGCGGCCGTCTTGCCGGCGTTGTGTCACGGCGAGATTCCAGACATCGTCGGCACCGATGGCGACGACATGCTGATGGGCACGTCCGGGGACGACATCATCCAGGCCCTCGGCGGCAATGACACCATCTATGGACTCGGCGGCGACGACCTCATCTGCGCGGCAGGCGGCCACGACATCGTTGAGGGTGGCAACGGACGCGACCTGATCTTCGGCGGCAGTGGCAGTGACACCCTCAGAGGCCAACAGGGCCACGACGCCCTGAGCGGGGGCCGGGGGATGGACGAGGTCTACGGCGGCACCGGCCGTGACGTTCTTGTTGGCAACAAGGGCAACGACATGATGTGGGGCCGAACCGGCGAAGACTTCCTCGACGGCAACCTCGGTTCCAGCGACGATGCCTTTGGCGGGCGCAACAGGGATTGGTGCCGCGCCGAGTCGAAGAGTTCGTGCGAAGGCCCGTTTGGTCATTGGCGGCTCAAGGCGACCGGAATCGGCCCTATCGACTTCGGCACGCCTACCGATACAGCTCTCGTCGAGTTTGCTCTGTTCGGTGACCCGATGACCGAAGGGGACCCCGATGAGGACTCCGGATGGATCGACAGCTTCAGCATCTACGGCACCTGTCCCAACGAACAGGTCCGGATGGTGCGCTGGGGCAACCTGCGGACGTTCTACACACGCACCGGCCTCACTGAAGGAACGTTCTTCTTCTGGGACGTGCTGAACGGCCCCGGGTACGCAGACAAGAAGCTGTCGACGCCGGCCGGGCTGCGCTTCGGAGACACCCGAGGTCAGCTCGAATTGCTCTACACAGATCTCAATGTTGATTTCATCGAGCCGTTCGGTTTCTGGCACTTCTACGTGAACGGCAACACCTCAGGCATCACCGGCAGCCTGTCCGGCGATGACATCGGCGACAAGATCACGTACCTCCAGGGCGGCATCGGCTGCGGCGAGTAGCTCGCTACGACCCCAGCTCATCGCGCGTTCGACTGTCCACTTAGTGCCGGCGCCCTACATGGGCCGTTTTGAGCACAACGAACCGCCCGCGCCGGGAACCTGACAGCCACTTGACGCGTCCCAGCTATGTCCCGTTCGCGGGATGTGGATAAGGGAGCAAAAAGTGAAGCAGTATCGATACCTACTCAGCGTCGCATTGGCAATGGCCCTGTTGGCCGGTGCCTGCGGCGACAGCCACTCAG
>JAAELU010000661.1 GCA_024226255.1 bacterium | reverse complement strand
GATGCCTTCGACGAGGTCTTCCGAACCGAAGGCTTCAGATCGTTCATACCCCTGCACGAACGCCGGTGGCCAACACCTTCGCTGAACGGTGGATCGGATCCATCCGACGAGAGCTCCTCGACCGCACCATCATCTGGAACCAGCAACCGCTCGAACGTCTTGTCACCGACCCCACCGCTCCCTCGAACAACGGCCACCCGAAGCAGCGCACGACCAATCACCATCGACGCCAGCCAGCGTCACGGTGCTCAAAGCAACCCGATGCGACGGACTCATCAACGAATACGAAAACGCTGCCTGACCAGCCAGGACAGAGTTTCCGAGCCCCACAGGGTCTTGAGGATCTTGAGGCCTTCGGTTCGAAAGACCTCGTCGAAGGCGTCGATGAACTGGCTGCCTCGGTCCCGAACCAGCGATCGTGAGTCGGCGAGCTGGTCGTGGTGAACAAGGAAGAGGTTGCGAGCGGCTTGGGTCGTCCAGGCTCCAGTTGGGTTGGTGGTGGTGCCCGCGTAGAAGACCTGGCGGGTGGGGATGTGGATGAAGAACAGAACGTAGTAACGGCGCAGCAGGGCGGTGTCGACGGTGAAGAAGTCACAGGCCACTGCGGCTTGGGAGTGAAGGAACTCCGACCAGGTGACATCCGATCGTTGCGGGGCCGGGTCGATGCCGTTGGCTTTGAGGATCTGCCACACCGTAGAGGACGCGATCCGGTGGCCGAGGCCTGCGAGTTCGCCGTGGATGCGCCGGTAGCCCCAGGTTGGGTTCTCGGACGCGAGGCGGAGGACGAGTTTCCGGAGTTCGATAGAGGTTGGTGGTCGTCCTGGTGGCCGGGTGGGTTGGGTCCAGTGGCGGGCGACTCGGCGACGGTGCCATCGCAGCAGCGTGTCGGGAGTGACGATCCAGCCGGTTCGGCGAGGCCGGGGGAGTGCGGCTGGGATGGCGCCGAGCAGGGGTGCGGTCGTCGTTGCTGAGCTTGGGCCGGTCGATCTGGCGGCGGAGGACGGCGAGTTGGTGACGTAGCACGACGATTTCGAGGTCCTTGGCGCGTCCGGAGCGAACGGCGAGGCGGGCCATGGCGGAGATGAGACGGTAGAGAACTCGAGACACAGCCGATCAGCATCGGCCGCGTTTCCCCTGGTCAACACCCACGGTCGGATATTCGGCCCCCACACCCCACAGGATGAACGGGCTTCGGCATCGCCGGCACAGCTCCGCGTCGAAGACCTGCTTGATCAAGCGGAAGATTCGTCGGCGACGAGGCCCAGCAGTCGGACGATTCCAATAGTGGCTTGAGCGATCGCAAACGCGTGACGGCGAGTGGCGTCGTCCTTGTGAACGGTGGCGCTGGCTAGTGCCCACGCCTTGTTCATCATCGCGGTGACCTTCTTGTCCACGGATGAGCCGGATTCGTATGAAGCGAGGATCAGTTCGAACCGACGTTTTGCGTTGGACTCCTGGGGTAGGTCCTCGCCCGCTGGTGTCATGACGGGATCGAACACGGCGTTCACCGCGGCGATGACCAGCTGCCGGCAGCGACGAGCGACATCGGCGTACTCATCCGGCGTGCGGCCGGAGGCGAACAGCTCCTTCACGTCGTTGAGTCGCCCATCGATAGTTTCCCAGTTGGCGCCGTCGGGAGGATCTAGCCAATCCTCAAGGGCAACGAGGCGATCCCTCCACCCCGGCTCCTCGTCCGCTAGGACGCTCTGGACGACGCAGCTCCCCAGGCCAAGTCTCTTGGCGGCCCCCACCAGGGCGGCGTAGACGGGGGCGGAGCTGATCTCGTCCAAAAGAGCCGGCGAGAGATGAAGAATGAGGCTGGGCGGGATGCTCGTCACGTAGGACCCGTCGCGAATGTCGATCCTCGCGGCTTTGCGCAGCAACTGGATTGCCGTGTCGGAAGTCCCGCGGTTGTGAAGGTCCGCGGCCATCGCTCCGATCTGGGCATCGGTCAACTGTCGGGTCCTCACCACGATGACTCTACGAGTTCGACGTGGGGACCGCCCGGGCTGCCTGATTGGCGAGGAACGAAACGGCCGGAGGCCCAGATACTCCGACCGGCCACGCAGCCGGTGACCATCAGACGCGATACCTACTGGCAGCCGCGCGACCTCACTCGCAGGCAACTCCTTCTCCGCTGGCTCCGCATCCGCCATCGCCGCCGTTCACACATAACCGCCAACGCCGGCTGCCCGAGAGTTCGGGCCAGGCCTCAGCGAGACTGTCGGCGGTGAGGCGGGCCTCCGGACTGTCCCAATAACCCGCCCCACCACCCCCACCGACCGCCCCCGAAGAGCCGGTAGGGGACGCCAAATATCGTGCTGGGACATCCTGCGCCTTCCCACCGAACGGGGCTTTGTTAGCGACTACGCGAGCAAGCCAGAGGGTGTGCTCAGGTCGGGACTCACACG
>JAAELU010000660.1 GCA_024226255.1 bacterium | reverse complement strand
CAGCTTGTCGAGGGTCGATGGCGTATCGAACACAATCGAGCCCGCCTGTACTGCACCTACCCGAATCAACGAAGTCGTCTCGCCCACGGGGCTCAGGCTAGCCCTCGAAGATGGTTGGGAATCCTGCCTGAAACCTGGGCCGTCCGATCGTGGGGTTCGCTCCTGAGCTGTGATCAGTCTCGAGGGCGGCATTCACCCGGGTGATTGGGCCGCAATCGTTCGACACACGCCGCCGTCCCCTTGACACTTGCTGTCAAGGGCACCCTGCCGGAGGAAGCATGCCGTGAGCCCGGACACCGCGAGCCAGGAACCGTCGAAGGATGCGACATTCAGTCGTCGAGGCGCGTTGGGCCTGGCGGCGGGCGTGCTCACGACGGTACTGGCCGGCGGGTCTCTCCGCGTCTTGCTGCTGGAGCGTCTGCGCTGGGGGGAGGACTTCTTCCCCGGAACGCCACCCAAGCTGACCCTCCAGCCGAATGCATGGACCACGACCGACGACTCCATCACGTTCGTCGTGCTT
>JAAELU010000659.1 GCA_024226255.1 bacterium | reverse complement strand
TCGGGACGAGATTCCACTTCACCGCCAAGGGAGCCTCTTCCTTGGTCGGCTCCGACAGGAGGAGGATCGGCACATCGATGCCGGCGTCGCGGAGCCGGATTCCTTCCTCGACCAAGGCGACAGCCAGCCATTGCGCACCGCCTTCGAGAGCCATTTCCGCGGACGGAACATCACCGTGTCCGTAGCCATCGGCTTTGACCACGGCACACAGCATCGCCGGAGCAATCGCACCAGCAATCACGGATGCGTTGTGACGAATAGCGTTGAGGTCGACTTCAACGTGCGATGGTCTCAAAGGAACTCTCCAACAGTGCTCATCAATTCTGTCGCGGTAACGGTCCGCCTCGAGGCTAGATCAGCTCCGGCAACACCGTGCCAGAACGCACCGGATCGGGCAGCAGTTTCGGCGTCGAGACCGCAGGCCCACAGTGCGGAAACAACGCCGGCAAGCACGTCACCGGTTCCTATCGTCGCCAATTCCGGGCCACCGGTGGTGACGACCCATTGCTCCGCACCAAGGACAAACGTTGGGTTGCCCTTGAGCAGCACGATCGCTCCCGTTTCATCGGGGATTGTCATCGCAGTGAGATACGACGCGGGCTGGCCGGTAAGCCTGGTGAACTCCCCAGCGTGTGGGGTGATGATCGTCGGACCGCTACGGTCGGCCAACAGTCCAGGACCGCCGAGGTTGTTGAGTCCATCAGCATCAATGAGCAGCTTGCCCCGCCGCTGCGCAACGACATCCCTGGTCAGGCCCTGGTCCTCGCCG
The DNA here is from genome assembly GCA_024226255.1 of bacterium. Taxonomy (GTDB): domain Bacteria; phylum Actinomycetota; class Acidimicrobiia; order Spongiisociales; family UBA5794; genus JAHEJX01. The sequence continues at coordinate 1,050 of JAAELU010000659.1, read as the reverse complement.
AGACCAGGGCCGAGAACGACCACATCGAATCGATCCGTGTAGTCCAGGATTTCCGCAGCGTCGGATTCTGTGAAGTGGTCACTGTCGCCGATGCCCTTCGTCAGTAGACCGGGCGTCATGGTTGCCACCTGACTCTGTACAGCGCCCGGACATACCACCGCGGCACTCCCCGCACCGGCATTGAGCGCGGACTGGGCGGCGAGGACCCCGGCTCCGATCATGCCGCGGCTGCTTCCGACCACCGCCACGGAGCCAACCGACCATTTGTGGGCGGTTCGGCTTCGGTAGGGCACCGGGGCATCGTCGCCATCGCACAAGCGCAACTCGGGGCTGCCTCCGGTCAGCCCGATATCGACAACATCAATCACACCGCACCGGTCGGGCCCTTCACCGAGGAGATGACCAGGTTTGAGGGCGTGGAACGTGATGGTTGCATCGGCAACAAATGAGAAAGCGTCAACCTCACCGGTGCCGGCATCGAGCCCGCTGGGGACGTCAACCGCCAATACAGGCGAATCGTGGTCCAGCCACGGCACCACCTGCTCAGGAAGCTCGCCGCGAAAGCCGACCCCGAACAGAGCATCGATCAGCAAGTCAGCTGGCTCCGGCTCACCGAAATCGATCACATTGACCCCACTACGGACGGCACGCACCCATGCCTGACCGGCTACCGATGCTGGATCCGCGGGGGAGCCGAGGGCGTGCACCGTCACATGCGCACCGCGCCCCTGGAGATAGCGAGCGGCTACATAGCCATCGCCGCCGTTGTTGCCCCGTCCGGCCAGTACCACCACCCGTGACCCATAGCCGACGCCCATGTCGACGGCTGCCAGTGCTACCCCGAGGCCGGCCCGCTCCATGAGCACCGCCACCGGCACCGTTGAAGCAGCATCGAGCCGGTTCGACTCTTGGGGGGAAATCACAAGACGCATTGGGTGATTGTATTCGACGCAACCGAAAGCGCCTCCATACCGCAAGCGTGCGACGCTCCTAGGGCAGAGTCAGCGAGCCGCAGTTGAGGACCGCAACGGCGAAGGCTTCATCTGCGGT
>JAAELU010000658.1 GCA_024226255.1 bacterium | reverse complement strand
GTCGATCTGTAGCCGGAGGGGAAGCTCGATTGAACCCGCGGTCGATTCCACGACACCTGGCAGCAGCCTTCCTATGCGCAACCGCAGGCGGTGATCTGGAGGTATCCGGTTTCTGCTCGACAACGTGTTGACTTCGACAAAGGCTCCGTCAATATCGTGCAGCACGCCGAGGTCAGTCGTCGCCGACGAGCCATCGGCCCCGTAGCTGCCAGCCCACCGTCTCGCCGGTGAAGGCTGCACGATGCCGTAGACCTCGAAGTCGGCACGACGAACAGCATCGCTCCATCTCATGCCAAGAGTCTTGCACAACCGCAGCGCCTGCAGCACCCGGGTACCGGCAGCATCGATATGTAGGTGATCGGAGATCACCGTCGCCGCCCCATCTGGGTCGGCCGTACATATCAAGCGAACCCGCGTACCTGAGATGCGAAGAAACGTGCCACGCACAACGCGCCGACAGTGGAGCCTGGCGAGAGCCCTTCGTCGGCCGCGATCCTAATCAGAGCCGAGCACTGCGACGGGCGAGGCTGCCAAGGAGCGTTGCCGATCACAGCAATCGTGTCGATCCCGGGCAGTCAGTTCCTGTCTTGGAAGAGGCAGAAGGGATGGCCTGATGGATCGAGCATCACTCGGACGTCCTTCTGCGGCTGGTGATCGGCGACCGTAGCCCCAGAACCGATTGCCCATTCGACCCCGGCTTCGAGGTCGTCGACGCCGATGTCGATGTGAATCATCATTTGCTGCTCGCCTTTGACAGGGGGCCAGGTGGGCGCAACGTAGTTCCTTTCCCACTGGATTTCGATCTTCTGCGATCCATCCGGCGAGCCCAGCTTGGCCCAACTGTCGTCTTTCGGGTAACCAGGCCGGGGACCTTCGAGCTCGACGATTTCCCACCCGAGCAGCGCTTTGTAGAAGCGGGCCAGGGCCAAGGGATCGGCGGTATCAAGGACTGGCCCCGCCAGTCGCATCTTCGGCCTTGCCACGTGGACAGTCTGCCACGCATGGCACAGCAGTTCCGGCAGGATTCCGAGTGGCTGAGACGATCATGAATGCGACCACGGACGGTGCGATGAGCGCTACCGGCTCGACGATGAGCCAGGCCGCTACCCTCGGTGGCCGCATCGAGAGCGCGCCCGGGATTTCTCAGCAATCGGGTAGTGCCTGATCGGAACCTGTCAAGGGGGGTGAGACACTTGTTATGCGGATTTGATGAGTGTGTCTCGTTGGGGTTGGTTGATCCAGGCCATGGTCGGCAGTTTTGGGGGTGTTGGGGGTCGGTGTCTGAATCGGGCTGGGTTGGTGGTGTAGGCGGTGTTGAGGGTGATGGCTCGTTGCTCACGGATTTCGGTGGCGGTCCCGTAGTGGACTGAGGCTGGGGTGTGGAGCCCGATGCCGGAGTGGCGGTGTTGGTGGTTGTAGTAGTCGAAGAACGCTTCGCAGAATGTTCTGGCGTCGGCGATCGATCCGAACCGGTCGGGGAACGCTGGGCAGTATTTGAGTGTTTTGAACTGGGCTTCGGAGTAGGGGTTGTCGTTGGAGACATGAGGCCGGGAATGACTGCGGGCGACTCCGAGATCGACCAGGAGTTGGGCCACGGGTTTGGAGGTCATCGACGTCCCCCGATCGGCGTGCAACGTCAACTGGTCCTTTGTGATGGCTTGGCTGGTGATGGCGGCATCGATGAACTCCTTGGCTAGTTCTCCGGTCTCAGCGGCGGCGACGGTCCAAGCGAGGTCGTCGAGGTCGGGCTCGGGCGCGCCAGACATACGCATATCCGGCTTGGCACGGAAGTTCTGGACGATGATCTCCTGGATATGGCCGTGGCGGGCATGCAGATCGCGGAGCGCGAACAGCGCATCGAGCCGTTCCTCGCGCGTCTCGCCAATGCCGATCAGGATACCGGAGGTGAACGGGATCGCGAGCTCACCCGCCTCGGCGATCGCGGCGAGCCG
>JAAELU010000657.1 GCA_024226255.1 bacterium | reverse complement strand
TGGGTCGGCTGGCTTTTCGAACGGGCCGTGAGCTAGCGGCTCCAACCGGGTACTCTTTGCGGCAATGAAACGTCTTGTCGCCTTTGCGATCATCGCCGCAGCCATCGGTGCGTACGTCAAGCGCCCCGTCAAGCAACCCGCCCCTTCGGGGAGTTGGGACCCCGCCGAGCAGCAACGGACGCCTCGCTGAGCATGCGTCTTGCACTCCATCAATCGGGTGAGGTCGGCACGCGCGCCGGGAGAATCCTGCTGGCCGAGCGCTCGTTGACCGCACTTGGGCTCATTGACAAGCATCCCACCGATCCGGAGTCCGGGCTCGAGCACGTTGAGGTGCTTGCTACATACGACGCTCTCCTCACCGACGCAACCGACCCGGACGACCACATTGAGATGGCGCTCAACGCCGGGGTGAGCTGTGTGGTCTGGGTTGACGCCGAACAGGCCCATGCCGAGTACCACGATGCCTTTGAGGAAGCGGGGCTACAGCTACTCACCGGGTGCAACCTCGCTACCGGGATCGCCCCATCACTGACTGCACACGAAGTAGCGATCACAGACGCCGTCCTCGAAGTGACATCTGCCTGGACCGAGCCAGGGACACCACGACGGCGCGGCGAGGCGGTCCCCTTCCCAGAGCCGGTGGGCTCCCGTTGGGGCAAGCCGAGGCCGACTGAATACGCCGACAGGGCCTTCGTGGCCAATGTCTCCGGTGATTGGGCAGCGGCAATGGCACGTGTAACGGCCGCCTCCGAATCGGGGGTGATCACGAGGATCGTTGGCGTATCGGACCTTGCTGTTCATCTCGAAGCTCTCGCGTTTGCCACCGGAGCAGCGCTGGTGTCCTCGTATCCAGCGGGCAGTTCCTGGCCCGCCGACCTGGCAGACGCATATCTGGCCCAGGCGCTCGATGCCGGTCTCGATGTGGCGGCACACACCCACTACGGGAATTGATCATGCCCGCTTTCGGTTCTTGAGACCATGCGCGCCCTCCTGAGTCTGCTCGTCT
>JAAELU010000656.1 GCA_024226255.1 bacterium | reverse complement strand
GGATGGCCTCATCGATCACGCTCGCATCAACGGCGATCGACATTCGGGCGAATCCAGCGCCCTCCCTCCCGAACCAGTGACCTGGGCTCAATGCCAGTCCGGCAGCCGCCAGCCAGCTCGCCAGTTCGGGAACGTCCAGCCCTAGCTCCCGGAAGTCGAGCCATGCCAGGTATGTCGCCTGATGCGGCATGACTCGAATCCGAGACGGGAGTCCCTCTGACAAGCGGTGGATGTTGGACTCGATCAGGCCAAGCAGGCCGTCGAGCCAGTCGGCACCCTGTCGATAGGCCGTCTCGAATGCTGCGATCGCAAAGACATTGTTGCGTGTCAGATGGAAGCGATTGCTCACGGATTTGAAGCGGCCTGCGGCCTCTTCGTTGTCTGTGATCAAGAGTGTGTCGCAGACGCCGGCGAGACCGAACGTCTTGATGGGGCCGTGGGTGGCTGCCCAGGTTACGCCGGTGCCGGCAGCAGCTTCGGCGAAGGGGACAAATGTGTTGGATTTCAGTGTGAGGTCGGCATGGATCTCGTCCGCGATGACCGTCACATTGGCTTCGGCACAGGTGGTTGCAACGGAGCGGAGTTCCTCTTTGGACCACAGCCTCCCGACCGGGTTGTGAGGGTTGCACAGGATCATGAGGCGCGTCGACGGCTCGGCTGCCGCGGCGGCAAGCGCTTCGAGGTCAAACTGGTATCCGCTGTCGCCCAGAGTCAGCGGATTGCGAACCACGGTGCGACCGGACGCAGTGATCAGGGGTTTGAAGTCGGTGAAGACCGGAGGCTGGATGATCACACCGGCGCTCGGATCGGTGAGCTGGTCGATCAGGACACCGATTGATGTCCCCACACTGGGACTAACGATCGTGGAGAGACCATCGTCGTTCCACCCGTGCCGAGCCTCCATCCACTCCCAAAACGCTGCCTTTACCGTCCCGGGTCTGGCCTCGTATCCATACCAACCGGAGCTAGCCCGCGTTTCGATTACCCGGCGGATTGGATCTGCCAACGCCACGTACGGTTCGGCGATCCACAGCGGCAGCAGATCTCCGCTGCCAAACAATTGGTCGAGCCGAACTCGATCTGTGGCCAGAGCTTGCGATTGAGGTGGATCAAACATGTGGCAATGGTGCCACAGGAAGCCCGCACCCGGTTCCTCTTGACTCAGTTGGTATCGACTTGGCGCGAGCCGACCTCGAGCCAACGACGCCCGACACCCTCATGGAGTACTGGCGATCAGTCTCTCCGTTCACCGATCGGGTTCGGCGGCCGTTCTGGCTCGACTACTAGCTGATACGCATCGGTTTGGTGCGCCACTCCCGCCGTGCGGATCGGAGTCTCTTCAGTTCGCGCTTGGCGTCGTTGGCTCCGAGCTCGATGGCCTCCTTGAAGAACTCGTGGTGGAAGAGCAGGTAGCTGAGGAGCTCATGGTCCTGGGCTCCTTGCCGGCCGAATAGCCAGCTGAGCAGCCTGAGCGCTCCCAGGCCGTGTTCGGCGGCGACCTCGCCGGCGATGGCTCCCAGCTCTCCCCGCCGTTGCGGTCCGACGAACAGATATTCGATGGACCGCTTTCCGGCTGCTGGCTTGTCCAGCAGTGTGTTGACCGTGGCCAGCCGCCACATGTCCTCGACGAGAGGATCAGCAAGAGCGGCCTGCAGCATGTGGAGGAACATGTCATCCATGTCGGGGACGCCAACCGGTTCGGCGGCAACCGGGGCGGCGTGGGTCGCCGGATCGGTGGCCACGATCGCGAGTCGATTCACTCCCAG
>JAAELU010000655.1 GCA_024226255.1 bacterium | reverse complement strand
TCGCCCGTCTCAAGCTCGAGGTGATGGGCGGCGGCCTCGAGATCCTCACCGAAGAGCAGGAGCACTACCTCGCCAGCTGGGATATGGGAACGTAGCGTTCACTGGCTGACGGGCCAACGGGTTCTAAAATGTGACTGGTCATGGGGTCGAAGTCAGACGTCAGAAATCACAACCCAGATTGAAATCTGAGAAGAATTGAGGTGGCGCCGAACCAGCGCTAAGGCGCGCCACACGGGAAGATCCCCGTTTTGCTGACGTCTGACTTCTGGTTTCTGGTTACTGACTTCTGTCAAGAGTGTCGGTTCGGGTCCTCGTCGCGCTCTTTTGTCATCTCGATAATCCTGGGATCCCGTGAGCGCAGGTCCACCAACGCATGGTTGCCCGCAAGTGCTTGGGTCTCGGCTTCGCGAAGGACGGCGATGATGGCGTCACCGTCGAGTTCCTCTCGATCCAGGAGGGCCGTTCTTAGCGCTTCGATGAGGTAGCGATGGTCGGCCAGGATCCGAGTCGTGTCGTGTTTGGCGTCAGCGAGGATGCGGTCGACTGCCTTGCGAGCTTTGGGATCACCGAGGACCTGGGCAACAAAGTCGCCTGCGAAGGCACCTCCGTTGGCGGCCCGGAATGACACAGGAGAGTCTCCGAGTCCGTACGAGCCCACCATGTCGACAGCGAGCTTGGTCGCCGCCGCAAGGTCGCCCGCCGGCCCAGTTCCCGACTCACCAAAGAAGATCTCTTCAGCGACCATTCCTCCGAAGGAGATCTTCACCATCGCCTTCATTTCGGTGGCACGCTGCGTGAATCGCTCTTCCGAGTCGCGATGCGCCAGTAGACCGAGCGACTCGCGGCGTTTGATGATCGAGAGCAATTCGAGTTTGCGACTGCTACCCACCAGGTAGGCCATTGCGGCGTGCCCAGCCTCGTGGGTGGCGATCGTGAGCCGTTCTGCTTCGGAATACTCCACGGGATTCGGCAGCCCAATTTCGACTTCGAGCTGGGCCTGCCGGATGTCGTCGCGCGTGAGGTGGCGCCTCTGGTCGCGGAGCGCCTGAAGCAGCGCTTCATCAAAAAGCCGTTCCAATGCGGCCGGCGTGTATCCGATGGTCGCCGCGGCGACGTCGTCGATGGCGCTCTGATCGTCCAGCTCGTCTGCGTGAGCCTTGTGGCCGAGGAAGTACTCCACCAGCTCGTGACGGTCCTGGCGACCCGGGAGGCCGAAGTGAAGCACCCGGTCGAATCGGCCGGGCCGCAACAGTGCCGGATCGAGGCTGTCGGCGCGGTTGGTTGCTCCAATCAGGAGGATGTTGGCGTACGGCGATGCGGCAGTCTTCAGCTGTCGGTTCGGCGGTAGGAACCGATTGATGCCTCGAACTAATGCGTTGCGCATCCGATCGGTTCGGGTCGGCTCGTCGAAGCTCTGCATCTGAATGAGCAGCTCGTTGACCACACCGCCTGTGCCCTGGGAGATACTCGAGTTGATGACCGTGGCGGGGTTGGCGGCGGCGTCGCCTGGAGCGGAAGTCATCCCGAGCCCGCCACGTGCCATACCGATGGCATCGATCTCCTCGATGAAGCCGATCGCTCCACCCTCACGGCGGGCTACCTTGCGGAGGTGGCGGAAATAGGTGCGAATCTTGCGGGCGGTTGCTCCGTACCACATCGACTGGAACGCCGTTGATGACACGTAAAGGAACGGTACTCCGGCCTCCTTGGCCATCGCCTTGGCAATGTGGGTCTTGCCGGTCCCAGGTGGGCCCTCGAATAGAACCCCGCGGCGCGGTGAACCGCCCATTTCGTCGCGGAAGCGAACGTGATTGAGAAACACGTCGAGTGTGTGGCGAACTTCCTGAACCACCCCTCCGAGTCCCTTGACATTGTCGAAGCCGACGTCGATCTGCTCGGGCAGATAGATCGTGTGTGGGGATCGACCGGAGCCAAGCATCGGAGCGATGAAGACGAGCGCGATGATGAGCACCAAGGCGATTCCCGGGAGCCAGAAGACGGCATCCGGTGAAAGTTTCGGCCATCCCGGCGAAACGGGATTACCGGTCAGGATGCGCCACCATAACCATAGGGCGACCGGAGCCAGGATCATTAGAACCCGCTTCAATCTCCTACGGCGGTCCCGCTCCCGCGATGCGGTGACATCCACCGTCATATACCTGATCCTCCCTCGTCGAGCCCGTCCTCCCACGATAGACCACGGTGGGTAGTAGGGAAGACCCAGTTTGGGGGATAGCGAGGGGACTAGTTCTGCCTGCGACCACTCGATATGTTGTTCATGTGCCGGTCTGTGTTGCCTGCGGAGAGTGGGGTTGTGGCCCGCTGTGTCTCTCATGTCGAAGCCGATTGCGCCCCGGCAATTCCGGCGTGTTCTCAGGTGTCCGTGCTAGCTACGCGCTACACCACTCGGCGACTGGGCGCCTCCTGGTGCATCGACTCAAGTATCACGGACTGACCAGTGCCGCAGATGTGCTCGCAGCCGTGATGGCTCCGCTCTTTCCTGCCGGGGCCACGGCGATCGTGCCCGTGCCTCGTGCCAAGCTGCGGCGGATCGCCTACGGCGTGGATCCAGCGCTCGAGTTGGCCCGTCGCATCGGAGCTCTGGTGGAACTACCTGTTGTCAGAGCGCTCCGGCCCCCTCTGTGGTGGCCCCGCCACGCGGCTCGCAACCACGCTCAACGGACGTCACCGTCTTTTTCGATCCGCAGAGGCGTCTCCGGGCACCCGGTTCTAGTGGACGATGTCGTTACGTCCGGAGCGACGCTGCAGGGCGCCGCAGCCGCGCTGAGAATCCAAAGATTTAGTGCGGTTGTAGCGACCTCTCCAGGTATGATGGTGACATCGAAGGCGCCAATCGCCTCGAGGAGGTTGCGTGACGGTCAGGCCGAATGGCAGAGACCGGTCGAAAGACGACCATAGATCGTTGTGTGAGCTTCCCGATGTTGATGGGCGCTCTGTAATCAGTCGGCGTATGTCGCGGGTCCCGATTGCGGGTCCGCGTTTTTTGCGTCCGAAAGGAGTCGTTAGTGGACGTTCGAGTGCACGGTCGCAATATGAGGGTGTCTTCCAAGCTTCAGGAGCTGGCAGACGATCGAGTGCGTCATGCAGGACGGATTCTCGACGACGGCGTTTCCGCCGACGTGGAGTTCACGGAGCGTCGCAATCCCCGCCAGGGCGATTCTCGCTATCGAGTTGAGATCACGAGCCACACCGCCGGTCATACGGTGCGTGTCCAGGGCGAGGGTCCCGATGACCGCACGGCCCTGGACCGAGCTGTCGACAAGTTCGAGCATCAACTCCGCAAGCTCAAAGATCGGCTCGTTCATCGGTCGCGACAACGTTCGAACAAACCCCTCAATGAGGAGCTAGTTACCTCCGATGAAACCCCAAGCGACGAGTTCGAGATAGTACGAACCAAGCGCTTTGAAATGCGGCCGATGAGGCCAGAGGAGGCGGCTTTGCAGATGGAGATGATCGGACACTCGTTCTTCTTCTTTCTCGACGCCGACAATGGCAAGCACAGCGTGCTTTATCACCGCGACGACGGCTCACTAGGACTCATAGAACCACAATGACACGATTGCTTGTAGTTGACGATGTGCCCCTGTTCCGGGCTGGGCTTACCTCGGCTCTGCGCGACGCCGGTTTCGACGTTATCGGTGAAGCCGAGACCGCCGAAGGTGCGGTTGCCAAGGCGGAGGTCCTACTTCCGGACCTGGTGCTTCTCGATGTGTTGATGCCGGGACTGTCCGGTCTCGAGGTGGTCGAGAAGCTGACTGCGGTTTCGCCGAACTCCAAGATCATCCTGCTGACCGGCAGCGAGTCTGAAGAGGATCTCTTGTCGGCCATCAAGGCCGGAGCCCGTGGCTATATCGTCAAAGACATGCCGTTCCCACAACTTGTGGACTCGATTGCCGCAATCACCAAAGGTGGCGCAGTCGTCTCAAGCCAAATGGCCGGGAAGCTTTTTGATGTGACCCGTCAGCTGCTCCGTCATCAGGAGCTGCTGGCGGCTCGCAAACCGACGCTGACCGGCCGTGAGCTCGAAGTTCTCCAGCTGGTGGCACGGGGAATGACAAGCAAGTCAATCGGCGGGGAGCTCTTCATCTCCGAGAACACCGTCAAGAACCACATTCGCAACATTCTCGACAAACTCGGTCTCCACTCTCGAAACGAAGCGGTTCTATACGCCGTTCGCGAGAATCTGATTTCGATCGGCTGACACGATGGGCCGCGACAGCGTGTCCGATCCAGCCATAGAGCGAGTTCTTGCTCTAGCCGAAGCTGTCGGAACTGCGTGGACCACGTTCGCGCTGTATCCCGATCCCTCCCAGCAACCCGCCTTCACTCGTGCGGTTGTGGCCCTGGCAGAACCGATGACCCCACCTCTCATGGTCGGCGTTGGGCCGGGTCGGTTCCTGATTGGTGATGAACCGCTCCCATTGCGACGCGAGGGCTCCGAGCGGCTGGCCCGAGAACTGTTCCTTCATGATGTTGAGCAACTCCGGTTCGTCGGTGGGGCAACTCTCGAGGGGCTGTTGGGGTTCTTCCGTGCCATAGCTCTGTCGGATGCCCACGTCCGGGAGCTTGGTGGCCTGCGTACGATCCTGAAGGAAGTGCCCGCAACCGGAATTCAGATCATGCAGCGCGGGCTGCTGGTCCTGACCGATGACGGCGCAGGTGGTCACGCCGCAATCCTGACCGAGCACATGTCGCCGGCGGCGGCGGCGGCATTTCGTGGGGCGGAACCTAACGAGATTGCCGAGATTCTCACTGCTGGAGAAGGGCCTGAGTTCAGTGCCGAGGGGTACTTTGCCGGCCTCTGGGGGCTCCACGAGCAAGCCGAGCCGCTGGCTGAAGTCGAGTTTGTTGCCGGTTCAACATTGCGCGAAGGCGACAACGACCCGTGGCGCGAATTCCGGTCATTTCTCGAGTCGTTCTTCTTTCTGCCGCGTGATCTGCAGCTCGGAGTTCTCGAAGCAGTTCTCACGGACGCCACAGATGACAACCACCGGCTGTTTCTTGATCAGCTGACGGAGACCGAACTCGGCGGTTTTCTCCCGGATCTGACTGATATCGGCGCCAAGTCCTTGCGCAACTATGCCATGACCGTCGCCGAAGAAACCGGACGGCAGGTGTCGAGCGTGTTTGGGATGGTTGATGAGGACATGCTCCCCACTCAGCAGGCGGTCTCGGCGCGCATCGCAGAGGTACTTTCGACTGTCGATCGCGACCGAGCCGGGCACGAAGAGCTGCTCGAATCCCTTCGCAGCGAGATGTCGCAGCCACTCGACTCCGACGGGCTAGTCGGAGATGTACTGCGGGGCCTCTTCGAGTGCGAAGAGCGCGACGATCGTTTCGCCAGAGTTGTCCGGGTGTGGACCGGTCGGGTGACCCGCCATCTGCGGTTTGGTGACCTCGACCGGGCCCAGAGCTTCCTGGACAAGATCATGGTGGAGCCTCCCTTTGCCGGCGAGCGAGAGTCGCAGGTTCGTGAAGGGCTCGACAGGCTGGGTCGTCCCGACCTTCTCAAATATGTGCTCGACGCTGAGATCGGCGAGGAGCTGTCCGAGGGTGCCAGCCGCTTTTTGGGAACCATCGGTACGTCGGCAACCGACGCCTTGGTGGGGATGCTGGCGGAGGCGCCCGACCAAAAGAGCCGTCGCAGCGTCACGTCGCTGTTGGTGCCTGCCGTCAGCTCGGACCCGCAATGCCTTGACACATATCTGATCGATGATCGCTGGTTCCTGATCAGGAACCTGGCGACGGTGCTCGGCAGGACAGGCAAGCAGACCGCCGTCGCCGGAGTGCGACGTCTTCTCAGCCACGACGATCAACGTGTGCGCGCAGAGGCCCTGCGAGCCTTGATCCGCCTACAGCGTGATGAAGCATCACCCACGGTGTTGCGCATGCTGTCCGATCCCCACGCGATGGTTCAGGAGACGGCGGCGTCGCTGGCAAAGACATTTGAGTCGGCGGCGTTTGAGGCGGCGCTGATTCGTGAGCTCGATCAGGGCAAACACCCGCAGGAGGTGCGGATGACGATGATTGAGGTCCTAGGTGGCAGAGACACCGAGACGTCCCGCCAGGCGATCAACGGTCTGGCCAATCGTCGACTGGTCTTCCGCAAACGTGATCGTGAGCTGAGAGCATTTGCCCGCAACGTGGTGGCCGCATGAGCGAGAGACGCACAGGTGCCTGGCTCAAGTCATTGCGTCGCTTGTCGCGCCAGGTGGGGCTGTATCCAACCGGCCATCCGCTGACCATGGAAGCGCTCCAGGCGTTGCGCGGCGCCACGGACGATCTTGTGCCCGAAGGTGGCCAGGTCGTGATTTCGGCGACCGAGAACGCCTTCTACCGCAACCGGACGATCATGCCGCACGTATCTCTCGAGTATCACTCGTTCATTCGCGAGCTCGATGAGCGGGGCGTGGAATCGATGACCGCTATTCACCCGGTTACCGACCAGGATCTGCTCGACTTGGCCGCCTTCCTCGCCAACGTTTCCGGCGACTTCCCGGCAGACGGCTCGATACTGCTCAATGAGCGTTATCTGACTCCCGAGGACCTTGAAGCTGCCCCGACCAGCGAGCTGCGCCGTTCCTATGTCTCGAGCCTCGACGCATTGCGCGGGGTCACGGGAACTATGACAACTGAGGGCCGGTTCGAAATGGCTCCCGTCGTTACGGCGGTCGAGGGTCTCTTTGAGCAATCCGTCACCCAGTCCAGTGCCAGTCTGTTGCTGTCGACGGTCAAGAGCCATGACGAGTACACGTTCTATCACTCGGTCAATGTCTGCATCCTGGCGCTTGCGGTCGGCCGCATGATCGGCATCGACCGCAAACACCTCATCCCGATCGGTGTAGGCGCCGTGTTGCACGACATCGGCAAGACTGCCGTGTCGACTTCGGTCCTCAACTATCCGGGTCGCCTCGATCAGGAGCAGTGGAAGGAGATCACACTGCATCCCCAGGAAGGGGCACTGGCAATCCTGGCAGCGGGCGGGCCGGGTCACGAGATTTCCGCCACGGTCGCTTTCGAGCACCATGCTCGCTTCGACGGCGCCGGATATCCCGGGATCACCCGCCAACGTAGGCCCCACGTTTACAGCCGGCTTGTTGCCGTCACCGACACTTATGACGCGATCACCACTCGTCGCTCGTACCGACGAGCCGAGACACCCAACCACGCTCTCAATGCGCTGTTGGGGGGAATGGGCGAGAGCTACGACCCGGACTTGGTGCGGACGTTCATCGACATGATGGGTATCTATCCGCCCGGATCGATCCTCGAGATCGCCGGGGGCGGCCTCGCGGTGGTCGTCAGCAAGTCGAGCGAGCCTGGAGGGCCTTTGGAAGCCTTGCTGGTTCGCGACGGAGGCGGCCGCGACATCGAGCCGGAGCATATGGCTCTCGAGCCGCATCAGGTCACCGGACAGCTCCTCGCCGAGCAGACCGATATCGATCCAGCCGCTTTGCTCGAAAGTGTGGAGACGTCGGTCCAGGCGGTCTGAGGGGCAGATGTGGGATGTGAGACCGTTATGAGTTATGAGTTACCAGTTATCGGCGGTGAGTCCAGAACTGGCAACTGGTAACTGGTAACTGGTGACTGGTGATTCGCAACTGGTAACTGACAACTGGTAACTCCTGTTGAAAGTCCACGTGCATGCGATCGATTACCAATACAGCCTCTCTACAATGTTTGCCTGATGTCGATATTCGGTAAAGCCCTTCGCGCCGGCGAGGGCAAGTGGTTAAAGGAACTAGAAGTTCTCGCAGGTCGTGTCGCCGCTCTGGAACCAGAGATCGAGGCGCTCAGCGACGATGGCCTTCGTTCCAAGACGAACTACTTTCGCCAGAAAATAGAAAACGGAGCTTCCCTCGATAGCCTGGAGGACGAAGCCTTCGCAGTCGTGCGCGAGGCGGCACAGCGTACCCTCGGGCAACGCCCCTACGACGTCCAGATCATCGGAGGCGGTGCGATGCACCGCGGAATGATCGCCGAAATGCGCACCGGCGAGGGCAAGACGCTCGCATCGACCATGCCGTCGTACCTCAATGGACTGTCCGGTGGCGTTCACGTGGTTACCGTCAACGACTACCTCGCCAGTCGTGACGCCGACTGGATGGGCAGCATCCACCGTTTCCTCGGTCTCTCTGTCGGGCTGATCCAAGCCGACTTGACTCCTGAAGAGCGGCGTCCCGCCTACGGCGCGGACATCACATACGGCACCAACAACGAATTCGGTTTCGACTACCTGCGCGACAACATGGCAATGAGGCCCGAAGGCCAAGTGCAGCGGGGCCACGCCTTTGCCATCATCGATGAAGTCGACTCGATCCTGGTTGACGAGGCGCGCACGCCGCTCATCATCGCTGGCCGCGTCGGGGAGACCGGCAAGTGGTATCGCGACTTTGCCCGCATCGCGACCGGCCTGCGGACCGATCAGCACTACGAGGTCGATGAGAAGAAACGCCAGGTGATGACCACCGAAGAGGGCGTCCATCGTGTGGAGCAGATCCTCGGGATCGAAAACCTCTATGACTTCTCAAACGTGGACCTGATCCATCATCTCGACGTGGCGCTCAAGGCCAAAGAGCTCTACTCGCGTGACGTTGATTACCTGGTCAAACAGGGTGAGGTGAAGATCGTCGATGAGTTCACCGGTCGAGTCCTCGACGGTCGGCGGTACTCGGAGGGCCTCCATCAGGCCATCGAGGCCAAAGAGGGCGTCAAGATCAAGGAAGAGAACCAGACCCTGGCCACGGTCACGTTGCAGAACTATTTCCGAATGTACGACAAGCTCGCCGGCATGACCGGTACTGCCAAGACCGAGGCGGGCGAGTTCAAGGAGATCTATGGCCTAGAGGTGGTCGTCATCCCGACCAACCGGCCGATAGGGCGAGTCGACCAGCCGGACGTCGTATATGTCAACGAGGACGCCAAGTTCGATGCTCTGGTCGCAGACATCGTCGATCGCAACAACGACGGCCAGCCGATCCTCGTCGGCACCGTTTCCATCGAGAAGTCCGAGCGGCTCTCGACCCACCTGCGCAAGCACGGCATTCATCACGAAGTGCTCAATGCCAAGCAGCATGCCCGGGAGGCGCCGATCATCGCCCAAGCCGGCAAGCTCGGGGCGGTCACGGTGGCCACCAACATGGCGGGTCGAGGTGTCGATATCCAGCTGGGCGGCAACCCAGAACAGTTGGGCGTCGCCGAGATGATGAAGAAGGGGATCGAGCCCGAAGCCGAGGAGTACGCCACCGAGCTCGAGGCTGCTGTGGAGCGGCACCAGGCCGAGACAGACAGTGAACGTGACACGATCCTCGGTCTGGGCGGACTCTATGTTCTGGCCACCGAGCGTCACGATTCACGCCGGATCGACAATCAGCTGAGAGGCCGCTCCGGCCGCCAAGGAGACCCGGGCGAATCCCGCTTCTACCTGTCGCTCGAGGATGATCTAATGCGCCGCTTCGCCAACGATCGAGTTGCTTCGATCATGACTCGGCTAAAGATTCCCGAGGACGTCCCCATCGAGCACAAGATGGTGTCGAAGGCCATCGAACGTGCGCAGAACCAAGTTGAGGCCCAGAACTTCGAGACTCGTAAGAACGTCTTGAAGTACGACGAGGTAATGGACACTCAACGCAAGATCATCTACGAGTGGCGCGGCATGGTCCTACGTGGCGAGGACACCTCCGAGCTGGTTCGCGATTGGCTCGGCGACGTCATCGACGCTGAGGTTCGGTTGATGACCGAGGGCTTGGATCCGGTGGAGTGGGACTGGGACGAGTTCGACACGCGGATCAAGACGATCTATCCGGCTGAGCTCGACAAGGCGAGTTTCGCCAACCCCGATGACCTCCAAGACTCCGAGGCCATCGAGGCCTACCTCCACGACGCCGAAAAGGCGTATGACAGGAGGGAAGAGGAGCTCACGTCCGACGTGATGCGCCGGCTCGAGCGCACCGTCGTTCTCTCGATCATTGACAACAAATGGCGGGAACACCTCGCGGAAATGGACTACTTGCGTGCCGGAATCGGTCTGCGGGCCATGGGCCAGCGCGATCCTCTCGTCGAGTATCAGCGCGAGGGCTTCGATCTTTTCTCCGAGGTCGTCGACACAACCAAACATGATGCGCTGCGCTATCTCTATCACGTAGAAGTGGTCAAACAAGAGGCGCCGCAACGGCCCACGTCGATCCAGACGAATGCACCCAACCAGGCCAAAACCAAGACGGTGCGCAACAAGAGCAAGGTGGGCCGCAACGAGGCATGTCCATGTGGCTCCGGCAAGAAGTACAAACACTGCCACGGCAAGCCCGGCAGCGAACCCCTGAGTGCCTAGCCGTCGTGTCAAGTACTGAGTACCTTTGGGATGGGCGCGCTCATTCGACGACCTTGCCTGTCACTTGATACTTGCTACTCGATACTTGATACTTGCCCGAACTCCCACGAAGTAGTTTTTGTATATGTCTTATCGCCAGATTCCCGCTGAGGAGTGGGACGAGCAGGGTGCACCGGACTTCGTTTCCGAACGCCTCCAGCAGCTCTCGAGTGACGACGTCGAGAAGATTCTCGAGCGCGCTATCTCGCTGCAAATGGATTCTGCGGACCCGTCTCGGGACTCGATCGATCCCGAAGCCCTCGGCCGCATTGCCGATGAGCTCGGTATCGACCGGAGCCACCTCCGACGGGCAATGGTCGAGGAGCTGGCGCGGATCGACGAGGAGGATCCCGGCTGGCTCTCGCGGAATCTCATGCCCAACAAAATCGCCGAGAGCCGAACTGTGGCTGCTTCGCCAGACAGGGTGCGGGCCGTTCTCGACTACTGGCTTGGCAGTCAAGAGGGGTTGCGGAAACACTCGAGCAACGTCGAAGGGGCGACATGGACTCGTGACGGCAGCCCACTGACCGCGATCAGGACTGCCTTCAACATGACACAAGGCGACGGCTCGTTGCGGAGCGTTCGGGCCGTCACTGACACAATCAAGCCGCTCACCGTCGGCAATCAGGTAGTGAGCGTCGAAGCCGACACCTCGAACTTGCGCCAACTTGCAATCGGGCTGTTGATCGGCAGCGGAGTACTCGGCGCAGCGGCCATGGGAATCTCAGCAGGCATCGATCCCGGCGGGTTTGGCGCCGAGAACGTTGCCGCCGGCATCGGGGTGGCAGCTGTGGCCGGAGGCGGCGTCTGGCTCGGCTTCCGCATGTGGGGCCAGAAGCTGCGCCGGGGCGTTGCCCGAGTCGCCGATGCGGTGGCTCATCCTCACTTGGTGAAGGTCGCGGAGTCGGTGCCGAAGCGGCTGGCTCGCTTTGTTGATCAGATTCGAACGATCGGCGAGGAGTTCAGGCGCTGATACCCCCTCCGGGGCGGGTAGCATCACGTTCGCTATGGACACCTCCGACATCGACCCAAGAGCCCTGGTGGCAGAGCTGCGCTCGCGCCTCGACGACGCCCGGAGGTTCCTTTGACGTTGCAGGCAAAGAAGCGGAACTAGAGGAACTCAAGAAGCAGGCCACCGATCCCGAACTGTGGAACGATCCCAATCGGGCTCGTGAGGTGAATCGCAAATTGGCCCGTTTTGAGGGCACTGTGAATCGGGTCCACGGCCTAGACGAGCGCCTTGACGACGCCGTGATGCTGCTCGACCTTGCAGCCGAGGAGTCTGACTCCGAGACCGTGGCCGAGGTCGTCGCCGATCTGCAGAGTTTCGATTCCGAGATGGCGATTCTCGAACGAGAGACCCTCTACTTCGGCGAATATGACGACAACCCGGCGATTCTGAGCATTCACGCCGGCGCCGGCGGTGTCGACGCCCAGGACTGGGCCGAGATGATGCTGCGGATGTACACGAGGTATCTCGAGCGGGAAGGCTATTCCTACATCATTGATGACATCTCGGAGGGAGATGAGGCCGGCATCAAATCGGCCACCTTGACCATCAACGGTGACTACGCATACGCCAATTTTGAAAGCGAGCGTGGGGTGCATCGTCTGGTCCGGATCAGTCCATTCGACTCGGCGTCACGCCGACATACCTCATTTGCCGGTGTCGATGTCATCCCCGAGGTGGAAACCGCCGACGTCGAAATCGATCCGGATGATCTGCGGGTGGACACCTATCGCTCCCAGGGAGCCGGTGGCCAGCATGTCAATACATCTGACTCGGCTGTTCGGCTGACCCATCTTCCCACTGGGATTGTCGTGGCGTGCCAGAACGAGCGGTCGCAGTTGCAGAACAAGAACCGCGCCCTGCAAATCCTCGCCTCGCGCCTTGCAGAGCACTATCGCCAAGAGCAGCTGAAGGAAATCGACGCGATCCGGGGCGAGCAGAACGAAGCTGCGTGGGGGAGGCAGATCCGCTCGTACGTTCTTCAGCCGTATCAGATGATCAAGGATCTGCGTACCGACGCCGAGGTGGGCAACGTCCAGGGAGTCCTCGACGGAGACATCGGTGGCTTCATCGAGTCGTATCTGCATTGGCGGCGGGCCCAGGCCGGATAGCGGGAACGGACCTGGCGGTCCGTTCCTTCGGGTACGGATCTGGCGGTCCGTTCCTTCGGGTACGGATCTGGCGGTCCGTTCCTTCGGGTACGGATCTGGCGGTCCGTTCCTTCGGGTACGGATCTGGCGGTCCGT
>JAAELU010000654.1 GCA_024226255.1 bacterium | reverse complement strand
CTTTTGATTGGCAGGTCAGTCCGATGACGACCTCAACAATGGGCCTCAGATCGTCTCCGGGTTCGAAAGGCATCGCATGACTTCCGCCACGCACTGATCAGGGGTCTTCGACCCCTGGTCAGTTGACGTTTTCGAGCTGTTTGATCGCGGTGGGGCATATGTGGCTCTTTCGAACCCGTTCGGCCCGGTTGGCGACGCTACCGTCGCCGGGCTCACGGTCGTGGTTGCCTGACCCGGTGCTGAGCTGGCTGAGAGGGTCGGAGCGAACTCGGGTCCGGCCTCGTTCAAGACTGCACGATCGAGAGTGCTGTCGCGGGCCCGACCGACCGGCGGCGACCATGCCACTTGAGTCCGGAACCAGTCCTGAGCACGCGTCCACAACGTCTGTGGCTCCTACATCTAGCGCGAGGCGGTCCGCAAGACACGTCGGGACGTGATCGACGGTGATGACGGCTTCAAGCACATCTCTGAGATGTGCGACGGATGCTTTCCGCGATGCTGATTGATCGGGAAGGGTGCCTGGGTTCGAAGTCATTACCGAGTTGCGAACAAGCCGATTGCGATGCGCGGCTGACGTCCCGATGCCATCTGGGATTGGGTTGGTGTTCCCAGAAGGGTGAACCGCATTGATGTTTCCGATTGTGTATGTTCATTCGTATAGACGTCTACGGAGGGAGATAGCGGTGAGGGTCTTGCGGTTTGGTGGAGTGGTAATCGCGTGTTTGGTTGGAGCGGCTGTGCTGGCCATACCGAGCGCCGCGAATGAGGTGGAGCCTCGATAGCCGGAGGTCCCGGATGACATTTTCCAGTCTGAGGAAGAGGTTTTCGAGGAACTTGTAGCGGATATTCCGTGGAAGGCATGGTCGGAGCGCCGTGCTGAGCACGGTCTTCCGTCGCTGCGCAGCGAGGGTTTGAGTCTTGAGGACGCTGTTGGTGTTCTGGCGCGTGAGGCGAGGTTCGACATGCCGTTGCTTGAAGGTGAGGTCGCAGAGTATGAGCGGTGGCAGGACGATCGCGAGCGGCTGTTGGAGGAGCACGCAGAACTTGCTGAGAATGATGCTTACCTGACGGCACGGATCGATGAGCAGGCCCTTTCGCTGGAGGTCTGGATGCGCGATGACTGGTCAGGGGTTGTGGGCGATGGTGTCAAGATTCACGCGACAACGTTCAGTCGCAGTGATGTGAACCCGCTTGTCGAAGCGTTCCAGGAGCTTCCTGATCGAGCGTTTGGGCCAGCGACTGTGATCGACGCGATTCGGGTCGGTGCTTTCGGTGTCCGAGTCGAGTTGTCGTCCTCCGATGGCGTCGATACAGCGAGGCAGGCTGCCCTTGACGGGGCGGTGGTTGTCGCTGAGGCACGACGTTCCGCGAGCCAAGCCCCCAGCCGAGCGGACCGCACTGGTGGTGTTCCTGTGGAGCTGAGCGTTGTCGATCACCGGCCTGTGGTCGAGGCATATTGTCTCAGCCGGAATCGTTGCCCAAATGTTCAGGGTGGTATGCGCGACTACTCGGCAGACGCGTGCTCGTCGGGTTTCGTGCTTCGTAATGGCAACAATCGGGCAATCTCAACTGCTGGCCATTGCGCGGATATGCAGGCCGAAGCCGAGTTCGGATTGATCGGTCCGGACACCGTCACTTCCGGTAACCAATCACACGCACCGACGTACACTTCGGCTCGGCCCCCCCGAGATGACGGCTTTCATGACATTTGGGCGACGGAGAACGCTGACAGCGACTCACTCGTACCGACCTACTTCCGGGACCAAAACTATGGGAACCGCCCTGTCACGGGACTGAGCATCAGCCCGCCACAAGGCCTTGAGGTCTGTGTTTCCGCACGGAGGAGGCTTGAGCAGAGGTGCGGCATCATTACCGATGCCGCCTTCAGTAACGCCGACACGTTCGGGTGGCTCGAGATCGACTTCGCCCACAACGGAAACCAAATTGGCCCCACCAATGGCGACTCGGGCGGCTCAGTCACAGAGAGGAACAACTCCAGCAGAGCTGTCGCGACTGTCGCAAACATAGGCGATCCGCCGCTCGCTACCTTCGGCTCGCGGTGGGGATTCTTTCCTCGGGCTGACCGGATTGCGTTGCACTACGGAGGGTGGAGTGTGCGCACCGGCAACTTCACCACCACACTTCGCGAGAGCTTCATTGCTGGGCTCTACCAGACCGCGCTCCAGCGGCGCGCGAATGTGGGCGAGATCAACGGGTGGGTTGGCCAGTACTCGTCTGGTTCCTGTAGCTCGAATGCGAAGTTTCAGATCGAGTTCTTCATGAAATCGCCTGAACTGCGCGATGGTGTGCCGTTGACCTCGTTGTCTGCGGCTCAGCGACGAGTTCGCCGCCTGTACTGGACCGCCTTCGGTCGAGCAGCCGATCCGGGAGGACTCTCATACTGGGCGAACCGTGTCCATAACGCCTCGGACCGCGAGGCCGAATGGACTTGGGTCGTTGACTACTTCAAGAACGGGTCCGAGACCAATGTGCGGGTGATCTCCCGTCGAAACCAAGAATGGGGACCATGTTCGTGAACAGTGTCTTAGTTGCACTTGTGGTGCTCGTCGCTGGCTGCACGTCGAACGGTGACGATCCGAGTGCGAGCACCGCAAGCCAGGCGCCCTCACCAACGTCGACACTCGGCGACGCCGCTGCTACGGCATGGGGTCACAAGTACGTCCTCGGTGAGGCTGTCGTGGACGGCACCCTGTGGTCACCCGAGGGAGGACGCGAACTGAGAGTCGAGATGCGTTCCGGTCTTTCGATGCAGTGGGGACTTGGCTGCAACAAAGCCCACAGCGTCCGTGCGAACGAACAACCAGCAATCATCGACCAGCGCGTGAGCAGGGAGGCCGCCGATTGTGGCGAGGTGATCACGGCCGAGGAGGCGATCGTCAACGCGTTCATGGCCGAACGGCTCACCGTGTCAGTGCATGACGACGGGAGGGTTGACCTGGTGTCGACTGAGTCTGGCGACTCAATGACACTCGTACGGTTCGAGTGGGAGACGCTCTCGCAGTAGACTGGTTAACCCGACATTGAATCGCGCACTAGGATCTCACGTACGCGGGGAGTTCGAAAGACATCGCATGACTTCCGCCACGCACTGACCAGGGGCCTTCCACCCCTGGTCAGTTGACGTTTTGAGGGCGGTTGGTCGGCATGGGGCGTTTGTGGCTCTTTCGAACTGTCCTGACCCGCAGGCCCTGCTCTCCTTGCTGATCAGCGGATAGCGCTGGACGTCCAGGCTCTGGGGGGGTGTTCCTGTCTTGTTGTCAAGCGGCAATTTGAAGGTTCTTGGCGATGGGTTGCCGGTAGGTCGTCTCGTTTTTGAGCATGGCGAGGATGAGGTCGCAGCGTCGTCGGGCGACGCAGATGACGGCCGCGTTGTGCTTCTTTCCTTCGTCGCGTTTTCGTTGGTAGTACGCGCGGGCTTCGGGGTCGTGCTGGGTTGCGACGAACGCTGCGATGAACATCGCGTTTTTGAGCCGGTGATTCCCGCGCCGTGATTGGCTGCTCGAGTTGATCGTGCGTCCCGAGCGCCGATCGACGGGTGCGAGCCCGGCGTACGCGGCGAGTCGGCCGCCGTTCGCGAACCGGTGCGGGTCTCCGATCTCGGCGAGGGTCCTGGCTCCGGTCCTGGGGCCGAACCCGCACAGGGTCACCAGGACCTTTCCGAGAGGGTGTTCAAGGAACGCCTCCTCGATCGTGGAGGCGAGCGCCGCCCGTTGGGTGTGCAACCTGTCGAGGTCGGCGGCGAGATCGGTGATCACTTCGGCCCAGGTCGCTTCGCCGGGCAGGGTGACGCTTTGAGCGGCGAGCGCATCGAGGATCTCGGTGGTGACTTTGTCAGCGAGACGTGGTGATCGCTTCTTGATCGCGTTCCGGATGCGGGTCCGCCCGGCGCCAGTCAGGTCCGTTGGTGTCGCCCACTTCGCGAGGAGGTCGCGGACACCGGGTTTGTCCAGGCGCGGACCCAGAACCCTCTCCAGTGCTGGGGAAACAGCGACGAGAGCGTCTCGGCAGCGATTCCCTGTGCGGTTGGCGTCGGCCGCAAGATCGACATCGCGGCCGTTCAACACTCGGAGGCGGACAAGGAGGTTGTCGGTGACCTCAACCCACGTGAGGCGGTCGGTGTTGCGTCGGGCGTAGTCCGCCAGAATCCACGCGTCGCGTGGATCGGTCTTCGCTGCGCCGGCGTAGAGGTCAGCGGCTCGGCGCATCGCTAGACCGGTGACATACGCGACCGGCACGTTGCGTTGCGCTGCGACGCTCAACAACAGCTGCGCCGAGGACGCTGTCATGTCGATTACCAACGCTACGTTGCCGTGCTCGGCGGCGTCGTCGATGAGTTGTTCGATGCTCGCCTGGTCGTTCAGAACCCGACGGTCGAAGACCTCAACGCCGACCGCGGTGATCGCCTGGGCGTAGTGGTCCTCTTTGGCCATGTCAGTCCCGACGAACACCTCGATGTCGGGTGGGTCTTGCATGTCGTGCTCCTCGCTTGTCGCTCAAATGTTGAGACCGCACGAGAGGCGTGATCGCCATCAACCACCTTACGAATCAGCCCCGAAGTGCAGGTTCCTGTCAGAGGTCAACCACACCCGAACACGACGGGCGGCAACACCCCCCAGGCCATCAAAGTGACAGGGGCACGAAGCCCTACCCGCCGAGTCGAGCGGTCAGCCCCAAGTCTCCCTCAGGACCTACAAACAAGGTAAGGGGTAGCGTGACTTCGATTGCAGGGCACGCAAGGGAGGTGGGGTGCGCGAGTTCCTGACACGTGATCGAGTAGGTTCCGCGTCGCTTGTGGTTGCTGCTTCGGGTTTCGCGAGCCTCGCG
>JAAELU010000653.1 GCA_024226255.1 bacterium | reverse complement strand
TGAAGTCCACGGGCGGTCAGCCCTGACGCCCAACGTTCTCGATCGGCAAGTGTTCTTGTTGCGCACGCCTGCCTGCCATTCGTACTCTCTCTGGCTGAGCAACTCGGGAATGGCATGACGACCTCCATCAAGAACGACCGGCGAACGATCTTTGGCTGGGCGATGTATGACTGGGCAAACTCGGCCTACATCACCACATCGGGCGCCATCGTGGCGGCCTTCTTCACCGGCACAATCGTCCCCGAGGTGGTCGACGAGTCCACAGGCGAGCTTGTTTCGCGCTACTGGGGAATGTCGGGAGAGACTCTGTGGGCCGCGGTCGTGTCGATCGGTGCGCTGGTTCTTTTTCTCGGGATGCCGATACTCGGCGCCGTCGCCGACTACACCTCGGCCAAGCGGCGGTTCCTCTGGTTCTTCGCAATGGTTGGGGCGTTCTTCACGATCGTTGTGCCCTTTGCCCCCGATGGCGCCGTACCGGCCTTCCTGATCCTGTTTCTCTTCAGTCAGGTCGGCTTTGTTGCCGCCAATGTCTTCTACGACGGCTTCCTTCCCAACATCACCACGGACGACACCATCGATGCAGTGTCGTCGAAGGGATTTGCGTACGGGTACATCGGCGGTGGCCTGTACGTGCTGCTCGCGTTTGTTCTCATAATCCTCAGCGGCGACGACAGTGTGACCGGCCTCACCGAAACCGGGGCGGCGCGAATCTCGATTGCCGGCGCCGGCGTGTGGTGGATCGTCTTTTCGTTCTTCTCGCTCGCTCGATTGCCAGAGGTTGGTGAGGCGGATCCGATTCCGGACGAGCTGTCTCACCTCCCCAAGTGGCGGGCATATGCGTCCATCGGATTCGGTCGCACCATCGGAACCGGCAAGAAGCTGCTCCAGTTCAAGCACATCCTGCTGTTCGTAATTGCCTACATGTTCTACAACGACGGAACCCAGACGATCATCAGCGTGTCGGGCGCGTATGCCGAGGACACCCTGAACCTCGAGACCGAGGTCATCATCGTCACCTTCCTCATCGTGCAGTTCGTGGCCTTCTTCGGAGCGTTGTTCTTCGGTCGCCTCGCCGACAAGGTCGGCGCCAAACGAGCCATCATGATTTCCCTTGCGATCTGGGTTGGGATATCGATCGGCGGCTATCTGTTGCCGGCGGAAACGGTTCCGGAAGCCACCAAGGGAACTGCAACGCTCCTCTACCTGCTCGCTGTGGTGATCGGTTTCGTGCTCGGCGGCGTTCAAGCCTTGTCACGAAGCCTGTATGGCTCGATGATCCCGGAAGAGGCATCCGCCGAGTTCTACGGGTTCTTCTCGGTGTTCTCCAAGTTCTCGGCCATCTGGGGCCCGCTTCTCTTTGCGGTGGTCAGCGCCATCACCGGCTCGGGCCGTCCGGCAATCCTGTCGATAGTTGCGCTATTCGCCATCGGGATGGTCCTGCTCAGCCGGGTGGACGTCGAGGCGGCCCGCGCCTCACGCGACCGCTGGCACTTCGAGGGCGCCGAGACAATCGTCGACTGATTGCTGATTACCGGCAGAATCCGGCACAATCTGTGTCACCCTCAAACGTCTCCTCGGGCGAGTAACCAGCATGAGAGATGCCCGTAGCTTCATCGGAAGCGGCGAGATCGAGCGACCGCCTGGCCTGTCAAAGATGCAGTGCCTTGGCAGCTTCGACGCGTTCTACGACACCGAATTCGAGTCCGTCGCCGCCCTCGCCCTCGTACTGTCCGGCAGCCGTCACGGTGCCGAGGACCTGGCCCAAGAAGCATTCCTGGCCGCATACCGCCGCTGGGACGAAATCGGGCTCTACGACGATCCCGGCGCCTGGGTGCGCCGGGTCGTCGCCAACCGAGCGGTCTCGGTGATCCGGAGGCGGGTCGTTGAGGCCAAAGCACTCCCGCGGCTGATACGTGCTCCCGATCCCCTGCCGGACATGAGTCCGGAGTCCGAACACGTGTGGCGGGCGGTACGCCGGCTACCCAGACGGCAGGCCCAAACAGTCGCGCTCTTCTATCTGGAGGACCTTCCCCTCGACCAGATCGCGTCGATCCTCGATCTTTCTGTGGAGACGGTACGCACCCATCTGCGGCGGGCCCGCAAGACCCTGAACCGGCGCCTGGCGGTCGAGGAGGCCATCCATGAACCTTGAGAAACAACTCCGGCAAGCCGCCAGTGAAGCCCGCCACGCAACGGCGCGTCGCCGCGGCGCGTCGATAGAAGCAGTCGCCGGCGGCGCCCGCTCACTACGGGTTGTGGTCTTTGTGGCCGCCGCAGCCGTTGTCTTGGTGGCGGTCGGGGCCAGCACCCTGGTCTTGACCAAACCTCCCGGTGAGGTGTTGGTGCCGGTGGGGACAAACCCGATCGACGAACGCCCGGGCACCACTGTGGCCTCGGAGCCGCCTACGACTGCTCCGGGTGTTACCACGAGCCGGGCGCCGATCCTTGATGGCGACGGACTCTCTGGTGCCGATCTGCTTTCTTCCCGGTGGATTGCGGCTACCGCGGAGAACGGAATGATCTTGCTGATGGAGGATGGGATCGGGCTGGGAGTAGCGAGAGGGATCAAGCCGGGCAGTGGCTATCAGCTGATTGCCCCTTCGACCCGAGACCACGATGTGCTGATCCAACTCGGGCCGGACGACGGCAACCTGCCCAGCGTTGCAGTTGGCTTTGCTGCCGGCAACGGAGATCCCATCGTCAAGGTGTTTGGCATCGTTCCCGCCCACACCGTTGCGGTCGAGCTCGATTTTGGTGGCGGCGAACTGATAGTCATCAACCGCATCTTTGACCGGCCCGAGGTGGAACGATCGGTGTTCATCGGGGCGGTGCCTGAGTCATCGTTGGTTGCGGCGGAGCCCGGTTCCATGGTCTTGAGCGCAACCGACAGCGCAGGCTTGGTGACGTCTCTGGCATTTGCAGGCGACAACGTTCGGGCCACCGCAATAGTCCGGGATTCCTACACCGGCGCGCTCACCTTGCGCACATTCCAGCCGGAACCGCTGCTCATTGTTGACTCGGTCGCAGTTTCGGCGATTCCGGATCTGGTGGGCTGCCTCACCTTCGACGGGGTGATACCGCCCTC
>JAAELU010000652.1 GCA_024226255.1 bacterium | reverse complement strand
TTATCACCGTCTACGATGCGAATCTACCAAACGTTTGGTCAACAAGCTTCGAGGGGTTCATGGCACCGTATCGTCTCATCCCGGTTCCTGGCTCCGCGGTGGCCACAACGGTCCACGGTTCCGGCCCGCCTCTGGCGCTGGTTCATGGAGGAACCGGCACCTCGGATTATGACTGGGAGTTCGTGCTCGAGCCGTTCTCGCTCAACCACACCGTCGTCGCGATGGACATGCGGGCCCACGGCGATTCGCCGATTGGTGATGGGCAGATCGGTACCGGGCGCTACGGCCTGGACGTCGCCACCGTGATGAGCCGGATTGGCTTTCCGGTCTTCGCGCTGATCGGTTTCTCGATGGGGGCCAACGCCGGCATTCAGCTGGCGGCTACCCAACCGTGGCGAGTTACCTCGCTGGTCACGGTCGGAGCCTCGGTTGAGAGTTATCCGGAGCGAGTCGATGAGATTCTCACCGGACCCTGGCCCCGAGAGCTTCGAGAACTGGAGCATCCCGGTAGCGATACGGGGGGAGAGCACTGGAAGTGGCTGCGAGAGAAGCTTGCCACCGATTGGGCGGACAATGTCGCCTTCACCGATGATTACCTGCAGCGGATCACTGCGCCGGTTCTGGCGATCCATGGCGCCGACGACGTGATCACCCACCCCGACCAGGCCCGCCGTTTGGCTGCGGGAGTCCCCAACGGCTCAGCCCTCTTCGTCCCCAACGCCGGCCACGCCGTCCAACGCGACCAGCCAGAGGTGTTCCTGGAAGCGGTTGGGAAGTTTCTTGGAAGAGAAGTCAGTGAGTTATGAGTTACCAGTTGCCAGTTACCAGCACGAACGCGGAGGGCATTCTGTCCGCGCCGACGCCCATCCACCGACCCGGGTAACTGGTAACTGATAACTGGTAACTGGCCCCGCCAGTTGACTCCCACCGGTCGCGTTACTTACCCTGGGGTCAATAACTCACGGAGGGACCATGGCTGGCGAGAGCACTCGGGTGTACGACGGCGAGTGGATCGTTTCGTCGTTGCTGTTGGATCGGGCCGACAGGTTCGGTGACGGCACTGCGGTCTCGTCGAAGCGCGGCGACGTCTCTTGGGTGGGGCTGGTTGAGCGGGCTGAGCGGTTCGGCGGCTTCCTGGCCGCCATTGGCATCGAGCCGGGCGACC
>JAAELU010000651.1 GCA_024226255.1 bacterium | reverse complement strand
GTGGACGGCGATGCCGCCCGCATCGAGAACCTGAGAGATCCGGCGGTAGACAATCGAGAGCTCCATGAGCGTCATGGATCCCGAGTTGTTGACGAGGACACACACTTCATCGCCGGCGGTGAAGGGGAGATCCTCGATCAGCCGAGGCAGCATCATGTCGACCACGCTGTCGGCGCTGGTTACAGGCATAGCGCCACCGCCGGTCTCGCCGTGGACCCCGACCCCGATGGCGATCTGCCCATCCGCTAGGTCGCCAATGCTCTCGCCCGAGACGGGATGGGAGCAGTTGCCAAGGGTGGCGGAAAGCGTGCGCGTGTTGTCACGCACCCGCTCCGCCATCTGCCGGCACTCGGAGAGAGTCGCTCCGGTTTCGGCGTAGGCCCCAATGATCTTCCACACAAAGAACAGCCCGGCCGATCCACGACGGTCCGGTTCGCTGCCGCGCGGAGCGGAATCGATGTCGTCATACAGAATTACCGACTCCACATCGGTGAATCCCTCGTCCTCGAGATCTTCGAGCGCCAGCTCTGCATTGAGGACATCACCCGAGTGATTGGAGACACAAACAAGTACGCCGCCACCGTTCTCGGCAGCCTTGATTCCGTCGGTGAGCTTGGATGGGCCCGGTGCCGTGAAGACTGGCCCGGGAACGTTGACATCAAACAGACCGGGGCCAACCAGACCGATCATCGCCGGCTCATGCCCGGATCCGTTGCCGATGACCAAGCCAACTTTGCCTGATTCCTTGGGCTTTGCGCGCACCACGAGACCGTTGTCGATTCTGATGATCTCAGGAAAAGCGGCCGCATAGCCCTCGAGCATCTCCGCGACAATTGCGCCCGGCTCGTTGATCAACTTGGCAACCCGCATCGCTACTCCTGCCTCTCCCGCTCCGCGGCTGGGGCGCCGCCAAGGTGTGTTCGGATGAAGTGTGCGGCCTCACGAGCTTCTCCCATCAGGTCGTCGACCAGCGGTCGGAAAGCGTGGGTCGAGCGACCGGTTTCAACATTGGGGTTCGGGAAGGTCTCGACAACAACCGGGCGTGCGTAGGCAACGTCATCGAGCGCCGCCCCCAACGCGGCCCAATCGACGTGCCCCTTCCCTGGCATGGCGCGGTTGTTCGCCGCAACCTGGAAGTGACCAAGGCGTGCGCCCGCACTGCGCACCGCAGCCGCAAGGTCGGCTTCTTCCATGCTCATGTGGAAGGTATCTAGTTCGATCTTCACCGATGGATGATCAACGCGATCGAGGAAACCGTGAGCCTCATCGACGGTGTTGAACATGAAGGTCTCAAAGCGATTGAGAACCTCGACACATAGATCGACGCCGACCGCATCGGCGGTACTGGCAACCTCTCGCAGCGACTCTGCAGATAGGTGACGCCGGACCTCGAGGTC
>JAAELU010000650.1 GCA_024226255.1 bacterium | reverse complement strand
TTCGCATCGTAGACGGTGATAATCAGCGGAGGAGAACCGTGACCAAGGTACGCAACCTGGAAGACGCGGTGGCCATGGTCCCCGACGGCGCAACGATCGCCATCGGAGGGCTGTCAATGAACGCCACTCCCATGGCGTTTGTCCGCGAGGTCATACGTCAGGAGAAACGGGACCTAGAACTGCTCGCAATCGTCAATGGAATGGCCATCGACTGGCTGGTGGCCGCGGGCTGTGTCCGTCGGGTCATTGCGGGACTGGTGAGCTTCGAAGGCCTCGGGCTTGCCCCCAATTTCCGTCGCGCAGTCCAGGCGGGCACGATCGAGTTCGAAGAGTCGAGCGAACATATCCTGATCAGTCGCCTGCAAGCGGCGGCGCGCAACCTGCCGTTCATGCCCACCAAGGCCGGGCTCGGCACCGATGTGCTGGGAATCAACAAGGGGCGCCTCCGTGTCGACTCTGATCCGGATACAGGAGAGCAATACGTAGCGGCGCTGCCGTTGCCGGTCGACATCGCTGTGGTCCATGTCCATGAGGCGGACGAGCACGGCAACGCTCGGGTGAACCCCAAACTCATCTGGATGGACTCCGAGGTCGTGAACGCGGCGACGACCACCATTGTGACCACGGAACGCATAGTGCCCCATCGTTCGTTCACGGCGGAACCACACCGCACCACCTACCCCCGTTTTATGGTCGACGCGGTCGTCCCGGCCCCGTGGGGCGCCTACCCAACGTCGAGCTTTCCCGAATACACCCACGACAAATCGTTCTACGAGGAGTATGTGGCGGCTGCAGGGTCCGGCCGCGAGGAGTTCGAGCTCTTCTTCAAGAACCGGGTGGCAGGTCCGGCCACTCACGCCGAGTTCATCGACGCCAACGGCGGAGCCGGCAAGATCATCGAGATTCGCCGGAGGACCTCATGAGCGTCCCCATCCCCGGCGCCGACTGCACCCTCGACGAGCTGATGGTCGTGACATTCTCCAGAGCGATGTCCAACGACACCCGAG
The DNA here is from genome assembly GCA_024226255.1 of bacterium. Lineage (GTDB taxonomy): Bacteria > Actinomycetota > Acidimicrobiia > Spongiisociales > UBA5794 > JAHEJX01. The sequence goes on along the minus strand of JAAELU010000650.1, from coordinate 9,210 downwards.
CCTTCAACGGCGCGGTGTCCTACATCCCGGTGTGTGGTTATCTCCTGGCGCGCAAGACACACGCTCCCGACCTCGTCTGGGCCGCCAGTTCGATCGGCATCGACGCCGACCCACCGGCGCTTGGTGAGTCCACGTTGTCGGACTCCATCTGGGAGGGCTCGACCATGCTCTCCAACTCTCCCTTTGATTTCTGGACGTATGCCCAGGGTGCGATCTACAACACCTTCGCCTTCCGCGGTGCTCAGATCGACCGCTACGGCAATGTCAACAACACGGTCATCGGCAGCTTCGACGAGCCCAAGGTTCGCCTGCCCGGTGGTGGCGGCATGGCCGACCTGTCCACGATGACCCCCCGGATCTACATCTGGAGCACCACCCACAATCCGCGCACCTTTGTCGACAAGCTCGACTTCCGCTCCGGTATGGGCTGGGGCAACGGCGGCGACCACAGGGCTCTGCTCGGACTCCCAGGTGGCCCCCAACTGGCGATTACCAGCCTGTGCGTCATGGATTTCGAGCCCGAATCGAAGCGGATGCGCTTCAAGTCGTTGCATCCCGGCGTCACCGTCGAGATGGTGCAGGAAGCGACCGGCTTCGAAGTGCTTGTGCCAGACGGTGAGATTCCAACCACCGACCTGCCCACCGCGGATGAGCTGCGGATCTTGCGTGTGGAAGTGGATCCGACGGCGAGCCGGCTGCGGGAGTTTGCGTAGGCCTGCGGCCGATGTGGGATGTGAGATGTGGGATGTGGGGAAGAAGAGAAACCAGAAGTCAGAAGTCAGAAGTCAGATGTCAGATGTCAGATCGAGTTACCAGTTACCAGTTACCAGTTACCAGTTACCAGTCGGAGACAGACAAAGACCGAAGTGAGGTTTGGCTGAGGTGAGTCGGCGGGCGGTTGTTACTGGGGCGTCGCGGGGTATTGGGCGCGCCACGGCTCTGATTTTGGCCGAGGGCGGCTGGACATTGGCGCTGTTGGCGAGGTCGGAGGGGGATCTCGCTGCTGTGGCCAAGACCTGCCGGGAGGCTGGTGCCGCTGAGGTTCATGTGTTGACAGTCGATTTGAGTGAGTCGGAGGCGACTGAGAAGGTCGCGCAGGAATGTCTCTCGTGGTGTGGGGGATCCTTGGATTTGTTGGCGAATGTGGCGGGGAGTCCAATGACCGTGGCACCGCTGGTGGATCAGGGGCCGGAGGAATGGCAAGCCGCGTTCGACACTCTCTTGCGCTCACCCGCCACCTTGATGCGGGTACTCCAACCGGCTCTTGCTGCTGTCGGCGGCGCCGTTGTCAATGTCGGCTCGGTGGCGGCCAACTATGGGGTCAATCAGGGAGGTCCCTATGCCGCGGCCAAGGCAGGGCTGACCTCTCTCACCAAATCAGCCGCCGTTGAGTGGGCCCGCCACGGCATTCGTGCAAATGTCGTCGAACCCGGCTACGTGGCCACCGACTTCTACGACGCTAGGGAAGACGCCCGCACCATCGAATGGATCACCAGGAAGACACCGACCCGCCAGGCAATCGACCCCGAGACCATCGCCCGCGCAATCGTCGATCTCGGATCACCCGAGAATCGGCACGTCACGGGTTCAGTGGTCACGATTGATGGTGGATTGAGCGCACAGTTGTAGGAGTTACCAGTTGTCAGTTACCAGTTACCAGTTGGAAGAGGCGTAATGACAGGTCCCCAGTTCCCGATCCGCCCAGGGTTTCCCCACATCTCACATCATGGAGCTGCGCAGCAGCTCCCAAGGAACGGACCGCCAGGTCCGTTCCCGACATCTCACATCGGCAAAGCCGCCTCATGATTTCTCCTCAGGACGACTTTCCGCATCCGGTTCCGTTCCAGGCGTTTATGACGTGGAAGGAGAACTGGGTCTTCCCTTCTCTCGACCTAGACAACGACGTCTCGTCGCTGATCCACTTCTCGCTGCGGCCGTCGCTTGGTGAGGGCATCTTCACGGCCAAGTTCAATGTGCGGGGAGAGAAGTTCCGCTACGTCGGCCGATCTCCCGTGCCACACGATCTGGAGAACTTCGTCCCGGTCCGTGATGAACGACTCACCTTCACGGTCGTCGATCCAACGAAACACTTCCACGTCGTCTACGACGGGCCTGACATTCATGCCGACCTCCACTATCGGGGTCGTTTTGAGCCGTGGGACTTCTCCGACGGTCCCAAGCCTCCAGGCGAATCGACGGTTGGTCCCATCGGCCTCAGCGTCTTCCCGTTCAACCACTACGAGCAAGCGCTGGCGATGACCGGGACGCTGACGATCAAGGAAGGACCACTCGCCGGCGAGGTCGTCGAGATCTCCGGATTCGGCAATCGGGACCACTCTTGGGGCTGGCGCGACGACTTCATGTTCCGTCACCACCACTGGGTGTGTGCCAGCTTCGACGACCTGTACGTCCAGGGTTCCTCGATGCTCGAGACGTCCTACCCCGATCTCAAACACGGCGGCTTTGTCTCGACTCCCGCCGGCAACTCGGCGACGGCCCACGTCGACAGCTCCGAGGCCTACTGGCTCGCCGAGAACGAGGAGTTCCCACCGTTCGACCGTGACGTCACCTACACCATCACCACCGCCGACGGTGACAAGCACACTGTGACCGCTCACATCGGCGATGCCCTGGCCAAGCTCTACCTCAATGCCCGCTCGGAGGACCGTTCAATGGTCTATCAGGACTGTCAGATCTTCTGCCGCTACACCCACGCCGATGGGCGCAAGGGCAGCGGCGTGCTCGAGGTTGGCAAGATGCTGCAAGGGCCGGGAGTGGCCGATGCGGTCGGACGGCATCGGCGGGATGGGGTGTGAGGAGGACCGATGTCAGATGTCGGATGTCAGATGCCAGAAAGACCGGAGTCGATCTGAGGAGTTACCAGTTATCAGTTACCAGTTGCCAGCCCGAGTCGGCGCGAGCCCCTGGAGCGGGGCGTGACTGGGCTGGATGAGGTTCGGGGGGCGCTGACGCCCTGGTTCGGCGCCAAGTTGGGTGGCGATGTTTCGATTGCTGATCTCAAGCGGCATGCCGAGGGGTGGTCTTGGCAGACGTACACGATGACGGTTGTCGCCGATGGCGTTGAGCATGGGTTTGCGGTGCGAAGGGAGCCGGAGTCGGGGTTGCTTGAGCCGTATGACATTGAGGGGCAATACCGGCTGCATCGAGCTGTCGTTGATCACTCTGACGTTCCCATGCCGGGGTTGCGCTGGCTCGAAATGTCGCCCGACGTTCTTGGCATGCCGTTCTTTGTCATGGACCGGGTTGAGGGGGCCGTCCCCGTGCAGTGGGCCGGCGATGACCCGGAGATCTTTCCGGACGAGGCGACCCGAGCCGCGATGGGCCATCACTTCATTGAGGTCTTGGCCGCAATCCACAACATTGATCCGGCCGCTACCGGGTTGAGCGCTCCCGCTACCACCGACGAGGCGGCGCTGACTCGCATCGCACATTGGGAGTCCGTGTACGAGGAATCGTTCCTCGTCGAGGTTCCGTTGACTCGGTGGCTCATCGGATGGCTGCGCAACAATATCGCCACGTCGGGCCGCCTCGGCCTGGTGCACGGCGATTATCGGATCGGCAACTTCATGGTGAACGGCTCGCGGATCGTTGCCGTGTTCGACTGGGAGCTGGCGCATATCGGCGACCCGATCTTCGACGTGGCCTGGGGAGCGATGCCACTGTTCAGAGGGCGGACGCAACTGGCGTCGCAACTCCTGGAGGTCGACGACTACCTCGATCGGTACGCCAAGGCATCCGGCCACACCATTGATCCGGAGGTCTATCACTTCTGGCTGATGTACGGCCATCTCCGGGCGGTGGTTCCCCAGATCCGAGCCGCCCGCGTGTTCGAGGATGGAGCACCCGATCTCCGCCTCGGAGCTATGGGCCACCAGTATCTGTACGTCTTGAAACAACTGTCACGAGAGCTGGGGTGGCGCTGATGCAGAACTCACCGGACCGCCTCTTCCAGGCGATGGCCCGCTCGCTGCGAGCCGACGTCCTTCCCGGATTGAGCGATCCATATGCCCGAGCCCAGGTCACTGCCGCCATCGAAATCCTCGGCAACCTCGCCAGCAGAGTGGTTTGGCGGGCGGACATCGACCACGACGCCATGGCGGAGCTGGCAGCCGAAATCGCTGGTGGCGCCGACGATGAGGCGACCCGGGCCGCCATGCTGGCGGCACTTGACGATGAGCTCGCCCGGCTCCGGACTGCTCGGTTTGGGGAGGAGCGATGACGACTTCGTTTGGCCTCGTGCTGCCTATTCAGTCGATCGGCATCGACCTCTCCGCGCTGTGGAGCGAGCTCGTCGAGGAAACCCAAGCGGCCGAAGCGGCCGGCTTCAGCCACGTGTTCCTGCCGGAGTTCCACCAAGCTCACGGTGGCGCCCTGGTGTCGCCTTATCTGCTCGGGTCCGCCCTATTGCAGGCAACCAACACGATTCGATTCGGTTCTGCGGTGCTCGCCGCCCCGCTACACCACCCAGTCCGGTTGGCTGAAGACCTCATCATGCTCGACCACATCTCAGGTGGCCGGGCCGTCCTCGGTCTGGGCATAGGCCACCAGGTGCCCGACTTCGACCTCTACGGCACCGATCGTGAAGCACGCGGCGCCATCGTCGACGAGATGCTTGAAGTGATCGCCGGCTGTTTCTCCGGTGAGCCGTTCTCCGTGGAGGGCGACCACTTCAATCTCAAGGGCCATGTAACCCCAACTCCGCTGACTCCCGGCGGCCCCGAGATCTGGATGGGAGCCCACGCCCGAGTTGGCCTGCAGCGTGCCGGCCGCAGCGCCGACGTGTGGATCAGCGACCCGCAGCGAGACATCGACACGATCAAGATCCTCGGCGATCGCTACCGAGCTGCTGCGACAGCGGCGGGTCGGGTTGGCAGGGTTGCGATGTTCCGCGAGGCGTGGATCGGAGAGTCCCGGGAGGAATGTGAGCAAGTGTGGGCGCCCCATGCGTTGGCGATCCATCGGCTCTATTACAACGTCGGCGTCTACCGCAAGGTGTTCGAGCCCTGGGTGGACGAAGTCGCCGACCGCGCCGACTTCACCCTCGACCGTCTCGCGCCAGGCCGCTTCCTCTACGGCTCCGGCGATGACATCCGCGCCACGGTCACCGATTGGGTGGAGACAACGGGAGCCGAGCACATCGCCCTCCGCATGCGCCACCCCGGCGGCCCGAGCCACGAACAGACCCTCAAGGCAATCGCCCGGTGGGGCGATGAGGTGATCGGGCGGGTCTAGAGAGGAATCAGAAGTCAGATGTCAGAACGAAAGGGGGAATCGTGCGAGGGTTGCTCGCATGGCCGAAGTAACCACCTTGTGTAGACCGAACGGACCTGGCGGTCCCTTCCTTCGGGGCTGCTGCGCGGCTCCACGAAGTCGGAAGTCAGAAGCAAGGGGAAGGGGCCATCAAGAGTGCGGGCCCTCACTCTTGACGTAACGTCCGTGTCGGTCGTGGCTGTCCTACCAACAGCCACGAGCATGCTCGCCGAGAGTCCGGGCCAAGCAGACACGTCTCGCTCAGATAACGAATCGGATGGCGAGGCCCAGCTCGACGACTACCAGGGTCGACACGCGGTCTTTTGCCTCTGGCGTCCACAGTCTTCGCAACCTATGTTGGATTTGCGTGAGGTGAGATCTCGCCGCACCGGGTGCATTGCACCTTTGACCACAGAGCCGGGGCCAGCCCGCAAAGTGGAGGGAGCGAGGATGATGAATCGCGTATTAATGAAGGCCATGGGAGCGGTCGCGGCCGCGGCCGCCGCCTATCACTTCCTGATTCGACCTCGGATCCTTCGCCGAGGCGCCACGTACGAAGAGTCGATGCGTCCTCTTCCCGGAGACGAGATAACCCCGCTGAATCCGTTCCGATCGACGATGGCCACCACGATTGAGGCGACTCCCGAAGAGGTTTGGCCGTGGCTCGTCCAGGTGGGCTGGGAGCGAGCGGCTTTCTATTCCTACAACCGGATCGAGGCGGCACTTGGGATGGACTTGCACAACGCGGACGAGATCAAGGCGCTGTGGCAGAACCTCGAGATCGGCGACACGATGTGGATGAGCCACCCGCGTCTCAAAGATCTGTTTCCTGAGACGAAGGTGGCCACAATCGAACCATATCGAGCCCTTGTCTTCGCCATCCATGGGCCTGAGGGCACAGATGCCCCACCGAGCGGCGCATGGTCGTTCATCCTCGATCCGATCGACGCAACCTCGACCCGGTTGATTGCGCGGCTTCAGGTGAGATCGTCCTCCCTAGTCGGCAAACTGGTTTTCTACGGTTTCATGGAGCCTGCTCACTTCATCATGCAGGACGGCATGTTCCGTGGCCTCAAGAAACGCATCCCAGAGGCAGCGGCGGCCGACGGCGGCAAGCCAGATCTGGCTGCCGTTGATGTCGGCTGACAAGCCCACCGACGTGTTGATCAAGGGCGCACTGGACTTTGCCGTTCGTTGACGCTGAGGGGATCGCTCGCCTGGCAGGGGCGTGGATCGCACCCGAGCAGAAGATTGTGTGGTGCGCGTGGGATGTCACCGACCGAGAAGCGCTGCAACGAGCGTTCGACGACATGAACCGGCGCTCTGGTCTCAAGTCGAAGCTCACTGAGGTCGAGACGTTTTATCCCGCAGCCGTCTAGCGCAGCGCCTCGCCAATTCTCGGGCTCCCATCGTGCTGGGCGGACTATCGGTGGGCTAACTCGAGCCGCTGGCGGTTTGGGGTAGGGGCATCGAGAGGTCTTGCCAGCGCGTGGTGTGGGGTTCGAGGGCTTCGGTGGCGGTGCGCCAGGCGGTGACGAAGGCGTCTTCGGCTTCGTAGTCGAAGGGGTCGAGGACCGACCACCACTCGGGTTGATCCTGATGAGCAATCTGCCACTCGACAGTCTCTACTAAACCCTGGCGCGCCGGCTTGGCATCGGTGTAGTGGAGGAGGCGGCGGATCTTCGACGTGTCGATCACCACGTGCCGGCTCGACGAATAGTGGAAGACCATAGTGGCCCAACCCGGTGACGGGATGTCGCCGGGGACGCTGACCACATCGAGTTCTCCGCCCGCTGCAGTCGCCGCCATGGCACACCACTGCGCCAGGGAGAACTGATCGTCATCTGCACAGTTGAAGGCTTCGCCGGCCGCGGCCTCACTGTGATCGATTGCGAGCAGCACCGAATGCGCTGCGTTCCAGGCCGACAGGCGCGAGTGCACCGGCAGCCCGCCGTCGGGAAGCACCATGAACTCGCGGCCGTCGAGTACCCGACGCACCGCAGACCACTCCCACGAGTGGGGATTGCGCGGGCCGTAGATCGACGGGTACCGGAAGGTCGTCGCCGCAAAGGCTCCATCGGCACCCAAGCCGAACACGGCATCCTCGGTCCGCCGGATCGCGGCCGAGCCGTACGTCTCTCCCGGAATCCCATCAGGTGGCACCAGCTCGAAGCCCTCGTTGACGCCGATCGGTAGATCGGCGGGTTCCAGAACGGAGGGCGTAATGAAGCCTTTGTAAATGGGGGTGCCGCTGACGGAAATGAACTGCCCTGTCTTGCCCGCCATGTGGGCTGCGATATGGCGCACCCTGCCGTAGGTTGCGACTGCCACGTCGTACTCGGCATCGCCCAGAGTCTCAGCAATCGAGTCCGGCTGATACGGATCGCCGTGGACATGACGAACCTCCGGCAAGCCGTCGGGTTCGTGGCGGCCGGTGTGAAACATCGTTACGTCGTAACCACGCTCCTGCAGCCCGCTCAATAGGTAAGGACCGGAAGGGCCGGATCCGCCGACGACCAGCGCCTGCTTCATGCAGAGTCCGATTGCGATCGTTCGGATGCGGCATCTTCTCCGAAGTCGCCCTCGAGCGATGCCGTCCATTTCGGGTAGAACGCTTGGTACTCGCTGACCAGCAGCTCGAGCGGCAAGTCGTCGTAGGTGCCGTGGTCTTTGACGTACTCCATGTGCCGATTTCCATGAATGTCGTATGGATGAAAGATCGAGTCGGCCGTCCCATCGAACTCCAACGGCTTGACCCCAAACTTCTCACAGAGGCTCAGGTTGAAGGCGGGGGTCGCCTTGACCCACTGGCCGTCGAGATACAGATCCGTGTATCCGTGCCAGGCAAAGATGTCGGTGCCCAGTGCGTCGAGCAACTTGTCGGTAGCCAGGTGATTGCGGACGTCGGCGAAGCCAAGCCGGGCAGGAATTCCGGCTGCTCGAGCCGCCGCGGCGAGCAGGACCGACTTGGCTACACAGAAGCCGTCCCCACGCTTGAGTGTGGCGGATGCCCGCATCGCTTCGGGATCGAATGAGATGCGGTATGGCTCGTAACGAATCTCGTCTCGCACCCGGTAATAGAGCCGCGTCGCCTGTACCCGCGCATCGATAACTCCCGCCACCGTCTCGTCGACAAATTGGCGGATCGCCGGGTGGTCGGCGTCAATGAACTTCGTCGGCTGGAGCGTCTGCATGAACGCCAGGTTACTCACGAGTAAGTTGGGGTGATGACCGACCCTCGAATCGCCGTTATGCATCGCTACGTTGAGGAGTACACCAACGGGCACAACATCTTCGTTGCCCGCGAGATCATGCACCCTGAATACCGCTTCACGATGGGTGGCACGACCCTCAACCTCGAGGCGTATCTGGCAATGGTCGAAGGTGCCCTAGATCACTTCACCGACTTGCGGCTCGTCGTCAACGAGTTCGTCGTCGGACCCGAGCGACTGGCCATGGCCTTCACAGAGACCGCGAGTTCGCCACACCACGGCAGGCGAGCGGCATGGCACGGGGTTTCGCTCTATACATTCCATCCGGACGGTCGCTTGCTGGCGGTCATCGTCCAACAGGACTTTTGGAGCCGTCGTAAGCAGCTACGCGGCGACGCGCCCGAGCAGGTAGCCGGAGCCACCGACCCAAGCGTGTGGGAAACACCCGTCCGAGAGTCGGACGCCAGAGCGCATGACGCCCTACGCAGAGCGCTCGGCAACCTTGGTTCAGCAGAGGTCGGCTACGACAACGGTGACAGCCTCGCGGTGACCCCCAACCGAATCGATGTGGTCGACACGATCGTGACCGGTGATCGGTTCGCCGCCGCCATTGACATTGCGGGGCCAACGGTCACAAACGGGGACGAGTCAGATTTGCCGATCCAGGGCGACGTTGTGCTTGCCGCCGCGGGCATTGGCACGATCACGAACGGCACGATCACCAATG
>JAAELU010000649.1 GCA_024226255.1 bacterium | reverse complement strand
GTTCCAGGTCCACAGGAACTGGAAGATGCCGAACGCGGCGAGCACCGGCACCGACAGGGGCAGCACCAGCCGCCAGAAGATGGTGAAGTGGTCGGCTCCGTCGATGCGAGCTGCTTCGAACACATCACGGGGAAGCCCCGAGATGTAGTTGTGGAGCAAGAAGATGGCGAAGGGCAGGGCGAACCCGGCGTGGGTGAGCCACACCGCCGTCGTGGTGTTCACCAGATCGAGATCCGGGATGAGAGTGATGGTCTTGTCGAGCAGCGGGATGGTGAGGTGGGCGCCGCCTATGTAGAGCTTCAGCAGCGGGATCAGCGCAACCTGCAGCGGAATCGCCAGCAGCGACACGGTGGCGATGAAGAGCCACTTGCGGCCCTTGAAGTCGATCCATGCGAATGCGTATGCCGCGAATGCGGCGATGGCAATCGGGATCACGGTGGCAGGGATGGCGATGGCGAACGAGTTGAGAAGCGAGTCGGAGATGCTGTTGGTGGACTTGGCATCGAAGACCGCGTCGTAGTTGGCGAAGGTGAGGCCGCCATCGTCGTTCCAGACCTGCCACCAGCCTTCGCCACGCTGGTTGTCGCGTGACCGGAACGAGTTCACGAAGATGCCCACGGTGGGAAGGCTCCAGACCATCACGATGAGCCACAAGATGCTCGTGGGGATCTTCTTCAAGAAGGCGTAGATGAAGCCGTCGATGCCCGTGCGGTCGTCCTGACTGGCGATGGTGGTTGCCATCTCAGGCCTCCCTCTGCATACGACGGATGTTGATGATCATCACGGGTAGTACCGACACGAAGAGGATGACTGCCAGAGCGGCACCCTTTCCGGTGTTGGAGAACAGGAAGGCGTTCTGGAACATGTCGTTGGCAAGGACCTGGGAACCGAAGTTGCCGTTGGTCACGACCTTGACGATGTCGTAGACCTTCATGACCAGCACGATGAGGGTGGTCACAACCACGCCGATGGTGGTGCTGATCTGGGGAATGGTGACCCGCCAGAACACTTGGGACTCTGTGGCGCCGTCCACCCGAGCCGCTTCGAGCAGTTCTGTGGGTACGGCCTTGATTGCCGCCGAGAGGATCACCATGGCGAAGCCCGTCTGGATCCAGATGAGGATGACCATGAGCCAGATGTTGTTGAACGGCTGGTTTTGTACGAAGAACACGGTGTCGGGGCCGATTTCGCCGTCGGACCCTCGCTTGAAGCCGCCGATGCCGTCGCCGATGATCCCGACGAAGCGCAGCGACAGCCAACCCATGACAATCGCGGCGATGATCCGTAGTGGGAGGCTGTCGTATTGTCGAGACACCACCGCTCGGGCGATGGACGCGAGTGTGGCCAAGAAGATCAGCCACAGCAGCAGCGATCCGATGAGGGTCGGAATCCCACTCCCGGTGCTCAGCCTTCCCAGGCCGACCCAGAGTGCATTCAGCACGCCGGTTTGCGACTTGCTGGTGTCGCGGGCCAGATACATGAACCGCCAGATGATCGACGCGCCTACCAGCGAGATCGCCATCG
>JAAELU010000648.1 GCA_024226255.1 bacterium | reverse complement strand
CCTTGGGCACGCCCTTTTTGACCGGATCGTGGCTGAGGCTCAGGTGAGATTTGACCATCATGGTGGCGAAGTCCGCGTACTTGGGATCGTTCTCCAGCATCTTGGCCTTGGCCTCGGCCTCCGGGGTCCAGCTCACGCCGTCCGCGCCGTAGACTTCCTTGGCGATCATGTCGACGCGATCCCGCAGCTTCGTCTCGATGGGATAGAGGAACTTGAACTCGTTCTCCTCGTTGCAGGCGTCGATGACGGCGTCCGCGAACTCCAGGGCTCCGTCGCCGCCCAGCTCCCAGTGCTTGGACTCGGCGCAACGGGCGCCGGCAGCCTCGGCAGCCTTGCGAACCACGGCGCACTCCGCGTCCGTATCCGTGTAGAAACGGTTGATGCAGACAACCGGGTTGATGCCGGCCTTGCGGATGGTGTTGATGTGATGGACCATGTTCTCGCAGCCCTTCTCCACCAGCTCCAGGTTCTCCTTGGTGTACTCTTCCGCCATGGCGATGCCCGGCACGACCTTGGGTCCGCCGCCGTGCATTTTGAGGGCGCGGATGGTGGAGGTGAGAACCGAAACATGGGGTTTCAGACCGCTGAAGCGGCATTTTACGTTCCAGAACTTCTCGAATCCGATGTCCGCGGCGAATCCACTCTCCGTGACGTGGTAGTCGAACAGCTTCAGGCCGACGCGGTCGGCGATGATGGAGGACTGACCCACGGCGATGTTGGCGAAAGGTCCGGCGTGGACCATGCAGGGGTTGTACTCGGCGGTGCACATGAGGGTG
>JAAELU010000647.1 GCA_024226255.1 bacterium | reverse complement strand
GGCGATGTCTGGGGGGAGTGGCGAGGCTTTGGGAGCCGAGGGGGGAAGCGAAGGTAGTAGACAGACCGAACGTTGCGTCTGTCGTCGGTGAGCGTGAGCCGCGCTCCCCGCGGCGGTAGGGTATCCGCCGACGTCGCGAGCTGCGTGATCGCGCCCTCTGCTGCCCCCTCCGAGCCTCCTTCGTCGGCCCACCTCCCCCAAATGTTGCCCGTCCAAGGCGACGTGCAACGGGGGAGGAGACACACAACAGTGTTTCTCCCCCCGTCGAACGCCGTCCTCGGCGGGCGATGTCTGGGGGGAGTGGCGAGGCTTTGGGAGCCGAGGGGGGAAGCGAAGGTAGTAGACAGACCGAACGTTGCGTCCTCTCGGACTCCCGTCTCCTCGTCATCGCACAGTCGCCCCGTAGACCACATTGGGTCGAAGTGCTCTAGGCGGATCCGTGGGCGGCGGCGCACAGTGAGAGGGCTTTCTCAGCGGCGACTGGAGGTCGACGATGAAGGTAGTGGTGTGGCTGGCTGCTGTGGCGCTGCTGGTTGGAGGCTGCAGCGGTGACGGTGGCTCGGACTCGACCAATGCCCCAACAACCGTGGCGACTACGCAGTCCCCGGCAACGTCCTCGACCACGGTTGCCCCCGTCTCGACGTCGGCTGTACCCAGTACGACCTCGACGACGACAACCACGACCACGACCACGACGCCGACAACCACCGCGGCTCCCTCTGGAACAGGCACTATTCCCGTCGCCGCCGTGATCGCATCGGTTGAAGCTGAATATCAAACCTGGTGGGACTACTTCGAGCCCGAGCCACCTCGCGGCATTGCGGGACCCGTCGAAATCGCGTGTGATCACGAGGTGGGCCTGGGCTTCGGAGCCGTCGTCCTCTGCGAAGCGATCCCGCTCGAGGAGCGCGAGTACTGGCCCGAACCCTTCCCAATCGTCATTCTCCTCACAGGAGAGGACGGTTCCACCAATCATCGCGAGGACCGGGGAATTGCAGCTGCATACGCCGCAGCCCCCGCCGGCCAATTCTGTCGCGACCTGATCGCGTCGGAGAGCGAGCTGTCGTCGTACTTCGGCGCGGTGATGTATTGGTTCCTCGAGGGACGACCGGATCGGATGGATGCCGACCATGACGGCATCCCTTGTGAGACTGTCTTCCCACTATGGGACATCGCCAACTTCTGGCACGGGAGTCTGCTGGAGGAGACAGTTGACATCCACTTCGGCTACATCACCGATCTGGCCACTCGCGGCTCCGCGTTCGACCTCACCATTGACTACGCCTTCTTCCTCGGTGGGATGGAAGCCAACCTGGCGGCCGAGGCTGCAGGCGAAATCACGCCTGGAGAGGGTGTGCCGAACGACTACTACATCGTCAATGAGAACCCGCGACTGCGGACGTTCACATTGGCAAGCGACGTTCAGGTACTTCTCCAGGGCTATCGCGACAATATCGAGGCAGTCGCAACGGAACCCGCCCTGTGGATGGAGCTCCTCGAGGAGGTCGATCGGTGCGACGCTGCCGGATGGCCTGAGGACTGCGCCAATCTGGGCGGCCATGACTGGCACTGGTACGGAGCCGGTTATCTCCCCTATTGGATCCAGCTCGACGGCGACACAGTCATCCGCATCGAGGAGCAGTACCTGCCCTGAGCCGAGCAGCCCTGCAGAGCCATAGACTGAGCCGTCCACATCAACGAAGGAGACGTCATGGCCCTCGGCGAGAAGATGCTCGGCGCGCTGAATGAGCAGATAACGATGGAGCTGTCGGCATCTCATTCGTACCTCGCCATGGCGGCCTGGTTCGAGTCGCAGAATCTTCCCGGTATGGCGACCTGGATGCAGCTGCAGTCTCTAGAGGAACGCGACCACGCATTGAGGTTCTTCGACTTCGTGGTGGATCGTGGTGAAGACGTCGCGTTGGGATCGATCGAGGCGCCACAAACCAAGTTTGGTTCAGCTCTGGAGGTCTTCGAGGCGGCGCTCGCACAGGAGAAAGGTGTGACTGTCGCCATCAACGGCCTCTACACAATCGCCAACACCGAAGGTGAGTACGAGGCGATTCCCCTGATCACATGGTTCATCAACGAGCAGGTGGAAGAGGAATCGTCGGTCGATCAGGTGGTGGAGGACCTGCGCCGGGCCGGCGACGATGCCCAGGTGCTGCTCATGCTTGATCGGGAGCTGGGAGCCAGGCAGGGCGGCGAATGACGGTGAGCCCAGCGGAGACTCAACTGGGATGGATCGGTACCGGGGTTATGGGAGCCTCGATGGCGGGCCATCTCATGGCGGCCGGGTTCTCGCTCACCGTCAACACCAGATCACGAGATCGGGCTGCCGAGCTCGAAGCTGCCGGGGCCACGTGGGCGGACACGCCGGCCGAGGTGGCCGCCGCATCGGATGTCACTTTCGCCATCGTCGGGTTCCCGGCGGACGTACGTGATGTGTTCCTCGGTGACTCGGGTGCTCTTGCCGGCGCCGCTGAAGGATCGATTGTTGTTGATATGACAACGTCGGAGCCTTCGCTGGCGGTCGAGATCGCCGAAGCGGCCAAGGCCAAGTGCGTCGGAGCCGTCGACGCTCCGGTGTCCGGTGGTGACGTGGGTGCTCGCAACGCAGCGCTGTCGATCATGATCGGCGGCGAGGAAGCTGACGTGGCCCGAGTGATGCCGCTCTTCGAGATCATGGGCAAGAACATGGTGCACTGCGGCGGCCCCGGCGCCGGCCAGCACACCAAGATGGTGAATCAGATTCTCATTGCGACCGGCATGATCGGTGTCAGCGAGGCGCTGCTGTACGCCCAAGAGGCCGGTCTGGACCTCGACAAAACACTGGCAGCGGTGGGCGGTGGCGCCGCCGGCTCATGGTCGCTGGCCAATTATGGACCTCGCATGCTGTCGGGCGACTTCGAGCCCGGTTTCTTTGTTGACCATTTCGTTAAAGATATGGGCATAGCCCTCGACGAGTCGAAGGCGATGCGGCTGTCGGTGCCCGGCCTCGCCTTGGCCCACCAGCTCTATGTCGCATTGCAGGCTCAGGGCGGAGGCCGCAACGGCACCCAAGCTCTCCTGCTTGCCTTGGCCAAACTCAGCGACGTGGAGTGGTCGCGCATGCCGGAGGGCTGAGTGCAACCGGCGTAGGCCTCGTCAGCCGCTGCCCCGGCGTAGGTCGGCCAGATGATCACGCAACCCGGGAGCGATGCAGTCCATGAATGAAGCTCCGGAGAGGTACTGCTCCATCGATTCACGGTCGGACGGTAGGAGAGCGTTGCGGAGTGATCCCGACCAATTGGAGTTGATGCCTCCGTTGACATGCCAGGCCCCGTGATCAAGCAGCAACTGCAGCACGGCCCGCTGCTCGGCGGATAGGTCTCGGCTGGAGTCAGGTGCGATGTTCGAGCCCAATGCGGCGTAGAGAAGCCACTCGGCCAGCCATGCCGCTTGATACCAACTAACAGCATGGAGCGGGGTTCGGAAGGCGTCGACCGTGGCCAGATCGAGCCATCCAGTGTGGACCGCGATTGCCGAAGTGACTATCGCCTGAGTGGCCCCCTCCATCCAGCGTCCAATAGGAGGGAGATCATCAGTCAGCAGTTCAATCAAGAAGCCGATGACATCTGAATCGCCGAGGAGGCTGCGACCACAGAGCGCGGCGAGACGACACGAAAGTGGTTCCTCGCGGTCCAACAGACCGACCAGCTCCGGATGGTCCTGGTTCTGCCGCCCAAGCACGGCGGCGGCAAGGGCAAGACTGGGCCACTGGCCGTCGTCGGCGGCTGGCAGCCTCGCCACGATTCGCTAAAGGGTGTGCTCGGCCGCACTCGGAAGATATGCGAGCAGGTGGGCGGCATCGACGCCCATCGTCGAGCAGATCCGTGTAGCGCTCCCAGGCCTTCGCCACCTGAAGATTGCTGTACAGAGCGTCGAAGCCCCATTCGTTCCCATCGGACTCGACGGAGGCCTGCGCGGTCCCGGCTTCCTCGAGATTGAACCCGTTCGGAAAGTACGCCTCCTCATAGCCGATTGCCATTGCCAACAGAAGCGGCAGCAGTTCGGCTCGCAGGCTGGGCCTGTCCAGCAGCCCGACCAAGAATGGAACTACGTACGGTGTCGCTTGGTAGCGCGTGCCCTGGTGGAACACGTTGCCATACAGCTCCCAGCCCGTCTTCTCCCGTTCCTCGGTCGATCCTGTGAGCGCTCGAATCTGGTCGGGGACGTCTTCTGCCGCGCCGTAAGCGTGGAGCAGGTTTGACCAAGGCACTTGGTCAGGGGCGTCGACGGACAATGATGGCGGTAGTTCATCAGGATGGCCGAACATGCCGGCCATTGTGCCGCACTGGTTTGCGGCCTCCAAGCGTGGGTTGCCCGCATGTCCGCAAGAACGCGAGAGGACTGCCACCGGGGTGGGGAGGGTGTCAATCCCTCACCCGGAGCGTGGGCGGAGGGCGGCGATGATGGTGAAGGCTCCAGCAGCGGCTCCCAACCACAGTCCGATTCCGACGCTGCCGAATTCCAGTTCGCCGTATCTATCCCAGAGCTGATTGCCGGTTAGGGCGACCGCAAGGAGGACCCCGACTCCTGGCAGGGCAGCCCAGCCTGGCCGCCGCGGCTGCCGCGCCGCGGCAAGGACAGCACCGGCCATCGCCAACAGTGCCAAGCCCAGTGACAGCGGGAAATCGTCTCCACCCGCACCCCAGAGAAAACTGATCGGCAAATCGAAGGAGTTGACCTCAAAGACCCATTGCAGCACTGCGCTGGCCGCGATTCCGGCGGCCCCGATGGTGAGGCCCAGATCTAGCTTGGTGCCCGAGGTCGCTCCCAAATCCGGCGCCCTCGCCACAGGGGATGGCTGGTGGACAGAAGGCGGCTGCACTGGCGTTTGTGGCGAGACCGCCGGCCGGGGTGGTGGACCCGATTCTGGAGCCGCTGGCGACTGCCGCTGTCGAGTCTGAGACGGTGGTCGAGAGGGCGGCGGCGCCACCGGCGGGGGGGAGAACTGCGGCGGTGCGGGGTGATTTGCGGATGCGGCGGAAGCCTTTTCCCCACACTTGCTGCAAAAAGCGTCTCCGGACTCGAGCCGAGCCCCACATGCAGCGCACTCCAACCGGGTTCCTCCTCACGCTCCGACGACCTTAGCTGGAGAGGGACAGCGATTGCGGTGGCCAACAACGTTGGCATCAATGCTCGCGGGTGACCAATTCACCATTCCGGTGATCGTTGTCCTTGTTGCCCTGGCTGTCATCCTCATCGGTGATGCCCTCTTCGGGGCTGAGGCGGCGAGCGAACCGCGAGCCAACGGCCTCTGATGGTTGCAACGTCCGCCCATGTCCCTATCAACGAGGGCCCCGGGTTAGGTGACGCCTACGTGCAACGAACGACTAGTCGCGACCTTCGAGCAAGGGAAGTAGACGGTCTCGCATGACTTGGTGGGACATGTGTTCGAGTCCGACCTCGTAGTTGGCCTCGACCATGGCGGCCGCGGCGTCTGGGGAGTCCAGTAGGGCGCGGACCTCGTTGACGACATCGGTGGTTACCTCGCCGTCCATCTCGACGGCTTGGACGCCCATGGGGGCAATGTCCGCCATGTAGACCTCGTAGCGGTTGACGAATATGGGCCGCTTGAAGAAAAGCGCCTCCACCAATGCGTTGCCGAACCCCTCCTGGATGCTCGGGAAACACACCAGATCTGCCGCGGCGAAGGCGTCGCCCAGCCAGGGCGACTCATCAGCACTCTCGGATGCCGCTGGGCGGTAGACCATCCGCACGTCCAGCTCCTTCGCCAGCTGCTGCAGCCGCTGCCAGTAGCCCACGTCGCGGTCCGCGGCATGGCTGAAGGCGACGACGGCGCGCGAACCGAGCCCGGCCGCGAGCCGCAAGGTTGATTCGATCCCCTTGCGCTCGAGGATGCGTGTCGGCTGCAGCAGCACGATGGTGCCTTCTTCGATGCTTGCTGCCCGTCGGTACTCACGTCCATCAACAGAGCGACTCGGGCCGCGTTCAAAGTCGAGGATGTTCGGCAACACCGTGGCCTCGATTCCGGTCCGTTCAGCAAGGGCCCGTTGTGCCAGCGAGTTGATCACGCCGTGTCTCATACGCTCGAGGGCCGGCGGGAAGTAGTTGGAGAGTATCTGCGGAACCGTGCAGTGAGCGAACCGTGGCTTCTCCCAGCCGAAATCATGGTGATGCCCGACGGCGCGCACTCCGGTCTCTTCAAGTGCCTCGGTGAGCGCCATAGCGAATGGCAGCTGCATCGGGATGGACAGGACGTTGTGAGCGTATGCGACATCGATTTGCTCGAGGAACGATCGGATGGCCGGCTTGAGGCTCGAAGCCCGCCACCGGACCTCGCCGGCGACGGTCGGATCGGCGTTGGCCGAGGCGAATGCGCGAGCTTCGAGAGCGAGGTTGTCCTCGTCGAGAAAGTGGAGCGCAGGAACCTCGACCCCTGGCGTGAAGCCCGGCCCCAACTCGCCGGCTAGCCAGGAGATCTCATGGCCGGCTTGCTCGATGACGGGGGTCAGCTTGGCCGCCTCCATGCTGACACCGTCGAGTCCCGCGAAGCGAGTTGAGATCATGCCCACACGCACGGGGCTATCCCTTCACGCCGCCGGCCGTCAGCCCTTCCGTGAGGAACCGTTCGGCCAGGAAGAACAGAAGGACAACCGGCATAGTGATGATCACCGACCCGGCCATCAGCAGTGTCTTGGGCACCTCCGTCGTATCGAGCTGTTGAACTCCCAACGGCAACGTCCACAGCTCGCGACTCTCGGTTAGGAAGAGAAGCGCAAACAGGAACTCGTTCCACGCAATCATGAATACGTACAGGGCAACGGCGGCAATTGCTGGAGCCGCCAGCGGAATCGTGATCTTGAACAAGACCCCGGTGCGCCCGAGGCCATCAACGAGCCCGGCCTCCTCGAGTTCGGCCGGCACCGTCTGGAAATAGCTCCGCAACATGTACAGCGCCACCGGGATCGTCTGGGCGACGTAGATGATGATGAGGCCATAGAGCGAGTTGCGCATCCCGAGCCGAGAGAACAATACGAACAGTGGGATAGCGATTACGACTGCGGGGAAGAGGTAGACGATGAGAATCACCCAGGTCACGAGTTTTGCTCCCGCAAAGCGCAGCCTGGCAGCCGCGTAGGCGGCCAAGATCGAAAGCGCCACGGTCACGGCCATCGTCACGAGACCCACGATGGCGCTGTTGCGCAGGAATACCAGAAAGCCCTGGCCGCCCTCGGAGGTCGGCCGCAGGACCTCACGATATGTGTCGAGACTGGATACGTCGCTCCACGACGGTAGGAAGCTATCCGGGTTCCTCAGGAGCTCGGAGATTGGCTTGAACGAAAGGCCGATCATGTACACCAGAGGGAAGATCGTGATGATCATGAAGAACACAATGCTGAACCACTTGATGACTCCGAAGACGCGCTCTTCGGTGCTGCGGCCCGGCCGCTTCCGGCTGGTTCGCGCCACTGGCTTGTTTGCAGTCGTGGTCACGCTTCCTCCGTATAGAACCACTTGAAATACACGAGCATGAGGACCGCGAGAATCAGCGCCAGCATGATCGACAGGGCGGCAGCCGATCCAAGGTCGGCCCGCGCTCTCAGGAAGTTGACGATGGCGATCGGGATAACTTCGGTGCCGGCGGCGCCGCCGGTCAATAAGAAGATGTCGTCGAACTTGTTGAACGTCCAGATGAACCGCAGCAAGAAGAGCACCGATAGAACGCCGCGCAGCTGGGGCAGGGTCACGAACCGGAACCGCTGGACCATGGTCGCTCCGTCCACCATGGCGGCTTCGTCCAGAGATGCCGGCAGCGCCTGAATCCGCGCCATGATGAATAGGAATGCGAAGGGGAAGTATCGCCACGCCTCGAACAGGATCACCATCGTCAACGCAAGCGGCAGCGTGACGTGCCAGCCGAAGACGTTCAGCACGAAGTTCTCACGATTGAGGAAGTCCACCTGCTGAATACCGACCGATCGCAGCCACTCGTTGACGATGCCGAAGGTCGGATTGAGCATCAGGCTCCACACGAAAGTCACCGCAATAACCGGAGCGACGTACGGGAACAGCATGAATCCGCGGACGACGGAGCGGCCGCGGAAGGGTTTCTGGACAACGAGGGCTGCCCACATGCCGAGGCCGATGGAGAGGATCGTCCCAAAGAAGGCATACAGCACAGTGGTACGCAACGTGCCCCAGAAGTCGGCGACGCTGATGACTCGATCGTAGTTCTTGAGAGATACGTCGCTGAAATCAAGGAAGTTGAACGTCTGTAGTTCGATGAGCCTGATGCGTTGGAAGCTCATCGATATGTTCCACAGCAGCGGGAACAGTACGAGCGCGAGAACTACCAGCGAAGCAGGAAGGATGAGGGCCCAGCCCAGCCGCGCCTCGCGTTGGGCGAGTGTCGGCCCACGGCGTCGCGTCGAGGTGTCAGCGGTCAAGCTCGGCCCCTTCGTTATGAACTGGAACTAAGCGATTCGGCCGGAGGCGCCAGGCCTCCGGCCGAATCTCAATCGTGTCTAACTAGCCGGTTGCCAGCTCAATAGAGGCCATGACATCTTTGACAAGATCGGCCAGCTTGTCTGCAGCGGCTCCACCGCTCGCAACCAGGTCGGCGATCAGGGCCGGGAATTGAAGCTCGGTGTACAGGATTCCCTGCTCGACTCCAATCGGCCAGCGGGCCGCATTGTCCGCTCCGGCCGCAATGGCGTCTATGGTCGCCTGCGGGTAGAACTCGCTCAGTGCTGCCTTGCGGTCCACACCGGTCTCCAGCGTCTGCCAGCCGTCGACGTACTCGGTTGGGTTGGCGGCGTTGCCGCGACGCATCGGGAACTTGCCTTCGGGCGAAGTGCTCAGCCAGTCGAGGTAGCCCTCGGAGAGCCAGAACTCGATGAAGGCCTGTGCCGCCGGTACGTTGGCACCGGTACCGATACCCATGTACGACGTCTGGCCGTACTGGGCAGGCGCTCCGCTGGGGCCTGAGAAGGCCGTGACGATTCCGGAGTTTGATGCCAGGAAGGCCGGATCGGCTGCACACTCATCGCAAGCCGGGAAGGCTGAGTCGCGCAGACCAGCCATCTCGTCAAGGATGAAGGGCGACCACACGATCATCGCCGCCTGACCGGCGAAATAGGTGGCACGGGTGGTGACCACGTCTTGGCCGCCGCCCGGGCTGTAGTTGCGCATCAGGTCGACGTAGAAGTCGACAGCTTCGGCGCACTTCTCTGAGCCGATTCCTAGGTCACTTCCCTCGAACAGGTTGCATCCATTGGCGAGTGCAAACTGTTCAAACGTCTGTTGCGTGAAGACTTCGCCGGCTTTGGTGGCCGCGGTGATTCCGAACATGTCGTTCGCTGGATCGTGGAGCGCCTCGGCCGCTGCCTTGATATTGGCGAACGAGTCGGGCGCTGCCAGGCCTGCCGCGTCGAATAGGTCCTTGCGATAGACGAGAAGCTGGCCCCAACCGTCCGAGGGAACGGCCGTTGGCTGGCCTTCGTAGGTAGCGAGATCGATCGATCCAGCCGCAAACGTGTCACGGCCCAGACTGTCGATGACTGCTGCCGCTGCCGCCTGATCGAGCAAGCCTTGGTCGGCCCACAGGACGGTGAAGTCGAGCGGGTGGAAGACAACGTCGGGCAGGGTGCCGGACGCCGCATTCGTGATCATCAACTCGGGCAGGTTGTTCTCATCGGCAGCCGTGAGGTCAACGCTGATGCCCGAGGCGGCCGTGAAGCGGTCAATAATCCCTTTGGTGATCTCGAGCCGTTCCGGCTGAGTTTCTGTACTCCAGAATTTGATCGTCTCGCCGGGGACGATCTCCGTGACGATAGATGTGACGGTTACGGTTTCGGTGACGGTCTCGCCGGGGACTTCAACCTCGACGATCGAAGTCACGGTTACGGTTTCGGTGACTGTGTCGCTGCCACACGCGCCAGCAATGAGGGCCATTACGGCCATCAAGCCGATAAGCAATCTTGGTCTAAACACTTGAATCCCCTTCATGATGCCAACCCGATTGGAATCGCAGCAGAAGTCCATCAAGCGGAGTCCTGCCGCCTTTGTTGCACCATACCCAGAGCGTCTTACAGACAGCAAGGGTCAGATGGCTCTAGTCGGTCCCCAGCCACGCGGAATCCCAGCCCGAGAGGCTGAGACGACTGCCACTCGGCCGCGGGCCGGCGAGCAATTGCCACGGTCCCGGCGGAAGCTGGAAGTCAACAGGGGTGCCGCTCAGATTCACGGCGACGATCGCCTCGCCCAAGTCGTGGGACCGGCGGATGGCAAATACTTGATGTGGTGCCGCTAGGACCTCTTGATCGGCGAATGGGTGAAACGCCGGATGGCAAGCCCGGATCGAGGCCATCGCCTTCATTGCCGCTGAGATGCGGCCGGCGCGGCAAGTCGGGTCGGCCAATGCGGCTTCAAGGCGAGCCAGATCGGTGAACTTCCGACGGTTGTATGACCTCAACCGGCCTGTGGCTTGGTAACCCTCCTGATCGTTGGAAGAGCCGAACAGGCTGTGAACGTAGATGAGAGGGACTCCGGCGAGGGCGAACATCACCGCATGGGCCACCAAGTGCCGAGCAATGGCTTCGTCCTCGGAGTGGTCGACGGCCATCAAATCGAACCACGTGCTGTTCAGCTCGTACGGAACGTCGGTTCCGTCGCTCAGCGCCCTTTCGCCGACGCCGCCTCCAGACCGCTGCGATAGCCGGGCCAACGCTTGGATGCGCGCCTGCGGAATCAGCCCCTCCGCGGGGCGGACTCCAACCCCGTCATGGGAGGCCAGGAAGTTCAGGAAGGACGTCCCCGGCACCGTCAGGTCAAGAGACGCGGCCCATTCACTGAGTGTCGATGCATCGCCCCGCGCGAGGGCGTCGAGGATGAGTGGCGCAAGGGAGAACTGGTACACGAGCTGCGCCTCCTGACGGTCCTTCGTACCGAGGTACGAGATGTTCTCAGCGTGGGGAACATTCGTTTCAGTGATCAGAACAGTGCCCGGAGCCGCGGCTTCTAGACACAGGCGCAGGAAGTGGACTACCGCATGAGTCTGGGCAAGATGGATCGATGTGGTTCCCTCGACCTTCCACAGGAAACAGATCGCGTCCAGGCGGATCGCGGTAGCGCCGCGACGCACGTATTCGAGCAGAACGTCGAGCACCTTCAGCAAAACCCGGGGATTGCGATAGTCGAGGTCCACCTGGTCCGCGGAAAACGTGGTCCAGACCCAGCGGGGGCCCTCAACTGATTCGAATCTTGTCAAGAGCGGCAAGGTCCGGGGCCGAACGGTGGAGGTCAAATCGGCTTCCGGATCCGCCGTTCGGAAGAACCCGGCGTATTCGTCCTCTCCGATGAGGAAGCGCTGGAACCATTGCGACTGGGCCGACATGTGGTTGATCACCGCGTCCGCCATCAAACGTCGGTTGTCCGCCAGCGCCGCGACATCGTCCCAATCGCCGTAGGCAGGATCCACGGCGAGATAGTCGGTGACCGAGAAGCCATCGTCCGACGACCACGGGTAGAAGGGCAGCACGTGAACTCCGGTGATCCATGGCAAGGTGTGTTGGTCCAGGAATTCGCGCAGGACGGACAGCGGCTTTCGCCCATCGCGCTGGAACTGATCGGCGTAGCTGATGAGCCAGATGTCCTTCTCGGACAGCGGTAGAGCCTGTCCAGTCAACTCGCCACGGGTTCGTTCGATCTGGGTGGCTACGTCGTCCTGTACCGCATTTGCCGTTTCTTCCCCGTAGAGCTCCGCGAGAACGGTCTGCCATGTCGATGCGTTCACGATGCCGTCCTTTCGCTGATGTAGTCGGCAGCGAGCAACGATCCGAGGGGGAGGAACGGGGCAATCAGCAACGCCAAGCCGAACGCTACGTGAACGATGATGGCCAGGTAGACCGTCACGACCGCGACGGCGATCAGCCGATGGGCAACCCGCTGCGGTGGATCGACCCGAAGGGCAATCGCGCCGCCGGTGCCCAGAGCCGCCGCGAACGGTGAAACCAATTCGCCGATGGCAAATGGGACCCACGTCCAGATGACGAGGGCAACGCCCGCTGCGAGAGCCGTAGCCCGAACCACCTGCTGGTGGTGCGACAGCCGGGCAAGGAGCAAGAACGCAATCGGGAGCAGAAAGAGCCCGATGCCGACCGCCACGCCGGTAGTGCCATCGACCGATCCCGATTCAGATGCCGAGGCGACTGCAATAACAACGGCCCAGTACGCCGCCACGCCGGCAAGTGTCGCCATCGAGACGGCGAGGAACCGCCGCGGTGTGGCGGGCCGGTCG
The DNA here is from genome assembly GCA_024226255.1 of bacterium. Lineage (GTDB taxonomy): Bacteria > Actinomycetota > Acidimicrobiia > Spongiisociales > UBA5794 > JAHEJX01. The sequence goes on along the minus strand of JAAELU010000647.1, from coordinate 27,330 downwards.
CTCAGCGGCTGTTCGACGCTGGATTCGCTCAGCGTTACTCCGATCTTCCTTGTCCGATAGTAGGCCCGCCAGTTCGCGCCTCGTTGACGATCAACTGCGCCTTCTGCCGGGCGATGTTGGCCCAAGGCTTCCCGGCCACAAGGGCGGCGTCGAGATGATCGAGTGCATCGTGAAAGTCCTTCCAACCTTGCCTATCGGCCTCGATTTCCTCGGCGAACCGGCCGTTCAAACTCACGAATCGGCGCGCGGCGTCCAGGCGCCTCACACCGTCTGCAAAGAGGCGCCCGGCCTCGGCCCGCCCGGCCGCCGCCCACGACAGAGTCGTAAGAGCAAGGTGTAGGTAGGCAAGGGTGACTGGCATTCTCGACACATAAGCTCCTGTGAAGGGCGCCAACCTGGTCTCGAGCCATGATCGACCCGGATCGATGAGCCGGGTGTAGGCGGAGAACATCAGTATTCGTTCGTGGTCGCCGATTAGCTTGTCGACGGCTGCAGCGTCGATGGCGTCTCGAGCGAAGGACTGCTTGTCGTGGCGCATCACAAGACCGGGCATGTGCAGCGTTGCCGGCCGCGGCTCCTGTCCTTCGACTGATAGTGCGAAGGCCTGATCTTCGGCTCGCCCCCAGAACGATGGGGCGAAGGGACGCAGCCGCCGCAAGCCGGCGACCGTCGCTCCCGTCGTGCCACCCGTCACATGGACACGCTGCCGGGCGCCGCCATCGGGGCCGGGCATCATCTCACCCTCTGTCGAGACGGCCTGCGGCAGGGCGGGGTAGAAGATGAAATGCTCGGGGCGGGTTGGTGGTCCGGGATCGGTGATGTCGGGAACGTGGAGGCCACCCGCAATGTCTGCCTCATTGACGAGAGTTGCTGCGATGAAGTCGAGAGTCACCTCATCTCGGTTCGCATCCAGGGCCCGGCCGCCCCATGCGCCCAATGTGAGCTGCTCGAAGGCCGACAGGCCGGTCTCGGCGACGATCTGTTGTTGCGGAAGGGTTTGATCGAGATCGACCTTGAATGTGGCTCGTACTCGGTCATCGACAACGACGCTCCACAGCGCTGCAATCGACTTGAGGAATGAATAGTGGCGCCCATACGGCCCGGCGGTGCCGAAGACTCGGCGCACGCCGGCACTTGATCTGCCGAGTCTCTGGAGAGCCGGACCGAGGACCTCATCGACGAGACGCCGGCTTGAACTCTCGGCAAACGCAAACACTTCGAGATTCGGCAGCCGGCACTCGCCCAGTAGGCGCGACACGTGATCAAGAGCAACGGGCTCGAGGGCCGTATGAGTCGTGGACACCGACAACAGCATGGCCACAGAACCGGAGAGGACTCCGCGGCTTCGTTCGAATCCGATGGCCCGGTCGAGCGCGCTCAAGCCATACACCAACTCGTGGCGAGCGGGCGGCGTGTCGAGCGGCACCGGATGGTCATAGAAGGCCGCGGGCTGTTCAACCAGGGCCTGTGCTGCCGCCGATACTTCGATGTCCGGCAGCCGATCGGTATTGCCGAGGGGCGGCGCCAGCAGCACATTTGATGTCAGGAGGATCTGGTGCGGCTTGATCGCCTCGGCGGCCGGTTCGACCGCGTGCAACGCCCGGCGCGCTCGCAGTGAGCCCACCGCGGAGGCCCAGTCGTCGCGGAGGCCTACGGCGTTGGGGCAGAAAGCGGACCACATTGCATTCGCCACCTCGGCGGCGTCGGCGGCGTCGGCGACTTGTTGGGCAGCGAGGCCGAGCGTCGCGGCGTTGGTTGGTTCGGCCACTTCGGCTGCCATGTCCGCTATGACTGCCGCCATCATCTGGTCGGGGGCGAGAGCCGCGGTTGACGTATCGAGCAGGAGTCGGCTGAGAAGATCACCCGCCGCCCGCACACCCTCAGCGACATCGTCCCCGATATGTTCGTGGTTCAGATCCACGTCTGGAACATCGCTCCGTCCCAGCCAGGCCGTCAATAACTCGGCCAAAGCCTCGATTCGGCACCTCCCTCCATGGGTCCCGGTGATGGTACCGATCCGGTGGGTTTCGTCGATCGACGCAGGAACGAAAGGCCCAAGCTCACCTGTTTTCTTGCGTAGATGACGGCCGATAGTGGCGTGCATCTACGCAAGAACGGATTGGCCCGACGCCTAGCCGCGGCATCAGCAGCGCCGACAGCGGGGTTACTCTGGTGCGATGGGCCCCATCATCTTGCTGCTGTTCGTCCTGACGTGCGTGGCAGGGATCGCGCTTGCGCTCGCAGGCGCCACACTTCCCGTCGTAGTGATCCTCGGTGCGATCTTTGTGATCCTTCTGGGAGCTGTGGTCTTCGGACTCGAAGCCATTCGGCACTCTCGCACGAAGGGCGACAACTGGTTCGTCGCAGTGGGTCACGGAATATGGGTCGCGTTCAAGACAGCGTTCGAATTCTTGTTCTAGGTCACTGCTGCGAGCCACCGGCCCTGCCGAATACACTCTGCCCATGGCAGATCTGGCAACCCCTCGCGGCCGGTTTCCGCACCTCAAAGTGGTTGGCGACCTCGTGTTCGTTTCGGGAACGTCGGCTCGCAACCCGGACAACTCGATCACCGGGGCGGCTGTGGACGAACTCGGAACGGTCACTCTCGATATCCGGGCGCAAACTCGAGCCGTCATCGAGAACATCGAAAGAACGCTCTCCACAGTGGGCGCCACGCTCGACGACATCGTCGATATCACGTCGTTCCTGATATCTCGCCGTGTCGACCGCCGCACCTACGACATCGACATTCGTTTGAAGGCTTGTGACGACGATGGGGTTGGAGTCCAGGTCCTCTCGACGGTTCCGGTGATGTTCTCGTACTGGGCCAAGTCGGCCGATGGGGCCATCGTGGCCGCCTTCCTCAACGACGACATTGCCTCCACGGTTGCCGCAAATCCGGGCCGCTTCGTCGGCCTGGGAACACTGCCACTCGAGGACACGGCCCTGGCGATCACCGAATTGCAGCGCTGTGTCAGCGATATGGGATTGGCGGGTATCGAGATCGGGACCCACATCTTGGGCAAGAACCTCAACGCGTCGGAGCTCTTTCCCGTCTTCGAAGCCGCCGCCGACCTGGGTGCCGCGGTATTTGTCCATCCCTGGGACATGATGGGGATGCACGACATGGTGGACTACTGGCTGCCGTGGCTGGTAGGCATGCCGGCCGAAACGTCGCGAGCCATCTGTTCGATGATCTTTGGAGGAGTCTTCGAGCGCCTCCCGAAGCTCCGTGTCGCCTTTGCTCACGGTGGCGGTTCGTTCCCAGGAACGGTCGACCGCATCCAGCACGGCTTCGAGGTGCAGCCGGATCTGTGCGCCGTGGACAACAGAGTTCCCCCGAAGGATTACCTCGGCCGCTTCTGGGTTGACTCCCTGGTCCATAACCCTCGGCAGTTGACCTACCTCGCCAGTCTGTTTGGTGGCAACCGCGTATGCCTCGGAACCGGCTTCCCCTTCCCGCTCGGGGAACAGGAGCCGGGGGCGACCATCAGAGGAGCAGAGTTCGATCCGGTCGACGAGGTCGCCATGCTGGGGGGAAATGCGTTGGAGTGGTTGGGAATGGAGCGGATGACCAATGTTTGAGGTCGGACTGGACTTTGCGCGGTCTCTCGACGCTGCCGACGACCTCGCCCCGTTCCGGGACCGTTTCGTGTTCCCCGAGCCGAGCCATCGGCCCGAGGTGACATACCTGGTCGGCAACTCATTGGGCCTGGCGCCGCTGGCGGCTCGCGAGATCCTGATCGAGGAGGCCGACAAGTGGGCCACGCTTGGGGTGCGAGGCCACTTCGAGACTGATCGACCGTGGACTCCCTACCACGAACTTCTCGCCGGGCCGATGGCGCGTCTGGTGGGGGCGCTGCCGGAAGAAGTCGTGGTGATGAATGGGCTCACGGTGAACCTGCACCTGCTGATGGTCAGCTTCTATCGACCGACAGCCGAGCGCTTCAAGATCCTGATCGAGGACCATGCGTTTCCTTCAGACCACTTTGCGGTGGAATCGCAGATCCGATTCCACGGGCTCGATCCGAGCGAGGCGATGATCACGATCAAGCCCCGCGATGGCGAAGAGACGTTGCGTCCCGACGACATCGTCGAAGCTATTCGCCACCATGGGCCGGAGCTGGCTCTGGTCCTGCTGCCCGGGGTCCACTACTACACCGGCCAGGTCATGCCCATGGAGCGCATTGTCGATGCTGCCCATGACGTTGGGGCGACTGCGGGACTCGATCTGGCGCACGCGGTCGGAAACGTCGAGCTTTCACTTCATGACTGGGGAGCCGACTTTGCAGCTTGGTGCACGTACAAGTACCTCAACGGTGGGCCGGGATCGACGGCCGCCGCGTTCATCCACCAGCGCCATCACGCCGACGCCAACATTGCTCGCTTCAACGGCTGGTGGGGTCACGACAAGACGACCCGGTTCGAGATGAACAACGAGTTTCTGCCGATCCCCTCCGCCGAGGCCTGGCAAATCAGCAACGCGCCCATCTTCTCGATGGCGCCGGTCCTGGCTTCGCTCGCAGTCTTCGAAGAAGCCGGGGGCATGAAGCCGCTTCGGGCCAAGAGCGAGCAATTGGTCCGGTACATGGACTTCCTGCTCGACGAACACCTGTCCGGCCAGGTCGAGAGCATCACGCCCCGTGATCTGGAACAGCGTGGTTGCCAGCTATCGCTGAAGGTCGTGGCTCCAAAGGTCGATGGACAGGCAGTGTTCGACCGTCTACAGGAAGCCGACGTGGAGTGTGATTGGCGATACCCCAACGTCATACGAGTCGCCGCTGTGCCGCTCTACAACTCCTTTGAGGATGTTCACCGCTTTGTCTCCATACTCACGGAGGTGCTGAAGTGAGCCGTATGGTCACGATTGTCGGAGCCGGGCCTGCCGGCGCCGCCTTGGCCGCCTACCTGGGCCGTGCCGGCCACAACGTCACCGTTTACGAGTCACGTCCTGATCTGCGCAAGGTCGACATCGACGCCGGGCGTTCGATCAACCTGGCGCTGGCGGCCCGGGGGATTGCGGTTCTCGAGGAGCTCGGCGCGATGGATGTAGTACGACCATTGCTGATTCCGATGCGGGGTCGCATGATCCACTCGCTCGACGGAGCGCAGGCTCTCCAGCCCTATGGAAACACCCCCGATGAGGTAATCCACTCCGTGAGCCGGTCCGAGCTGAACGGGGTTCTCCTCGATGCCGCCGAGGCGAGCGGTGAGGTGTCGATTCTGTTCAATCAGCGCTGTCTGGGCGGCGACCTTGATGAGGGCACACTGCGCTTTCACGATGATCTCACCGACACTGAGTATGACGTCGATGTTGATGCCGTGTTCGGGGCCGACGGGTTCGGTTCGGAGATCCGAGCGCTCATCCAGAACGGCAATGAGGGCAATGAGCAGATTGAGCCGCTGGGTCACGGGTACAAGGAGTTGACTCTTCCGGCCGGGCCGGATGGCGAGCACGTCATCGACGCCAATGCCCTCCACATCTGGCCGCGGGGCGAATTCATGCTCATTGCGCTGGCGGACACCGGCGGTACCTTCACTTGCACGCTCTTTGCGCCCAATGAAGAGGGCCCGCACAGCCTGGAGAGCCTGACGACTGCGGAATCGGTGACTGAGCTGTTCGAGTCCCAATTCCCCGACTTTGTGCCGCTGACTCCGGATCTGGCGGAGCAATACCTGGAGTACCCCTTGGGGCGCCTGGCGACGCTGCGCTGTACCGGGTGGCATCTCGGGGACAAGGCAGTCGTGCTCGGCGATGCCGCCCATGCGATCGTGCCCTTCCATGGCCAGGGAATGAACGCTGCTCTGGAATCCTGCAAGGTGCTGGTGGCCTGCCTGGAGGAGTACCCGGACGACTGGAACGCCGCGTTCGATCTCTTTGAAAGAGTGCGCAAGCCAAATACCGAGGCCATCGCCGATATGGCGCTGGACAATTACGTGGAGATGCGCAGTTCGGTTCGCGAAGAGGGTTACCAACTGCGCCGCGAGTTGGCGCTAGAACTCGAGCGCCGGTTCCCGGATGAGTTCACGCCCCGCTACTCACTGGTGATGTTCCACACGATGCCGTACGGCGACGCTCAACACCGCGCCGCGGTGCAAGCCGAAGTGCTCACGGAGTTGACCGAAGGCATCGACTCGATCGATGACGTCGACTTCGAACGCGCCGCCGACCTGGTCGCCAAGCTGCCCAAGACTTGACGCGCCGAGAGGCTTCAGGCTTTCCAGCAACAGTGCAGTGACCCGCCGGCTTCCTTGTTCTTGCGTAGATCCCGGCACATTGCTGCCGCCATGTACGCAGGAACGTGGAGGGAGTCGAGCCTCCCACTACTTGCGTAGATCCCGGCACATAGCTGCCGCCATGTACGCAAGAACAGACGACATCCTGCAAGGCCAAGAGACGGAAGGTGGTGGCGTTTCACGACTTGTGTCTCTTGTTCGGCCTAGTCGCCGTCGGGTTTGATGAGCACCACGGCGGCAATGGCGACTGCGGTCGGGATAGCGGCGTACATCACAGACGTAGATCCGTAACCGCCGAACCAGTCGCGGCCCAGCGAGAACAGCACCGGACCCAACGCCGAGAAGCCGACGCCGGCGAATGTCATGGCGCCCTGGATCGATCCGATGTGGCCGACGCCAAACCACTTGGGTAGCAGTGCTGCCGTGACTGATCTTGTGGAGCCACCTGCCAGGCCGAGACACAAGGCATAGGCGACGACGATCCAGCCCGGTGCGACAACGGCCGCCAGCAATAACGACCCGGCGAGAAAGACCATCGTGCTCGGGACCAGCCACCGGGCCGACACACGATCGGTGAGGGTTCCGAACACCAGTCCAGCGATGCTCGATCCGATCACCTGGGGCAGGAACATCAATGCGGCTGTGCTCGACGACATTCCGGCTTCACCTAGCAGCGAGATTTGGTGGAAATTGAGAGCGGTCGACAAGAGCCCCGCCGACGCGCTTCCGGCGAAGAGCACCCAGAAGCCGACGCTCCGCAGCGCTTCCTCTCTGGTGTAGGAGCGAGTAGGGGACGCGTGGCCAGCTTCCGGCACGGCGGCGACAGCCACGTGGCCGTCGGGAACGTCCCCGATATCGGCTGGATAACTCACGATCCCGAACCGGCCGATCGGAACGACGGTGATCAGGATCGCTATGCCGGCAATAACCCACGCGGTGCGCCAGGTTGTCGACTCGATGGCAAGGTTGAGGAGCAGGGGAGTGAGCCCCATCAGGGCACCCGTGGCAGTGGCAAAAACGCCGATGGCCAATCCCCTGCGCCGGTCGAACCAGTGAGTCACTGCCACGGTGCTCGCCAGTGACAAGGAACCTTGGCCCAGGAGCCGAATGAATGTGAAGCCGAGTGCCAATGTGATGAAGCTGGCAACGCCACTCATGGCGATCAACGCCGCGCCAAAGCCCAATCCGATGGCCGTGATTGCATGGCGCACCCCGTAACGATCGATCAGGCGCCCGACTGTGGGCAGCGCCGTGGCGCCGAGCAACGTGCCGATCAAGTAGGCGGTCGACACCTGCGATCGGGTCAGGTCGAGGTCTGCAATGAAGTGGTCGATGAACACTGACACCCCAATGGTCTGTCCCGGCCCGGTCAGCGCGGCCGTCACAGTGGCGAACCCAAGAATTCGCCACCCATAGAACTTGCGGCGCGGTGTATCGGTGTGGAGGGGAGCAGCGGACACCAGGAGAGATTAGAGCCGCCACGCATGTTGCCGACTCTTCACAGCTGGTCGCTCTTAGGCGGTGGCCTTCGACAGCTCGATCAGCACATTCCACGCGTATCGCTTGGTGAACGGGGCCACCCGCATCAACAGTCGATCGCCGCCACCCAGGACGCGGACCGCCGGACCAAAGAGCTTGGTCGTGCGCACTGGTACGGCCAACAGCGTCAGGAGATTGAAGAACGTTAGATCAACATTGGGAAAGGTACTCCGGGCCATTTCGAAGTCGGACATCAGAAGGGGGTGCTCGTCGGCGCTGCGCATCTCGGGGGTGCGGCGCCGGTATGCGTTGATGGCCGGGTTGTGTCCCAGCGGCTCGATGAATAGGGCGCGGCCGCCGGGCTTGAGCACTCTGTCGAGTTCGCTGAATGCTCGCGCCAGGTCGAGGTGGTGCAGTATTCCGGTTCCACAAACCATGTCGAAGTCCTCGTCGGGGAAGTCCATGGCTTCGGCATTCATCTCCAGCAATTCGACGTCCAAACGCTTCCGGGTTCGCTTGCGTGCCTGCCGAATGGCTTCTGGCGAGATGTCGATGGCGACGACCTGCGCGCCCCCCTTGGCCAGGCGGGACGCAAACCCGCCAGGTCCGCAGCCATATTCGAGCACACGCTTGTCCTCGACGTCTTCGAGGATCCTGTCGAGGTAGGCCGCTCGGCACTCGGCGAATATCGAGTAGAACTTGCGAGCACCTTCACGGGACTCGTGCTCACCGGAATAGCGGCGATCGTGGAACTCTGCCTCGCGGCGCAATCGCTTGTCGACCACAGTGCCTCTAGTGGGACGGGAAACGCGGAATGTAGCAGGTGACGACTCAGGAAACGGGGGAGCACCCCATTAGCCTCTGTCGGGTCGCCGATGCGGCCGGTGCCCTCGTCCTCCACTAGGGTTTTGGTATCGAGTTTTTGGAGGATATGTGAAGGCATCCAGAACGGTTCTATCGAGATTGCTGGGCCTGCTCATGGTGCTTGCTCTTGTAGCAGCAGCATGCGGTGGCACCGATGAAGGGGCCGGGGTCGACCCCGACGTCTCTTGTGAGGTTGGCGCTCTCAACCTGGTCACCGCTGGTCAGTTGACAGTGGCTACGGGCGACCCGGCATTCCCGCCGTGGGTTGGCGACGGCGACGCCGACTTTGACAATCCAGAGTCGCAGAAGGGCTTCGAGGGGGCGCTGGTCTATGCGCTCGCCAACGAGATGGGTTTGACCGATGCCGATGTCGTCTGGGTACGGACTGGTTTCGACGAGGCGGTTGCTCCAGGCCCGAAGGGCTGGGACTTCAACATTCAGCAGTACTCGATCACGGAAGCACGTGATCAAGTGGTCGACTTCAGTGAGCCCTATTACGTGACACGCCAGGCGCTAGTCACGTTCGAGAACTCACCGTATGCGAGTGCCACATCGCTGGATGACCTCAAGGACGCCAAGCTGGGAGCCGCCATCGGCACCACCAGCCTGGACTTCATCGAGGATGTCATCAAGCCGGATTCCGATCCGAACGTTTACGACGAAAACGTCGACGTCGAGGCCGCAATGAACGCGGGCCAGATCGATGGCCTGGTGCTCGACCTTCCCGCCGCCTACTTCGTGACCGCGGTACAGGTTGAGGGCTCGGTCATCGCCGGCCAGTTTGCCGAGGATGCAGCCGCACCGGATGAGTACGGGATGCTGTTCGCCGACGGCAACCCCCTGGTTTCGTGCGTCAATGCCGCGTTGAACACCCTCAAGAGTGATGGTGTTCTCCAGGAGCTCGAGGATGAGTGGCTGACCCAGGGCGGTGGCATTCCCACCATCGGCGGCTAGCCGCTAAATCGATTCGACCAAGGACGGGGCTCGGTTCAACCGGGCCCCGTTCTAGTTGATCAGCCGGTTCGGCTGACGGTTACCGGATCGCCCGGGCACGGCTGGATGACTTTGCCACCGGTGCCGTTGTTCTCTGACACGAGCAGATATCCGCTCGAGTCCCACAGGGCGATGAGAGTGTCGGTTCCGTACGCGGAGTCGCCGAACGTGCTGACCATTCCGCGGATCACGGCGCCACACAACTCGACCTCCACGCCGTCGGGAATTGGTAGGTGGGCGATCTCGGCAGGGAGGATCGAGCAGATGGCGTTTCCGAAGTCGTCGATATAGATGACCTCGCCGACGACACTGCCGTCACCTAGTTCGGTCGCTCCCCACAGAGGCACCGTCACCGGATCATCGAACGGTTCGCCTAGGCCGGCGAGGGGGACCCCGGCAGCCAAGTGAGCTGCGACCGGGGCGAACACTTCACGACCGTGAAACGTGTTGGTTACGTTGTCGAGCCAGTACTCCGGCTTGTCGCAATGAATGAACTCCGTGGGCCATCCTTCGGCTTCAGCTCTCCGTAGACACGCCGTCAGAACCCCGTTGTCCGGGGCGACAAAAAAGTGCTCGCCAATCTTGGCGGCCATGGCCCGGCGAGCCGTCCCGACGCCTGGGTCGACCACGACTACGTGAACAGTTCCGGACGGGAAGAAGAAGGCACTGTTGTTGACAACGAAGTTTGCCTCGCGGATGTCCTGCGGACTCACCTCGTGGCTGAGGTCGGTGACGACGGCATCGGGCGCGATCGTGTAGATGACACCGTGCATAACCGTGTGGCTGCCTTGGCGGGTACCGAAGTCGGTGGTGAGAGTGATGAACGCCACGCCCCAATTCTACGTCGGCGTCGCAGCCATCGGTGAGGCCGCAGCGGGTATCGTGCTCCCTTGTGACATCTCCGCCGGACAAAGTTCGCAGTCCTGGTTTGTGGCCGACCCGCAAACGTAGGCGCCGTCCACGAGAAGAGGGTGCCCGCAGCGCCTTGATCGCCGCGGCCTCCACGGTTGTCGTGATCGCCCTCGTGCTGTGGTGGATTCTCAGTTCGGAGGCGTGGCCCGCAGTCCAGAAACAGTTCTTCAATCCGACGAACTTCCGTGAAGTCTGGCCCGACGTCGTCGGTGGATTCTGGTTGGACATCCGCATGTTCCTTGTCGCCGAAGTGCTCATTCTCGGCATTGCGTTGTTGCTTGCGATGATCCGGGCGCTGCGTGGCCCGGCCTTCTTTCCGTTGCGGGCCCTGGTGATCGTTTTTATCGACCTGATCCGCGGCGTCCCGATCATCTTGCTCATACTTCTACTCGGTTTCGGGATCCCGGCCCTGCAGCTCAAGGGGGTGCCCACCAGTCCACTCTTTTGGGGGGTCGCCACGCTCGTAATCAGTTACAGCGCCTACACCGCCGAGGTCTATCGGGCCGGAATCGAGTCGGTCCACGAGAGCCAGCGGATGGCGGCCCGGTCCCTTGGCCTCACCCAGATGAAGGCCCTTCGATATGTGTTGGTACCGCAGGCGATCCGCAACGTGATTCCGGCGCTGCTCAACGGTTTCGTCAGCCTGCAGAAGGACGTGGCGCTGGTGTTCATCCTGGGCGTCCGTGAAGGAGTGCGTGAGGCCCAGATCTACACCGCCAAGACGTTCAACTACACCGGCTACATCGCGGCGACCGTGCTGTTCCTGCTGGTCAGTGTCCCGGTCGCTCGGTTCACCGACTGGTACACGGAGCGGGATCGCAAACGGAAACAGGCGGTGGGTAGCGGATGAGCGTCAAGGTCGAGCTCAGCAACGTTGTCAAGGCGTTCGACGACAAGGTGGTGCTGCGCGACGTCGACCTCGAGGTGAACCTGCACGAGGTCGTTTGCCTCATCGGCTCATCGGGTTCCGGTAAGTCGACCCTCCTGAAGTGCGTCAACCTGCTGGTGCCGATCGACTCGGGCGAGATTCTCTTCGATGGGTCGGTGATCACGGATCCATCGGTGAATCCGAACGAAATTCGTCAGAAGATGGGCATCGTCTTCCAGGCGTTCAACCTCTTCCCTCACATGACCGTCCTCGAGAACATCATGCTGGCGCCGACCAAGGTACACGGCGTCGACAAGTTGGAGGCCCACGAGCTCGCGCAGAACCTGCTCCTGCAGTTCGGCCTGCTCGACAAGATCGACGAGTACCCAGACCGTCTGTCCGGCGGACAACAACAACGGGTGGCCGTCGTGCGCGCTCTCGCCACTAGACCGGAGTTGATGCTGTTCGATGAGGTGACTTCGGCGCTCGATCCTGAGCTTGTTGCCGAAGTGCTCGGGGTGATCCGCGGCCTCAAGGACCGGGGCATGACAATGATCGTGGCGACGCACGAGATGGGGTTTGCCCGTGACGTCGCCGACCAGGTGTGCTTTCTCGACGACGGAGTCATCCTCGAGCAGAGCACCCCCAAAGAACTCTTCTCGAATCCGCAGCAGCCACGAACCCGCCAGTTCCTGCAACGGATTGTTGACGCCGGGCGGCTCTGATTCGAGTGGCTGTAGTCAGTTCGGCTGCGGATCGCGGCTCCGCTTTCCCCGTTCTGGCGTAGGTGGCGGCGCATATCGGCGTGCATCTACGCAAGAACGGGGAGGTATGTCGGCCCTCTGTTCTGGCGTAGGTGGCGGCGCCGCTACCTGTGGATTGTCATCAACTGCAATGATCGCGGCTTCGCCGACTATCAGACCCTTTGTCGCGCGCAGGGATCAGAGATGATCGAAGGGGGCAGACCTTCGCCCTACGGACGCAGCGGAACGACGGCGATTCCGGTGGGAACCTCGACAATATCAACCCGAGCGTTGTAGTGCTCCTTGATCAAGTCAGTGGTGAGGACCTCGCGGGCCAGGCCGTCGGCGACCATGTGGCCGCCGGCGAGCAGTATCAGGCGATCGCTGAACTGGCCGGCGAGGGACAGGTCGTGCATCGCGGCGACGATCGTGAGCGGACGGTCCTGCCGGATTGCCCCAATCATGTCGAGAGCGGCCACCTGATGGCCGATATCCAATGCGGTCGTCGGTTCATCGAGCAACAGCACTTCGGGTTCCTGAGCCAGCGCCCGGGCGAGCACGACTCGCTGCCTTTCCCCGCCGCTGATGTCACCCAGCGGTCGATTGGCTAGATGCCCCGCGTCGAGGAGTTCGAGCACCTCGGTGGCGACAGCGACGTCACCGGGACCTTCGACCGCGAAGTAGCCAAGGTGTGGTGCGCGACCGAGGAGCACGTACTCGCCGGCCGACATCGCTTCGGGGAAGACAGGGTCTTGCGGCAGATACGCGACAAGTTGGGCCATGCGGCGTCGACCGTGTTCGTCGGGCGTGGCACCCTCAACAACCACGGTTCCTGAGGCTGGAGCGTGCAGTCCGGCGATGACCTTCATCAGAGTTGACTTGCCGGCACCGTTCGGGCCGAGGATCCCGATCCATTCGTTGCCGGCGACCTTCAGGCTGATGTCGTGCAGGACCGGCGTCGATCCGTAGCCGGCTGTGACGTTGTGGACTTCGATGCTCACTAAATCACCCGCCGACTGGTGCGCAGGATCAGGGCGAAGAATGGTGCGCCGACAAAAGCAGTAATCACACCAATCGGTAGCTCCGCCGGTGAGGCGATAGTGCGGGCAGCCAGATCCGCAAGGATCAGGAACGCCGCCCCGAACACCATCGACAGTGGCAACAACGATCGGTAGCTGGAGCCTACGAGCAGGCGAACTGTGTGCGGCACGATGAGCCCGACAAAGGCGATCAGCCCGCTCACTGCTACTGCCGCCGCCGTACCCAGGGTGGCGAAGACGACGACGGTCGCCCGCACCCGTCCCGTTGGGACTCCCAAGGCATCGGCTTCGGCATCACCGACCGAAAGAGCGTCGAGCAGGCGGCGGTGAAACAGAAGCACCACGGAGCTGATGATCACATAGGGCAAGAGAATCAACACCTCGCTCCACCCCGTGGTCGTGAGGCGCCCGAGGATCCAGGAGTACACCTGGCGGACCGTCTCGAGGTTCTGTTGCTGCAGGTAGGTCTGCATTGCCGTGAAGAACGCAGCGACGGCAACACCGGCGAGGATGATTGTCGTGGCGCTGCGACCACCGACTGAGCGGCCCACCGCGTAGGCCATAGCAACGGCCATCGACCCACCCACGAAGGCGGCCACCGGCAGCAGGGTGGTCGGCGCATCGCCGGCCGACACGATCACCAACGTAGCCCCGAGTCCGGCCCCGGCGGCGACCCCCAGTAGGTAGGGGTCGGCTAGCGGATTGCGAAAGACGCCCTGATATGCCCCGCCGGCAACGGCGAGCATGGCACCGACGAGACCGCCGAGGACAACCCGAGGAAGACGCAGTTCCCAGAGGATCGCTTGCTGGGTTGAGGACAGATCGGACGGAGCTTCGACGAATAGAGATCCAAAAAGTTCCCGCATGACTTGCCATGCGCCCAACTTGGCCGGTCCCAGCACCACGCCGAGTAGGCCGGCGCCTAGGAGCACGGCCGCGCCGGCACCCAACCATCCCCACCGCAGACGGGCGGGTCGCAGGGGGTCGGTGGCGGGTGCCATCGTCTACCTATCCATCCGTCCGAGCATCGTGGGCCGCAATTGCTGCTGCGATGGCCTCGAGGAATTCGATGATTCGTGGGCCCCATCGGCTGGCAACGTCGTCGTCGAGCTCGGTGACGAGACCGTTCCTGACAGCGCTGAGCCGATCCCATCCGGGTCGATCCTCCAACGAGGTTGCAGTTTGTGCGCAGCACCTGGTGTCGGCGAGGAAGATCAGATCGGGATCAGTCTCGAGAATGAACTCCGGCGACAGCTGTGGATAGCCGTATCCCTCCTCGTCGGCCGGGTCGGCAACGTTATCGAGACCGAGCACTGCGTAGATCTCGCCGATGAACGTCGATGACGTCACCGAGTAGAACGTGTTGTCGAGCTCGTGGTAGTACGTCAACGGCTGATCGCGCAGGGCTGCGTTGGCCTTGAAATCGGCCACCGTCTTGGCGATCTCGTCAACGAGGAGATCCGACTCATCTGAACGACCGGTGGCGGCACCAAGCTGATCTATCTGGGTGTAGGCGTCTTCCAGAGAGAACGCGGAGAACTGCATGATCACTGGGATTCCAAGTGCGGTGAGACCCGACTCAACGTCGCCGGGATCGAAGCTCATGATGACCAAATCCGGTTCGAATTCGGCGATGGCCTCGACGTTGGCTTCAAACGCACTGAGGTCTGTGACCGGTGCTTCCGCCGGGTATGTGGACAGCGAATCGACCGCGATCACCTGGTCGGCGGCGCCGATGGCGAACAGGATCTCGGTCGCCGTAGGGCTGATCGAGACGATCGATATCGGTTGATCTGCAAGCGTCACCTCACCTGTGCCGTGAGCGACTGTGACCGGAAATCCGGCGGCGACGGTTGGTGTCGCAGTTGTCGTGGGTGGGGCCGTGGTGGTGGCTTGAGTCGTGGGAGCGGCCGCAGTGGTGGCCGGCGCCAGCGTCGTCGTGTCGCCGGTACCTCCGCACGCGGCGACAACAAGTGTCAACGCAAGCGAAAATGCGGTCTTTCGCATAAGAAACATCCTCCAAAAGTTGGGGAGGATGAAGAGAGTGTTGTGGCATGTGACCACAAACTGCCCTTCCTCCGAGGACTGGTTTGCGCTGGCGGGCAGGCGACCTGGCTTGAACGCACGCTTCGATGCGTCTTCACAGTTGCGGGACAGCGCCGGTTTTGCACCGGACTTCGCTGACACCGCCAGCGTTCTGGGATATGTGCCAGAACTGATGCGAGCTTACCCCAGCGGTCGGATGGCTGCGCTCGTCGCCGCGAGGTTCACTGGGCCGAGAAGGTCCCAGCGGTTGCCGGCGATGTCTACGAAGACGGCGATACGGCCGTAGTCCTCAGTACGCGGCTCGGTGATGAACTCGACGTTGGCTGCGATCATACGTTCGTAGGCTGCGTCGAAGTCATCGACGTGGAGAAAGAAGCCGACCCGGCCTGCCATTTGGTTGCCGACCGCACCCTCCTGCACATCGCCGTCGGCCTTGGCCAACAGGATTCCAGTTTCGCCACCAGCGGGCCGAACCACCACCCACCGTTTCGGTCGACCATCGTTGGTCGTTGACGGCGAGTCGTCCACGAGATCGAATCCGAGCACGTCGACAAAGAAGTCGATCGCTGGGTCGTAGTCGTCGACGATGATCGTGATGAGTTCGAGATGCGCCATTGCCACAGTTTGGCGCATGCCACCTCCGGGAGCCGCAGCGGCAATCCGGGTCATGAATGGGCTGCCAAGGAACTCGCAGCGTTCCCCAGCTCCCAAGGAACGGGCCGCCTGGTCCGTTCCCGGCTTCTGGCTTCTCTGGAGCTGCCAAGGAACGCGCAGCGTTCCCCAGCTCCCAAGGAGTGGATCGCTAGGTCCGTTCCCGGCTTCTGACTTCCCAGTTGCCTACTGTCACTGCCATGAGTGAATCACAGCGGTGGTGGATCAGCCACGGGAGCACGTTCGAGGAACAGGTCGGATACTCGCGAGCGGTCGTGGCCGACCCATGGGTGTTTGTCGCCGGGACAACCGGATTCGACTATTCGGAGATGACGATCTCTGAGGACATTGTCGAGCAGGTGGATCAAACGCTGGCGAATATCGACGCGGCTCTCACCGAAGCCGGTGCCTCGGCCGCCGACGTTGTGCGGGCCCGCTACTACTTGCCGAACGGTGAGGATTTTGAGGCGTGCTACCCGTCACTGAAGCGCTACTTCGGAGCGGCTCCGCCCGCCGCAATCATGGTGATATGTGACCTTCTCGATCCTCGAATCAAAATCGAGATCGAGGTAACCGCTCTCAAGCAATAGGGCTAAGAGCCTCCCGAACTCGGGTGGTCAACTGTGTTCTAGCCTCAGCCAGGTGAGTTCGGAAGCAATCGCAATCGAAGTCGGCGACGGCCATCGCATCGTTGTCGAGGTGTTCGAGGGCGCAACCGCCGAAGCGGTCGTTCTGATACTGCCGGCCATGGGCGTGGCGGCGGGTTACTACAGCGACGTGATTGCAGCCCTGGTCGACGTCGGCCTGGCGGTGGCCATCGCCGACTGGCGTGGCCACGGAACGTCGAACCTCAGGGCGAGTCGCTCGGTCAATTGGGGATATCGTCACCTCGTCGAGGTCGACGTCTCGGCCACGCTGCAGGCTGTGAAGGACCGGTTCCCCGACAGGCCCGTTTACGCCCTGGGCCACAGCCTCGGCGGCCAGATCGCATCGCTGCACGCCGCGGCATTCCCAGGCGAGTTCGCTGGAATCGCCCTCATTGCCTCGGTGACCCTCGACCATAGGGACTGGGGATTCCCGCGCAGCTGGGGCGTGTTGGCCTTCACCCAATCGGTTCGAGCCATCACGATGGTGTTGGGGTACTTCCCAGGCAACCGATTTCACTTCGCCGGGCGTGAAGGCCGTCAGCAGATGATCGACTGGGCCAGCAACGGGCTCAACGGCCGCTGGGTCCTCGGCGGAAGCACCTACGATTACGAGTCGCTGCTTGCCGAGATCGCCGTACCTGTCTTGATGATGTCGATCGACGGGGATTCCTACACCCCGGACCGAGCGATCGCGACTCACCTCGGCAAGATGCCACGAGCCGATGTCACGAGACATCAGTGGACGGCCGTCGACCTCGAGCCCGGCGGGCTACACCACCTCCGCTGGGTGCGTCACAGCGAACCTATTGTGCGCAAACTCAGGGAGTGGATCGGATAGACAGCCCTCTGTAGCCGATACCAAGCACTAGCCAAGTGGCACCGATTCGTGAACCAGATTGGGCCACCGACCGGGCAATTGGGCCACGCGGGTGCGTAGGCTGGGTGGGGATTGAGGGAGGTAGGGCAATGCGTCGATTTGCAGTGCTGGTATTCGTTGTCGGATTGGTGACCGCGACTTGGGCGCCGGTGGCGGCTCAGACCGAGGACACCGTGCGCCAGAAGGCGTCGGCTGGGGCCGCCCAGGTAACCGGATCCGTGAGCATTTCGAGCCATCTGCTCGATGCAATGGCTCTCGCTGAGGGGGGAGCCCAGTTTGATGCAATCGATCAGCAGGTTCCGGTAGTGAGCTTCGTCGGTTCTCAGATTGAAGTGGAGCTGCGTTTCGACTCCTTCACAAGTGGTGCGGTCGATGCTGCCAAAGCGGCCGGCCTGACGGTTTCCAGCTCGTATCCCAATGAGGGCTGGCTCACAGGGACAATAGATCCTGTCGACATTCGGAACCTGGGCACGATCGACGGCCTGGCAACGGTGCATCCGATGTATGGGTGGACCACCGCAGCCGGCTCTGTCGACAATCAGGCGAATGTCTCGATGCGCGCCAACAAGGCTCGAAACTGGTCCGGGGCCGACGGTTCCGGGGTTGAGATCGGCATCTTGTCCGATTCATTCGATGCCAATGGCACGGGCACGACGAAAGGCAGCAACTGCAAACAGCGAGTCAGTGGAACCGCATCTCAGTCATCTGGTGATCTTCCCGCCTCCGTTGGAGTACTCGCCGACGCCGGCAGTGGCACTGACGAGGGTCGCGGCATGGCAGAGCTGATCCATGACGTGGCACCCGGATCTGCCCTGACTTTCCAAACCGGGTCAGGCGGCGAGGCTGCCTTTGCCCAAGGGATCCGTGCTCTAGCGGATTGCGGCGCCGACGTAATCGTCGACGACCTCATCTACTTCGCTGAGCCGATGTTCCAAGATGGACCCGTGGCACAAGCGGCGCAGGATGTCGCCGCCGATGGGATCCCGTATTTTTCGTCAGCGGGCAATCAAGGCACGTTCGGTGTCAACGACACTTTCGTGGACATCGACCCGGGCACCATGGGGGCATTCGGCCCGGACTTCCATGATTTCGGGGGCGGTGACACGTTCGGCCGGATCACCCTCGACGACGGTGAGGGCATCCGTTTGATTCTCCAATGGGCTGATCCATTCGATGGGAGCCTTGGGCCGGGAGCGAGCGCCGACTTCGATCTCTACCTGCTCAGCGCGGCCTCTCCAGACCCGGCCAACATAGTCGCGTTCAGCGAGACGACCCAGGGGTGCAACGCCGGACCGGGCATACAGGGTGGCGATCCGTTGGAGGTCATCTTCTATCAGAACACGACCGGATCGGCCCAGGACGTGTTCCTTGTTATCAATCGGTGGTGCACCAACCCGGGCGCCGGCGATCACTTGCGCGTGGCGACCTACGGACTGACAACATCTGTCACAGATCTTGGTTTCGAAGGTGACATCTTCAGAGACATGCAGCAGTACGGTCACGCAGTGGCCAAGGACGCCCGCTCGGTGGGTGCCGTGTTCTACGGGGAAATCGATGACCCGACCGTTCAACCGCCCAACGGGCGGGTTGATGTCGAACCGTTCTCATCGCTCGGTGGCAAGATCCCGATCTACTTCAACCGGACCGGCAACCCGCTCTCGGGAGCGCCACGAACACGGTTCAAACCCGAGATCGCCGCCGCAGACGGGACTAACACGAGCTTCTTCGGCAATGACATCGGCTTCGATCCGGACAGCGATCCGAACTTTTTCGGGACGTCGGCGGCAGCTCCGCACGCTGCTGCAGTCGCCGCGCTGTTGCTCGACGATCAGCCGGGTCTGACACGTGCCCAGGTGTACAAAGCGATGGAGTCGACTGCCATCGACATTGAGAAGAGCGGGAAGGACGCCCTATCGGGCTACGGACTCGTAGACGCTTTCAACACGCTTGCTACGTGTAATGGTCTGCCGGCAACGCACATCGGCACCAAGGGCAACGACACGATCAACGGCACCAGTGGCGATGACGTCATTGTCACCTTTGCCGGCGACGACTTTGTGGACGGCAAGGGCGGCAACGACACGATATGTCTTGGTGCCGGTGCAGACGTTGGTGAGGGCGGTCCCGGTGCCGACACCATCTTCGGCGGCCCCGGAGTTGACAAACTCAAGGGCGAAGCAGGCAAGGACACCCTTGATGGCGGAATCTCTGCCGACACGCTGATCGGCGGCGGTAGCGCCGACACGCTCTACGGCGGTGCGGGCAAGGACATCCTCAAGGGCGGGCCCGGCAACGACATCCTCGACGGGGGAACCGAAAACGACAGACTCGAAGGTGGCGACGACAACGACACGTTGCGCGGCGGGGCCGGAAACGATGTCCTCAAAGGTGGTGACGGCAAAGACACGCTCAACGGTGCGGCCGGCGCCGACACGCTGATGGGAGAGAACGGCAACGACAAGCTGATCGGCGGCGGCGGCAACGACAACATCGTTGGTGGCGACGGGGCCGACACCGCGGAAGGTGGCGGCGGCAAGGACGACATCTCGGGTGGTAGCGGCAAGGACATCCTCAAGGGTGGTGCCAAAGCCGACACGATCAACGGTGGAGCGGGCAACGATTCGCTCTTCGGTGGCAGCGGCAATGACACGTTGGTGGGCGGCGGTGGCACCGACACAGTTGCTGGCGGAAGCGGAACTGACACCTGCGTCGGGGAGAATCAAACGAGCTGCGAGTTGTAGCTGAACCGGTCTGCCGAGCCTGTGCGAGCCCGGCAGACCACATCTTCCGCCGTGAGTGCCTGCGTCCAAGGCCCGGCACGATTGGGTCTTGGCTCGTGGGGAACCTATCTCTGCCGTGGAGCGTCTCAAGGATGTTATGAAGCGTGTAATACCATTTCTCATTGTCATAGCCCTGGTCGTCGGGTCCTGCGGATCCGATAGCGAGTCCACGGCTCCCACGACGACAGTCCCATCAGCTATCCAGAAGCCCACCGGCACGGACGCCCTGCTGTCTTCGCACTTGTTCACTGCGGCCACGCTGGCTGCAGATGGCATGGCGCTTGACGTGATAGCCGGCCGTGTTCCGGAGCTGCAGTTCGACGGCGATCAGATCTTGATCGAGGTCACATATGACGAAGTCACTGCTGAGCGAGTAGCCGCTGCCGAGGCGGCCGGACTCGTGGTCTCCGGTCAGTATCCGGACTTGCTGATGATCACAGGAGCTGCGTCCGCCGAGGACCTTCGAGCACTGGCTGCCCTCGACGGAGTCGCCTCGATTGTGCCCGCTTTTGGAGCCACGACCGGCTCGTAGGCGCCACAAGCCAACCGGCACCAAACCACTGGTGACGACGACGGTATCGTCAGCTCCGAATCCTACGATTTGGACAAATCCAGGCCGGACCAGAACCGCACCGAGCCCGTACCGGTCGGGTGCTCGGCTCCTATAGGGACCGAAACGGCGTTGCCGCCCCAAGACCACGGCACCGCACCGTCGAAGTCAGCGCTAGAACAACGAGGCGCCGAATAGATACACGATCGTGCTGGCCTAGCCTGTTGCTGAAATCGAGGAGATCGCATGATTCTGCACATCGCCACTGACGCCGACTGGGCGGCACGCGCTGATACGTACGCCCCGAACGGTTGGGAATCCGAAGGTTTTGTGCACTGCTCTGATGAGATGCAGGTGGTTCGCACCGCCAATCGAGTATTCGCCGGGCGCCGTGACCTAACGCTGCTCGAGATCGATCCGGAGCGCCTATCAGCAGACTTGGTGCGGGAAGACACGTCCGGCGCCGGCGAGAAGTTTCCCCACATCTACGGCCCGATCGAAGTCTCCGCGGTGGTATCCGTGGTGCCCTTCGCCGCCGGAGACGACGGCGGTTTTGACTGGTGGACGCCTCCGGTGTGAAGCCGAATTCGAGCCGTGTCGGATCGAGTACCTTTGCCTCTGAAGACCTCTGAAAGGCTGGCTCCATGGCGCTGATGCTCGACAAACTCAAGATGGCGGATAAGACCGGTTTGTTGATTGGAGGCAACTGGCGCTCCAGTGACGGATCGTTGGCAGTGTTGGATCCGGCAACTGAAGCCGAACTCGCCGAAGTCGCTACCGCGTCACGGGCCGACGCCATTGCTGCGGTTGACGCCGCCGAAGCTGCATCTGAGCAGTGGGCGGCGACGGCGCCTCGCGAGCGGGCCGAGATTCTGCGCCGCAGCTACGAACTCATGCGGGAGAACGAAGAGGCTCTTGCCGAACTCGTGGTGATGGAGCACGGCAAGTCGTATTCGGATGCCATCGGTGAGGTGCGGTACGGCGCCGAGTTCTATCGCTGGTTCTCTGAGGAAGCGGTTCGCATTGCCGGCGAAGTGAGGACTGCTCCCAACGGCGACAAGACCATCCTCACGCTCGTGCGGCCGGTCGGCATCTGCATGCTCATCACGCCTTGGAACTTCCCGGTCGCGATGGCTACCCGCAAGATTGGTCCGGCCCTGGCCGCCGGATGCACGACGATTCTCAAGCCCGCCTCCGACACCCCGCTGAGCGCCCTGGCCGTAGCTCACCTGATGGAGGAGGCCGGCGTTCCCCCGGGGGTCGTCAATGTGATCTCGGCACGAGGTTCATCGGGCGTCGTCGACGCGGTCCTCGAGGACCCTCGAGTCCGCAAGCTGTCGTTTACCGGGTCGACCGAAGTCGGCAAGCTGCTCCTGGCTAAGGCTTCCGAGCAGGTGTTGCGCACCTCCATGGAACTCGGCGGCAACGCACCTTTCATCGTGTTCGAAGATGCCGATCTCGATGCAGCGATCGAAGGGGCCATGGTCGCCAAGATGCGCAACGCCGGGGAGGCGTGCACTGCGGCCAACCGGTTCCTGGTGCATGCCGCTGTCGCAGATCAGTTCTCGACGATGCTGACGGCGGCCATGAACAAGCTGCGCATGGGTCCCGGAATGGATCGCAACAATCAGGTCGGCCCGATGATCAATGCAAAAAGTCGGGACGACATTGCGGATCTCGTCGCCCAATCGCTCGATAACGGATCCACGGCGCTGACCGGCGGCTC
This sequence comes from bacterium, assembly GCA_024226255.1. Classification (GTDB taxonomy): domain Bacteria; phylum Actinomycetota; class Acidimicrobiia; order Spongiisociales; family UBA5794; genus JAHEJX01. The sequence continues at coordinate 4,917 of JAAELU010000647.1, read as the reverse complement.
CCGCCCCGACGGGCCCGGCTTCTTCTACACGCCGACCGTCCTCAGCGACGTAGCCCCCGACGATGCGATCCTTCGCGAGGAGATTTTCGGACCGGTCGCTCCCATCGTCTCGTTCGAGACGGAGGACGAGGCTATCGCCATGGCCAATGACACCGAACTGGGTTTGATGTCGTACGCCTACACCGAAGACATGAAGCGGGGTATGCGCGTCGCTGAGAGGCTCGAGGCGGGCATGATTGCCCTCAACAAGGGCATGGTGTCGGACCCGGCGGCGCCGTTTGGCGGCCTCAAACAGTCGGGCATCGGCAAAGAGGGCAGCCACGAAGGCATCATGGAGTACCTCGACACCAAGTACGTCGGCCTCAGCTGGTAGCTGCCTGATTAGCTAAGCCAGTGCTTGGTCGATGTCGCTTCGGAGATCGTCGGGGTCTTCGAGGCCGACTGAGATCCGGATTACGCCGTCGGTGATCCCCATCGTTTGACGCACCTCCGGGCCCAACCGGCGATGAGTTGTCGTCGCCGGATGAGTCGCCAAGGACTTGGCGTCGCCCAGGTTGTTCGAGATGTCGATGAGTTCCATGGCGTTGAGCATGCGGAAGGCCTCTTGGGTCCCCCCGCTGATTTCAAAGGTGACCACGGTGCCGCCGAGCTTCATCTGCCGCTTGGCAAGATCACGCTGCGGGTGGCTATCGAGCCCTGGGTAAATGACCCGATTCACCTTGGGGTGGCGGTCGAGGAACTCACCGACCTGGAGTGCATTCACCGCCTGCTTCTCGACCCGCAAGGAGAGTGTTTCGAGACTCTTGAGAACTACCCAAGCGTTGAACGGACTGATCGACGGTCCGGTGTGGCGCATCCAGGGCTGCAGCTTCTCGAAGATGAACTCCTCACTACCGAGGATGGCTCCACCGAGCGTGCGCCCGTGGCCGTCGAGGTGCTTGGTCGTCGAGTAGACGACAACGTCGGCGCCGAGTTGCAGCGGCTTCTGCAGTACCGGCGTGGCGAACACGTTGTCGACAATGACGGTGGCACCGGCGCCGTGTGCCATCTCGGCAACGGCGGCGACGTCGATGAGTTCCTGCATCGGATTCGATGGTGTCTCGAAGAAGACTGCCTGGGCGGGCCTCGACAGCGCCCCTTCCCACTGGGTGAGGTCGGAGCCGTCGACAAGCTCGGCCTCGATGCCGAAGCGGGGGAGCAGTTCGGTGAGAATCACGAAGCACGAGCCGAACAAACCCCGAGCGGCCACAACGCGGTCGCCCTTCTTCAGCGATGCCACGAGCGCGTTGAACACGGCGGCCATTCCTGAAGCGGTCGCCCAGGCCGCGTCGGCTCCTTCGAGCAAGCGGAGGCGCTCTTGGAGCATTGCCACCGTTGGGTTGCCGTATCGCGAGTAGATGAAGTGGTCGGACTCACCTGCGAACGCGGCCTCCGCCTCCTCGGCGGAGCCATACACGTAGCCGGACGTCAGGAAGAGCGCCTCGGAGGTTTCATCGAACTCGCTTCGATTGAGCCCGCCCCGCACCTCGAGGGTTGCCGGATTCCAATCCGTCATGATTGCCTCCAGGGCAGTCCGTCGAATTTCCAACCTGATGTGTGGCCCCGTTGACCCTTCGCGTCGAGATGGCCCTCGAATCCTTCGGAAACGTTGTACGCCTGTCCAAATCCGGCTTGGGTGGCCAGGGTCGCCGCGCTCTGGGAACGCTGACCAGACCGGCACAGAAACAGCAGCCGGTCGTCGGGATCGATTCCGGCGACGGTGAGCGCTTGCTTGAGTTCGTCGCCCGTCAGGTGTGGATGCCACGAGGCGGTCACAACCTGCTTACCGAGTCCGGTGAGGTCGGGCAGGCCGACATAACTCCATTCGGCAGGCGTGCGAACATCAACGAGAACGGTCGCCGGATCATCGCTGAGCAGCTGGAAGGCCTCGGTTGGGGGGACATTGCCTGCGTAGCTCATGACGTCTCACCAGCCGGCAGGCGGTCGGTGAATGGGATATCGGGTCGGCGGGTCATGTTGCTTCCTTCGGTTGAGGTGGCGGGCGACGCAGGGTGCGGAGTGACTCTCGGGGGAGTGCGTCGTCAGCGCTGGCAGCACGGCACCGCAGCGCTCGGATTCACCCGAGAGCCGAAACACATGCACATGGTGGCTGGCGGCAACATGACGGCGGAAGGTACTGAGGTCGGTGCGCCGTGTCAATGTCCGGGTCAGCCGCCAACAGCTGTCTCGAACTTGGTGAACGGCTGCGCCATGCCTCCGTCCAGAACGACATGGGATCCGTCGGAGAACGACAATGTCAGCTTCCTATTCATGAACCCCTTTGCCGTCTCAGCTGAGATGAGTACGTCGCGGGGGTATGCCGCAACTAGTCGCTCGGGCTTCTTGGAGGTGACAGATCCTCGCTCGAACACGAGCAATCGGCGGTCCGTAATGGTCAGCAACATGAAGGTGATCGGAAAGGTACCGGCGAAGGTTTGTCCATCCTGCTGTGATCTTTGCTCGCGCCGAGCTGCCTGGCTTCCCGAGCGCATCCCCGCATTGGTGCCCGCGGCGCCCAGCTGTCCGCCGATACCTCCGGCAATCGCCGCCTTCTTGATGGAGCCGGCCGGCGCCGCCAAGAGGGTGGCCAACAGCTCCTCGCCGGCCTCTATTTCGTGGGACTGATGCTTCCTGATCAGTTTCTGCCAATCGGCCATCTCATCTCCTGTCGTTCAGACTGCGCTGGGTATAACCTCGTAGCCCTCGACCTCAGGTTCGGTGTCCACCAGTTCATCTGGGAACCCGGGCGCCCGCAGCGCAACTTCGCAGGCATCCTCCAAACGTTTGACGATTCCCGAGGACCAGAAGCGAGGACCGTAGGCATCCTGTCCGTGCTGGAAGATGTCCAGGATGAGCGGCGAGACCTCGAGAGGAATGTCGTGGCGATCGGCGATTGCCTGGAAGAGGGACATGTCCTTGATGACCAGGTCCATCGTGAAGTTGATGTTGTAGCTGCCGTTGAGAATCACCTGTGACTCTGTCTCATGCACGAAGGAGTTGCCCGAGCTGATGCGGATTGCTTCGTATGTCGTGTTGAGGTCCATCCCTGCCATCTTGGCGGTGGTGAGGGCTTCGCCGAGTGCCACCAGATGCACGGAGGCGAGATAGTTGGTGACGACCTTGAGGATGGAAGCCGCTCCGAGCGGGCCGACGTGAAGGATTCGCCGCCCCATCGTGGTGAGAATCGGAAGCACTCGCTCGAACACCTCGCGCTCACATCCGGCCAAGATTGAGATATTGCCGGTCGCCGCTCGATGGCATCCTCCGGAGACCGGGCAGTCGACCGGGTCTGCTCCGCTCGTCTTCACCAGAGCCCCGATCCGACGCACCTCCGCTTCATCGGTGGTGCTCATCTCAAGCCACGTCTTCCCTTCACTGAGGCCGGCTAGCACTCCATCGGGTGCCTCCATCACCGTGCTGACGGCGGCAGGTGAAGGCAGGCACGTGATGACAACGTCGCACATTTCGGCGAGTCGGCGGGGGTTCTCCGCCCACTCGGCGCCGGCGTCGATGAAGGGTTCGGCAAGCGACTTGTCCAAGTCACGTACGACGAGGTGGTAGCCGTTACGTTGCAGGCTGCCGGCCAGGTTGCCGCCGGCGTTCCCGAGACCGATGAACCCAACCTTCATGAACACCTCCAGTGGTCCGGCGATTATGGCGGACCAGCCGTCCACGCGCCACGCGCTCCGGATGAGCGGCAAGGCGGTGGCACTAGCCTCTTCAGGATGTCCAAGAAGGTTTTTGCAGCACTCGGCGGCGCCACCGCCGGTTGGGGTCTGGCCGCCGTTGGCGTTCGATATGCGTTCGAAAACGGCGTATCGACTCTGACGGTCGTCGGATTCCGCCTCGGAGTGGCCGCGGCCGCCGTCACGTTGTTCGCATTGGCCATTCAGCAGAAGATCTCGGCGCTCGAATGGCGACGCGGCTCCTTGATCGGGATGTTCCGCACCGCGATCTCGCCGATATTGTTCATCGGCTCGCTCCAGTACATCTCCGCCGGCGTCGAGGCCATCATCATCACGCTGATACCGGTCGCCACGGCTGTGCTGGCCTGGGTCATGTTGGGCGAGGCCCAGCGACGAAGCCAGGTCTTTGGATTCGTGCTGGCTCTGAGTGGTGCGTTGCTCATCATCTTGTCTGGAGAGTCGGGCCTCGGATCCGGCGAGGGCGACCCACTCCTCGGGGGGATGCTCGCTCTGGGCGGCGTGGCGGCCGCCGCAATCTCGGGCGTGCTGCAGCGGAAGTTCGCTCCGCATCACTCGACGATGGCGCTGGCGGTACCGATGTTCATCTCAGGCGGCGTGATTGCACTGACGGCTGCTTTCGCGTTAGGAGATTTCGACACCAGTCCATTGGACGCCGAGCTCTGGATTCTGCTGGTGGCGCTGGGACTCGGCAGCACGCTGCTTCCGTTCGGTGCCACCCTCTACGCCGCGAAACACACCACAGCGGCTCGGGTTTCACTCGTGGCCTACGTCGCCCCGCTGATCAGCGTCGCAGGCGGTATCGTGTTACTCGACGAGAAGCTCACCATTCCCATCATCATCGGCGGTCTCCTCGCCCTCTCCGGCGTCGTCCTCGCCGGCGGCGGTATCTCCCTCAAGGCCCGACCGGACCCCATCGAAGTCGACGCTACGTAGGCGGTGCCAGTGCGCCGCACTGGTTGCACGTGTGACTGCGCGATCCCACGAGGCCGCGTGGTGACTGTGCGATCACGGGGTGCGTCGTCGGGAACGCCTGCGGCGTTCCTTGGGAGCTGCTGCGCAGCTCCGGCCCTCGGTGCGTTGAATGTGTCTCTCCCCCCGTCTGACTCCGAGGGGGGTTTGGGTGAGGCCGTTCTCCATCACACCCTGTCGCCATGCCGAGAGCCAAACGTCC
>JAAELU010000646.1 GCA_024226255.1 bacterium | reverse complement strand
CCGTTGACTGAGGTGTGCTCGAAGATGGCAAGGGTTTGGTCGGCGCTGGTTGGAAGACCGTTGGAATCGGCCGTCAGGGTGATCCCACGGGCTGCTTCGATCTCCGCCACGGCATCGGGCGAGGCGAGCGTGGCCTGTACAACATCAGCGGCGTTGTTGGCTGCGACCGGAGTCCCGTCGAATTCGCGAGCAAGAAAGCCCGAGTCGCCGGCTTCGGTTCTGTCGGTGTCGGCGGCATCAACCTGGTCGATCACCGTGTCGACTGCTGCCAGTGTTGCGGGTTGGGTGAGATCGCCCTCGGCATAGAGGAACGCGCTCGTTCCGGTGCTGGAGCCGTAGTGGAACACCAGTGTGTCGAGGCTTTGTATCAGGTCGGTACTAGACGATGTGAAGTCGCTGGGTGAGAACTTCTCTTCGACCTGCGTGAAGCCGTATAGGCCGAGGGCAGCGAGAACAACGGTGATTGGCACCGTCACGGCCCGCCATCGGGCGAGGAAGTGCACGGCAGAGCCCGCGCTCTTGAGGCCGTGGCCAACCCCGCGGATCCGATAATCGAGCTGGCGGCCATCGACCACAGCACGCTCGTTGCGGCGCTTCACGCGATAGTACGGCAGGACGATCGCCACGGGAATGAAGAGCACCACCAAGGCCGCGGCACCGAACGGCACCATGACCACCGACATCGTGACAGTGCCACCTCCGATGAGGCTCATCACCACAAAGCCGAGCTTCGCCCCCAGCCGCGGGCCGCGCACCAACGGCGCGGCACCAAGCCGCTCCTCGATTCCAAGCACGACCCTCGGACCGACGACTCCGACGATCACATAGGCCAACACCAGGCCGATCGCGGCGCCCATGCCGAACTGGCTGATCGACTCGATGTCGGAAGATGAATTGGACAGGAAAGCCGCAGACGAGGTGGCTACGGCCAGCAAGACCGCAGACGCCACTGCGGCCATGCCGAGCGGATAGGCAACGGTTGGAGACCGTCCATTGGCCTGCTCTTCGCGACAGCGCCCGAAACCGTGAATGAAGAAGTCCACCCCGAAACTCAATACCGCGATGGGGATGATGAACGTCAACAAGATGCTGTCCTTCAACCCGGCGAGCACCACCACGCCGTTGTACGCCAAGAAGGTCGCACTGAGTCCCGCGGCGACGACTGCCGAGGCCCAATACGAACGAACCAAAGCCCCCACAAGCAGGACGATCAATACAATCGCCCCGAAGATGAACGGCGCCGCCGCCGCGCTCTGCTCCTCATCGGTCAGGATCCCATCGATCGCGAGCCCAAGCACACTGATCTGGCGTTGATCGCCACGAAGGGTGTCCTGAACATCGCGCAGCCATGTCTCGCCCTCGACCGCGTACTCGAATTCGACCAGATCAACATCGGTGCTATCGGCGTTCTCGATCTCGAAGGACTCCCGCTGATAGGCGACCTTGGCCATGAACGCCGGCGATCGCCACACCGTCACCGATCGGCCGTTGACCTCCTCCACTGTGGACGTGGTCAACTGCGACAGGGTCGTGCGCAGCGCGGACCCTGAGCTCTGGTCATCGAGGAGCTCTCCCAGTGCCAGTTTCACGTCGGCATCATCAGCACCAGCGAGGCCACCGGG
>JAAELU010000645.1 GCA_024226255.1 bacterium | reverse complement strand
CGATCGGACCGGTACAACAAGGAAAATTAAATCATGACCGCTTCCCCCGCGATGAATCCTGTCCCAGTCGGTCTCGATGACGGTTACGCGTACACCAAGCTGGTGCTGCCGGACGGAAGGATGTTCGCGATACCGTCGCGGGCCCGGTTGGGAAAGGCCAACGTCACATGGATCGACAGTGCCGAGCAGCGCATCTTCGAGTACGAGACCGAAGCGCAGATCTTCGCCGTCGGCGAGGTTGAGGGCGAACCGACCGAGTACGAGGCTTATCCCTTCTCCGGTCTGAACCGGGCCATCGTGCAGCATGGACTGCAACAGGCGGGGCTGGAGGGACACTCGGTGCATGCCGTTTCTGGCTTGCCGGTCGGCAGCTTCTACCTCAAGGACGGCAGCCGCCGCGAGGAGACCCTGGCCAGAAAACGCGCCAGCCTGAAACAGCGGGTACAGCCGATCGACGGGCGTCTCCCGGCTGCAATCGCTTTTCATGAGGTGATCCCGGAAGCGCTGGCCGCCTGGTATGACTATGTCATCACCGAATCGGAGGAGGGCGTGCAGCTCGAGCCAGAGCGACACCAGGCCCCGTTGGCCGTGGTCGATATTGGCGGGCGGACCACCGACTATGTGGTGGTGGCGGATCAGGCGGTTGTTCATAACGCATCGGGTTCGCTGCGCTGCGGGTTGCTCGATGTGAAACGGGAGGTGG
>JAAELU010000644.1 GCA_024226255.1 bacterium | reverse complement strand
GGTGTGGCGGGGTTGGGTAGGTCGTGTCAGTCCCCTCGCAAAGCGGGGGAGAGTACTGCAGCGGTGTGGCGGGGTTGGGTAGGTCGTGTCAGTCCCCTCGCAAAGCGGGGGAGAGTACTGCAGCGGTGTGGCGGGGTTGGGTAGGTCGTGTCAGTCCCCCCGCAAAGCGGGGGGAAAGTACCGCCGCCGTAGGCGGGGGTAGGGGGGTCTTCTAGTTCGCGATAGCCCGTCGCAGCTTCCGGCGCAGACCGTGCCGCTCGATGAAATCGACGAGCTTGCCGTTGAGCTCCTCGACGCGGATCAGGAATGCATCGTGGCCCTGGGGCGCATCGATCTCGTGCAACTCGCCATTGGGCAGATGTGCGGCCATGTCGGCGACCTCGGTGGCCGGGTACAGGCCGTCGCTGGACACACTCACCACCAGCGCCGGATGCTCAATCGACTCGAGCACTGATGCCACCGACCCGCGTCCTCGTGCAATATCGTGGCTGTCCATCGCCCCGATAAGGGTCAAGTAGGTGTTGGCGTCGAATCGGTCAACGAGCCTCGTGCCCTGATGGCGGAGATAGCTCTGCACCTCGTAGGTGTCTTCCTCGGCCTTCTCACGCGAAAACCGCGACTCGAAGTTGTGCGGGCTGCGGTAGCTGATCATCGCCATGGTGCGTGCCGCCGCAAGGCCCTGTGCCGGCCCGGCCCCTAGCGCATAGCGACCTTCGGCGAAGTTGGCGTCGGCCTTGATTGCCTGCCGCTGTGCTTCGCTGAGGGCGATGGCCCATGCCGACTGGGTGGGACCGGCGGCTATCGGGGCGATTGCTGTGACGCGGTCCGGGTAGAGAATCGCCCACTCCAGCACCTGCATGGCGCCCATGGACCCACCAAGAACCAGGTCG
>JAAELU010000643.1 GCA_024226255.1 bacterium | reverse complement strand
AATGGATGGGACCGGTCGCCGCGGCCGGGGTCCTTACCTGGGAAAGGTGGATCCGGCATCGGGTTCTGGGAGACCGCCGGCTCGATGTCCGATACCCGATGGGACCACACACTGACGCTGCTTCCTTCCGGCAAGGTACTGGTCGTCGGTGGGAGGCAGTCAAGCGCGGCTCTCGCCACGGCCGAGCTGTTCGATCCGGCAGACGGGTCCTGGAGTCCCACCGGCTCGCTCCAGGATCCCCGGTATGGACACACCGCCACGCTCTTGCCTTCGGGAAAGGTGCTGGTCGCCGGCGGCCATCCGAGCGCCTCCGATGTCCTGGCCAGCGCCGAGATCTATGATCCGCGGACCGGAACATGGGCAACGACGGTGAATTCCCTCGCCACCGCACGTTGGAGTCACACGGCGACCCTCCTGCCGTCGGGTGAGATTCTGGTTGCGGGTGGGATCGGGCCCATTGGCTTTCTCACCGCGGCCGAGATCTATGATCCACACGCAAACGAGTGGCAATCCGCGCGTGATATGAAGACCGGACGCGCCATACACACCGCGACCTTGCTAGCTTCCGGGAAGGTTCTGATCAGCGGTGGTACTTCCCACACCGGAACGAGGCTCTCGAGCGCGGAGATCTACGATCCGGCAAATGACAGCTGGACCGGGACGGACGATCTTGAGGTCGCACGATACGGTCATTCCGCTACCTTGCTACCCGACGGGCGCGTGCTCGTTGCCGGCGGTACAGATGCCAATTCTAACATCACCCCCACTGTGGAAATCTACGATCCGGAAGTCAGGACCTGGATGCCAGCTTTTCCGTTGGCAACAGGCCGCATTTGGCACTCCGCGGTCCTCCTACCCGAGGGACAGGTACTGATCGCTGGTGGGCTAGCCGATGGGTACCAGCCCTTGTCGAGTGCGGAGATCTACGATCCGGCGAATGGTGGAGGCTGGACGCCGGCCGCTTCTCTGGCGACTCCTCGAGGCTCTGCCGCTGCTACACTTCTTTCTTCCGGCCAGGTGCTGATCGCCGGCGGCGGCGCAATATCGAGCACTGAAGTCTTCGATCCCGATGCGGGCACCTTTAGCTCGACCGGCCTGCTGAACGATGCCCGTCAGTGGCACACCGCGACTTTGCTTCTGTCGGGCCAAGTGCTCGTCGCCGGCGGTTCCGATCCTATTCACTCCTTGTTGACGGCAGAGATCTACGATCCCACGAGCGGGAGTTGGGTCGACGAGGTCGCTTCACTCACCACGGCTCGAAAACGTCACACGGCCACCTTGATGGGGTCGGGGGAGGTTCTGGTCGTCGGCGGCATGACGGAGCCGAGCGCGGAGATCTACGATCCTGACGCCGACGCCTGGCGGTCGACCGGGAGCCCGCCTCTCTATTCCCGCTCCAGCGGCCATACAGCCACCGTGCTATCCTCGGGCGAGGTCTTGGTCGCCGGAGGAGGCATAGAAGGAGGACCCCCGATCTTTGCACTCACGGAAATCTACGATCCCGTGAGTGACAGCTGGCCCGAGACTGGCTCACCCGCCACACTCCGTGCTGACCATACAGCGACCCTCCTGCCGTCGGGCGAGGTT
>JAAELU010000642.1 GCA_024226255.1 bacterium | reverse complement strand
GCCGGTGTCGATATCGAGATCAAGATCCAGCAGGCCTAGCGCCCAAGGATCAACGACACTTCGGCACCGTGTAGCGGTGGCCAGGTGTCAGAAGAGCGAGAGAGAGCCCCGGGTCTTTGGCCCGGGGCTCTTCGCGCTACCGGGTCAGGCTGGCGGGCTGAAGGTGATGGATACGCCTTTCAGACGCTTCGTCACCGACGAGCTCGTTACCACCGCGGCGTAGGAGTAGATCGTGTTGTCGACCGCTTCGGAACCGGAGGCGAGGATATTCAGGTCGATGGACTGGTAGCCCGCGCTGCCCGACGAGGGATCTCCGCTGACGATCGTCTCGTGTGGTTCAGTGATGCCCTCGCGAATCACCCGGACCGTCATGTTCGAACCCACGTCGTCGTCATAGACGTGGGCGGTGACGGCGGCGATGACCGCACCTTGGGGCAAGCTGATCGGCGCGATCATCGTCCCGGTTGAATACGCGCCTCCAGGCGAGGCAGCGATTCGGGTCAGCGTGTACGGCGAACTGGTGGTGAATGCGGCAGGGCCGATCGAGATGATTCGATCGGCGTCAAGCCTCGCGATGTCGGCGGCATTGGCTTCAGCTGCGGCGTCGATGGTGGTGAATTTGGGTTGGACTACGAGGTCGTCGTAGCGCTTGGCGAAGGTGATGTTCTCGCCGCGGGTGACGTTGCGTTCGGGGCAGAAGTTTGCACCGTTGTCGCAGCCGGTGGTCATGCCGTTGGCCTTGGCCCATGCGACGGCATCGGCGTAGAAGCGGCCGTCGTCCACGTCGGGCCAGGAATGGGTGGCGAAGGCGGTGGCGGGCGCGAGTAGTGCCACTACCAACACCCCGATCGCGAGCTTGGCCTTGCTGATGGTGAGAGTCATGACGATGCTTCCTGGAGTGGTGAAGGCGGGATCGTAGGTCACGAGCACTGTTCCCTCCAGCCCATCCCGTCGCCTGCCGCGAAGCTTCGTTCCGCTGCTCTCAAGATCCAGCAGACCCGACCCCTGAGGATCTGTGCCGCTTCAGCGCCGCCCAGGTGTCACAAGAGTGTGAGAGAGCCCGGGGTCTTTGACCCTGGGGCTCTTCGCTGTCAACGAGCCTCCGCTGGGCTCGCCGGGGGGGGCCCCGCCGGGGCGGC
>JAAELU010000641.1 GCA_024226255.1 bacterium | reverse complement strand
TACCACGCAGAGCCCCGACGAGCGGCTCGCAGAGATACAGGCGCTGGCGAAAGACGTATACGTTGGTCGTCTGATGGGTATCTATCTTGAGGACAAGGAAAGCTTATTGAGTTGGATCGGTTCGCAGGCTGGCTACGACGACGCCGTGTCAGCGATTGATAGCCGGCGATTGACATTTATCGAAGAGCCGACACACGACAATTTGGGTTTCGCCGTCGATGAGGTGCTGCTGGATCGCCTCGACTGCGTCGTTGTGGAGGCGACTCTCAACGCCAAGGGAGTCCTAGAAGGCGCATCGTCGCCCTCGACTCTGATACTGATCTACTGGCCGACGGAAGCTGGCGTGTTTCTAGATGGCGCAGTCTGGGAACAAGGTACACCGCAGTTCCAGTGGATTGAGGAGTGCGACATTGCCGAGAGGGGAGTCACACCGTGAGGCGACTCGTGCTGCTGGCTTTCGCCCTGGCACTGGCCGGAAGTGCCTTGTACTCGCCGCCGGCCGCATCTGCGCAGGCCGGCGAGGCATACGTCTGTTGGTACGTGCAAGTTGTCGATCCAAACTCTGGTCTGATGGTCCCAGGCATGCGGTGTCGCATTGATGGCTCCATTCACGAGCCTGGGTTCCCGGGAGAGGGGCCGATCGAAGTCCCGCTCGTTTACGACCTGGGGACTGTCGACGGTGTGGAGTGCTACTACCGGCGCAGCGGCGCACCATCGGGTTGGGTTGTGTTTGGTCGCAACGGGACCCTGCTCAACTTCTGGTGGGATACCGGAAACGGCCTCATCGGTGACGCCTGGATCGACCAGTGCACCAAAGAGCCGACTCCCGGCCAGCCTCCCGTGACCCTCGTCTATGGCGTCATTGAGGACTACGACTTTGTCGAGCCCGAACCGGCGGTGGTGCCCGACGGTATCGGTCTCGCCGGTGCCCGCAGCTACGTCTTTGTCGAGCCGCCTGAGCCGTTTACCGATCGGTTGAACTCGCCATTGGGGGCCGGCTTCATTGACGTCGAGATCCGGGTGGTGGCGGTGCAGATTGATTGGGGCGACGATGCCATCAGCACCATTCCCGAATCGCAGTTCGGGCTGTTCGCTCCCCATCCCGATGGCGACGTGAGCCACCCGTGGGAGACCAAAGGCAACTTTGACATGGGTGTCGACTACGAGTGGCTGGCACGGTGGCGCATCGACAGCGGCCCCTGGCAGAACATCACAATCCCCGACACCGAATGGGATGCGCCGTACCGAGTGGACGAGGTTGTGGGTCGCCGCAACGGGTGAAAGAAACCTGAGTCGGGGGGGTTGTTTCGGTCCTTGTGATGTGCCACGATCGAACATATGTTCGATGCAACCGAGTGGGAAGCGGCGATCGCTTCGAGCGATCCGATAGCCCGGATAAGGGCCGATCTGGCCGAGGTGTCGATGGTCGAGCTTGACGGGTCGGCCGGCGATTCTCTTTCGACGCGGCTGGTTGATCTGCTCGAGCTGCGGGAACGTCTCGAAGCCGAGCTAGCCCGGGTGTCCTCTCAGTGGGAGAAGCGCCGTGCCTGGGAGGCCGATGGTTCATTGTCGCCGGTTGCCTGGCTGACACATCGTGCACCGCTGGCGGCGCCCGATACCAGGCAACTGGTCAAGATCGCCAAGGTGATCAACGAGGCCCCTCAACTGGCCGAGGCCCTACACGCCGGCGACACGACGGCCGGACATGTCGCGGCTTTGGCAAGAGTGATGTCGCCGCGGCGCCGGGCGCTGCTCGCCGAGCACGAGGACGTGCTGACGAAGCAGGCGAGGCGGCTCACCGTCAAGGATTTCGTGTTGCTGGCCAGGCGCTGGGCCGCGTTAGCCGACGATCACATTGCCGGCGACGACCACGATGAACACCAGCCGCACAACGAGGTTCACGCCGCGGTGACGATGGACGGCTGGCTCGACGGCAAGTTCCGACTGAACCCAATCGCAGGCGCCCAACTGCTGGGTGCGTTCGACCATCTGGCGCCGCCCGATGCGGTCGATTCTCCAGACGGTGTTCGCAGCTTGTCTGAACGACGTGGCGATGCCCTGGCCGACTTGGCGAACTGGTATCACGAAGGCGCCAAACCGGGGGCGAACCCGCCGAGCCTCAACGCCGTTGTCGACGTCGCCACGCTCAATGGAGATCCGCCCGATCTGGCTCAGGGCCGCTGCGAGCTGGCGGGTGTCGGCCCCATCACGCAGGCAACGCTCGCGCAGATTGCTTGTGGCGCCACGCTCACCCGACTGGTCATGGCCGGCGAATCGTTAATCCTCGACATGGGTCGCAAGGTCCGCCTGGCAACACCGGCCCAGGCCCGAGCCATCCGCATCCGCGACACCGGGTGCATCTTCCCCAGCTGCGACCGGCCCGCCCACTGGTGCGACATCCATCACGTCGACGAATGGGCCGACGGTGGACTCACTGATGTCGCCAGGATGGTGTGCCTGTGCCGCCGTCACCACACACTGATCCACAACTCGAAGTGGACGATCACGATCAACCCGGACGGCAGCTTCCAGATGACCCACCCGGCTAGGGCTCCCTAGGCCCGGCCTTTGAGCGCAGGGCCGTTAGGGGCCCGCCGCTCGATCCGAACCGCCCCTTCCGACTCAACGCCCCTGATCGCAGCCGGCTACCCGAGACCGCGGGAGTCCTGTTTGAGGGCAGTGTCGACCCCGGCTGCCGATGCGAATGCGAGCTGGCGTAACGGGCCAGACAACGACGGGCTTACGTCGAGCAGGTAGTCATCGGCCGTCGTGAACATCGTCTTGGCGAAGCCTTCCCAAGTCTTGGTGATACGGCCTACCTCTTGGCCCATGACATCGACGATGGAAAAGTTCCACGCCCGCCAATTCTCGGCCTGGATCTCGCCGAGTTCCTGTCCGGTGGCGTCCTCGAGACCGAAGCGGATCTTCCCGAACACGTTCTTCTGCACGATGGCCCCGACGGGTTGACCATTCCCGTCCGACACGAGCAGCCGTGACTTGACGACCTTGCGGGGCCGTACCAGCTCGAGAACCTTCTGGCCCGATCCGTCGTACACCGCCAACGTGTGTGTCATGAATTGGTCGAGCGAGCTCACGAACCGCGCCAGCTTCTTCAGATTCGATTGGCCTTCCTGGCGGATGACGCCGACGTCGTTGCCGTCCTCATCGCGCATCTTGTACTCGTTGGTCAGCTCGATGAGCTTGGCCTTCTGATTGATGATGACCCGGTTTCGGTCCAAGAGTGATGTCATGCGCCGACAATACCCGGACGACCGTTGCCGAACCGCGCCCCGGCGTGGTTCGGTCTCGTCGAGTTCGTGCGCGGCTGGAGATTCCCGACGGAAGTACGTGGCTCGATGTCGGCTACCGCACCGCGGCTCTGACCGGGAGTGTTGCTGAGATGGCCCAAGCCCTGCTCCACGATTTACGATGGCCCGATGAATGATCGCCGTACCAGTCCAAGTTTCGTCAGCTACATCGAACGATCGGCTCGCTACTACGAGGCGCAGGGCTACTCGGAGCGCTACGCCTGGGCCCACTTCGATGACGTGCCGTTCACGCCGCTCGCCAAGCCGTTATCGCAGAGCCGGATCGGCGTCGTCACCACTTCGTACTTCCATCCCGAGAACCAGCGAGTCCGGACGTTCTACGACCGCCCGGTCGATCCGTACGGCGCGCCGCTCGAAGCGGCCGCCGAACTCGACAACACCGAACTCTTCTGGGCAAAAGACGAAACGCACACCAATGACACTGAGACTTACCTGCCGCTGGCCCGCCTGGGCGAGAGTGTCGCCGAAGGCCGCATCGGATCGTTGTCGCCCCGTTTCTACGGTGCACCCACTTCCTACTCCCAGCGCCGCACGATCGAACGTGACGCACCGGCCATCGAAGGCTTCATGGCTCAGGACGAAGTCGATGTCGCTCTGCTCGTACCGCTGTGACCGGTGTGTCACCAGACCGTGAGTCTGGTCGCACGCCATCTCGAGGCATCCGGAGTCCCCACTGTCATCGTCGGGTCGGCGCGTGACATCGTCGAAGAGTGCGGTGTGCCCAGGTTCGTCTTTGTCGACTTCCCGCTGGGTAACCCTTGCGGCAAGCCAGATGACGTTGCGATGCAGCGCCGCCTCCTCGCCAGTGCTCTCGGCCTGCTCGAATCGGTCAACGTTGCACGAACGACCGTGCAGTCTCCCGAGATCTGGGACGCCGACGACAACGGCTGGCGAGAGCGCTTCATGGCGGTCGACGACTCCAACCGAGCCGAACTCGCCGCCGCGGGCGAGCAGCGGCGCCTACTGCAGTCGAAAGTGAAGACTCGACGGCCGAACTAGGCGCCCGGATGCCACTTTCGGTGCTGTCGAGTGTTCACTCCGCCTGATCTGACAGGCTGCACCAAACCTCGGGTCTGTCCGTTAGTTTCAATGTGTGGGCAACTGACCGGCGGTCGATATGAGCGAGACTCGCACCGCGACGAGGCAGGGAGGAATCCGATGATTCACGTTGATCGAAACCGAGTCGATCCTCCGTCACCTTTGGAGCCAACGCGGGTCTCTGGGCTATACGACAAGATTGCTTCGCAGCTTCGCGATCCGAGTGGTCCTCGAACCCCTCGAGTATCAACCGCCTGGAGCACAGCGCGCGGCCCGCTGAAGGAACTGTTCTATGACAAATGCGCTTACTGCGAGCAGCTCATCCGAGGACAGTACGGCGACGTCGAGCACTTCCGGCCGAAGATGAACGCGGTTGGGCTGGACGGCGGGTCGCAGCGAGAGCACTACTGGTGGCTCATATATGAGTGGAGCAATCTGTACCTGTCGTGCCAGGTCTGCAATCAGAGCAAGAGAGATCGATTTCCCGTCCTCGGCGATCGGGCATCTGTTGGGAGTCGCGGAGAAGATCTCTACGAAGAGGATGCTCTGCTGCTCGATCCGTGCGACGAGCGAACGGAGAGGGATCCCGAGTCCCATCTTGTCTACGATCGAGGCGAGGTGTACAGCGACACCGAATCCGGGCGTGCCACGATCGACATTCTTGGGCTCAACCGCGAAGAGCTTGTTATGCGGCGGGTCGAGCTGTCGGCCGAGCTCGAAACGCTCATCGCGGCCAGCGAAGCTTTGCGGGATGCTCCGGAAAAGGTCGTCCTGGATGTGCTCGACCGGGTCGAATCGGCAACCAAGCCCGAGGCCGAGTTCTCCGGCATGGCCCGCCAGATTCTGCGCCGGTCAATCGATCGGCCTGCGATCGGCCAGTCGGTGGTGGCGCCTGAACTGCTGGAGCCGATCGACAAGGCGATGGGCAAAACCCGCACGATCACAAAAACGAAGGTCAAGCAGGTGAGCTCCGACCATCGAAAGCGACGAGCGGAACAGGAGAAATACTCACTAACGGACGACCGCCCGAGTGGGTACTACCTCGAGGCCCGCTACATAGAACGTGTCCAGATCGAGAACTTCCGCGGCCTTCGCAACCTCGACCTCGACCTAACCAGGGGAAGAAGCGACGACGCATACTCCCAGGCGCTCGAGTTGGCCCACAAGGCCGATGTGATTGAGGAGGACGAAACGTCGCTCGAGACGCAATCGACAGCACCGTGGACCATGCTGCTGGGCGAGAACGCCACGGGAAAGTCGTCAGTCCTCAAGGCGATCGGGCTGGCGATGGTTCAAAACGAGTACCGCACCGAGCTCGCCAACGCGAAGGCGTCGGACTACGTACGACGGCCCCGCTGCAAAAGGGGCCGCGTCGCGGTACACCTCACGGATCCAACGCCGGTGCAGACTCTCGAGTTCAGGTTGGATTCGGATACGTTCACGGGTACCGGCGAGGTCAAGTCTCTCGTGTTGGGATATGGAGCGACGCGGCTCTTGCCTCGGGAGGGGCATCCGGCTCCCAAAGGTCGACGATACGGGCGGATAGAGAATCTTTTCGATCCTTTCCTGCCCGTGATCGACGCCCCATCGTTCCTGAAGCGAATGTATCGAGCCAACAAAGAGCGATACAAATATGTTCTCGATGCTCTCGAGCGGTTGCTTGGTTTGGGGAATGACGAACGGATCTTCCTGGAAGAAGATGAGATGTTCGTTCGATTGGCGGGCTCCACCGTCCCACTCGATTGGCTCAGCGACGGCTATCAGTCGTTACTCGCTATGACGTGCGACATCATGGAGAAGCTCCTCTCACAGTGGGACAGTATGTCGACGGCTGAGGGCGTTGTCCTCCTCGATGAAATCGGGGCTCACATGCACCCACGCTGGCGAATGCGGATTGTCTCCCGACTGCGAGAGGCCCTCCCTCGAGTTCAATTCATCGCGACCACACATGATCCGCTGTGCTTGCGTTGGCTGCACGACGGTGAAGTCATTGTCATGAGGCGCGACGCCAAACGAAACATAGTGGCGGTCCAGGACGAGCTTCCCGAGATAGGGGGTCTCCGGGTCGATCAAATCCTTGCTTCGGAGCACTTCGGCCTTGCTACAGCGGTTGATCCCGATATCGAGGAACTCTTCGACGATTATTACGCACTGTTGGCCCTGAAGAAGCGCACCCCGAAGCAGGAGAAACGAATCGGCGACCTAAAAGGTGTGCTTGCCGACCTGGACCAGCTTGGATCCACACGGCGAGAACGGTTGATGCTCGAGGCGATAGATCGCCACCTTGCGCGTGAACCCGATCACCTCGACGACTCGGGCGCCTTCATGAACCAAGTCCGACAGGAGCTCGACGCGATTCTGCAAGGAATGGCGACATCGTGATACGAGTCAAGCGACAACCAAGACTGCCTCCATCCGGATTGACAACAACAGCCTGCCTCGAGCAGATCGAGGCGGCCACGAAGCTCTATCGGCTGCGTCGGAACTGGAGCCTCAAGACGTCTCTCACCAAGTACAACAACCCAACAGTGAAGACCGCACTAGAAGCGATGTTCCACGGCAAATGTGCCTACTGCGAGAGTATCTACACCCGCGTTGGGCCCATGGACGTCGAGCACTATCGACCCAAGGGAGGAGTGGTCATCGAGGGCAGCGTGGAAGCGCCGGGCTACTACTGGCTGGCTGCTTCGTGGGACAACCTTCTTCCGTCATGTCGCGACTGCAACCGGAATCGGCGCCATCTGCTTCTGGATGGGTCGAAAGAGGTTGCTGGGAAGAAAAACCAGTTCCCGATCTCGAACACGGGACCGCGCAGAAGATGGCACACCGCAAAACGGTGGAAGGCAGGAATTGAGAAGGAAGAGAATCCACTCCTGCTCAATCCGTGTAATGACTTCCCCGAGAAGCATCTCATGTTCGACGACGCCGGCAACGTCTTGCCGACGCAATCGCGCACCGGCAGAGAAAGTGTCAAGGGGAAAGAGACCATCCGAGTGTGTGCTCTCTTCCGTCCAAACCTCATTCAGGCCAGGCGCGACATGAATAAACGACATCGCAGCCAGGTCGATGCGGCCGCGGATGCTCTCGGCGAGTTTGACGCGCAGCCAGCCCAGAACGCGGCGCGCACGAACTATGCAGACGAACTGCGCTCACTCACCAAGATGCGCGACGATGAGGCGGAGTATGCCTTGATGGCGAGGCAGCTGATCGATCCAGCCCTCGGGACCTTCGCCAAGGGAATCCGACGCCATCGGGCCCAACTCGATATCCGCATGACCAACGGTGCCCGCAATCTCATCGACCGCTTTGTGGTCGCCTATGCGTCGCCACCCGAACCGCCCACAGCGGGTGAGCTGGCCGCGAGGTTGCGCGCGATCGAGACGCGCTGGCGCCGTCGCTGAGGCTCAAACTGTCAGCGGCGGCGGAGCGGTGGATAATGGGAGAGACTCGAGAGGATCTCATCAAGAAGTACCTGGCATACACAGGGCGGCTGGCGGCGGCTACGCCCGACAGTCGCAACCGGATCGTCGACTTCTGGCGGGTGGTTGGCATTCTTGTCGTGGTGTTTGGGCATTGGCTGGCCGCCTCGATCTGGCTGCAACCTGACGGCGAGATTGCGTTGCTCAACTCGCTCGAATGGATCCCGTACGCGGCCTGGATCACCTGGATAGTCCAAGTTATGCCCTTGTTCTTCCTGGCCGGTGGTTATGCCAACGCCCGCGGCCTGCGCAAGGTCGAGTCGGGTGAACAACTGCGCCGGGATTGGATCACTGCCCGGGCCCGCCGACTCTTCACTCCGGTGATCCCACTGTTGATCGTGTGGGTCCTGCTGATCGTGGCGATGCGCCCGTTTGTCGATCCCATCGTTGTCTATGCCGGAGCCATGTCGGCGACCGTTCCGCTCTGGTTTCTCGCGGTATATCTCACTCTCACCGGAGCGGCTCCGCTCACGTTCGCCTGGTGGCGTCGCTCGGGCCCGATGACAATCGTCGTATTGGCGGCTGCCGTCATCGCAGTGGACATAGCCCGGTTCGCATTCGACGTCCCCGGGATTGGTTGGGTCAACTTCATCTTTGTGTGGGCGGCGGTTCATCAGCTTGGGTACTGGTGGTCGGATCGTGATGCTGCCGGCGGCATCACCCCCGTTACCGGCTGGGGGATCTTCGGTTCGGCCCTGGCGCTCCTAATCGCGCTGACGTGGATCGGCTGGTACCCGGTCGCCATGGTTGGTGTGCCCGGCGCCGGCGTCACCAACATGACCCCACCGACCTTCGCCATGGCGCTACTCGGCACGATCCAGTTCGGGGTCATCGTTGGGACACAACCCGCGGTGCGTCGGTTCACAGCAAGGGCGCGGGCCTGGCACGGCCTCGTTTCGATTTCCGGGGTTGTGATGACGGTCTACCTGTGGCATCTCTCGGCGATGTCTCTCGTTGCCGCCGCCGGCCTGTTCGCCATAGATGGAGCCTTGTTCAAAGTGGAGCCCGGTACGACGAGTTGGTGGGTGAGTCGCCCGGTGTGGATTGTGGTCCTGAGCGCGATGACCCTGCTGCTTGTCGCGATCTTCGCCCGCTTCGAATGGCGGATCAGCGATGCTCCGACCCCGAAGAACCGTCGTGTCGTCACAATCGGGATGCTCCTGATCGCCGGATCGGCCGCTGCCGTGGCCGGCATCGGGATCGCCACTCCCGACGCCGTTGTCCAATGGTCGATACCGGCGGCCGCCGTTGCGGGAGCTGCCATGCTCGGCGCCCTGCCCTCTCGCAAGGGTCACTAGCCGCGCCGGTACTCAACCTCGAGAAGCGCTATCCCCGGGTATGGCGTCTCGTGCTCGACTCGGCTCATCTCGTCCAGCCCACTGAACCCCATGAGAGCCTCCCGAGGTACCGGCCATGGTGGTCCGTTCCGTGGTTCGTCAGCCTCTCGTATCAGGGTGGACACGAGCAGCGTGCCCCTGGCTGAGGCGAGTGCGGCAATGGCCTCAATCACCAAGCGGGTCTGGTCCGGCGAGATCGACTGAATCGTGAATACCTCCAACACGAGGTCAAACGCACCGCTCCACTGCTGTGGCAGGTTGAGCAGATCAGCCACCCGGTAGTCGACGACGGAATCAGGAGATCGTTCCCGGCACCACTCGATTGCGGAGGGCGAGAAATCGAAGGCGGTGACATCCCAGCCCTCGGAAGCCAGGTATTCGGCGTCGTCGCCAACCCCGCACGCCACAACCATGGCACGCCCGCGAGTACGGGGCTCTGCCGTCAGCCATGTCATCAACATCGGGTTGGGCCCAGACCTATTCCAGCCGAGCCGGTCCCGATCTCTACCGGCATTTTGATAGAGCGCCTCGAAGAGGTTGTCGTCCGTCATGTGTGAACAGTATCGGCTACTTCCGACTCCCCGAATGGTGGCGCCTAGTACCGCATCTGGCTCAGCCGTGGGTCCTTCGTGATCCGAGTACCCGCCAGATCACGATCAACGCCACCAGGACAACGACCTGGGAGAGGATGATGACGACGGTGCGCTCGGTCGTGGACGCTCGAGGAGTGGTTACTTCCTGGCCGTTGCCAGAGATATCAAGCTCTGGCTCGGCGATTCGCTTCATGGCTACCTCCGTGGGGGCGCAACTCAGTGTCACCACCAATCTTGGCTCGATTCTCGGGTCCTCACCAGGGGCGAACGTCCTCGCCGCCAAGTTCATCTCTCACATGTTTTGGCCAGCCACACGATGAGGCAACGTGGGGCTCCTTAGGAATTGGCGGGCTGCTTGCAGGCTCGGGTGCATGCCGCGCCGGCTAACTCGGCGTACCCGCGGTTTCGAGATGTTGGTCGCTGAGACCGTCGAGGGCAGCCGCGATGTCGGCCAACAGGTCGGCCTCGGCTTCGCATCCCACGGCGAGCCGAATGAGGCCGTCCGTGATGCCGGCCGCCTCGCGAGCCTCGTGCGCCATGCTGGCGTGGGTCATCGAGGCCGGGTGTTCGATCAGAGTCTCGACGCCGCCAAGGGAGACGGCCAGGGTGGCCAGTTGAACGGTTTCCATCAGCCGTTTGCCCGCGGCCAGCCCGCCGTGGACACCGAAACAGAGCACAGCCCCCGGCCCATCCATCTGCCGTTCAACAAGATCGCGTTGCGGATGATCGGGAGCTCCCGGGTAGCGGACCCACTCGACGGCGGGGTGATCGTGAAGCAGCTCGGACAGTGCCATCGCGTTCGACTGGGCTTGGCGTAACCGGAGGCCGAGCGTCTTGAGACCTCGGTGCACCAGCCACGCCTGGTGGGGGTCGATGCAGCCGCCGTGATGGTTGAGGCCCGCACGCAGCTTGCGGAATTGGTCGTCAGTCGACGTCACGATGATGCCGGCAACGACATCAGCGTGTCCGTTGAGGAACTTGGTCATGGAGTGAACGACGATGTCGGCACCGAGCTCGATTGGCCGCTGCAGTAGGGGAGTGGCAAATGTGTTGTCCACGACCAGCAGCAGTCCACGATCTTCTGCGATCTCGGTACATGCCTTGATGTCTGTGAGGCGGATCGTCGGGTTCTCCGGAGTCTCGATGTAGAGCATCGTGGTTTCTGGACGAATCGCCGCTCGGATATTCGATACGTCAGAGGTATCGACGAACGACGACTCGACGCCGAAACGGCTGAAGTACTTCTCGACGACGACGCGGGATGGTCCGTAGACCGAGTCGGTGCCGACCATGTGACTACCGGCCTGCAGGTAGGTGAAGAAGACGGTGACGATTGCGGCCATACCTGAGGATGTGGCCAGAGCACCATGGCCTCCCTCGAGGAGTGTGACCGCATCCTCGAGGGCGGCGACGGTGGGGTTGCCCATACGGGTGTAGATATATCCAGGCTCGGTGCCGGCGAAACGGCCGGCACCCTGATCGACGCTTTCGAAGGCGAACGTCGACGTTTGATAGATAGGTACTGAGACAGCTCCGAACAGCGGATCGGGTGGTGTCCCGGCGTGCACCGCCTCGGTATCGAACCCCCGCCGTTCCTTCGCCATTGGGCCTCCTTCGGTCTCACCGAAACCGTAGGTGGGGGAGTGGGCAGCGCCCAGAGCCGAAAGACCTGCGACTGCGTCCCTAGGCGCTTGCCGTTTGGTAGCCCGTCGGGTGCTACCCGGTGACTTTGATGGTGGTCGTGTGAGTTCGCTTGACCCCGCCCTTGTCGTCGAATTCGGTGTAGGTGACCTTGACCTTCTCGAAGAAGTTGGCGATCTCGACCCGGGGTGGCGAGCCGTCGGCGGATCCTCCAACGTCGTACGCCTTGCAAGTCACGTTCGTCATCTCGTAGCGGAGATACGTCACTCGACCGGCATCGGTGTGTGTAGTCGTCAGTTCGAATTCCAGAGTGGGTGTCACAGCACCGGAGTAGCACCGCTTGAGCATGTGCGGCGCCATCGACTCATATTCGAAAGTCAGGACCAACGGATCGAGTTTGGATGAGCTCTTGGCTGCCCCAGGACGGGCGCCGGACCGGTTCATGCCCCAGTAGTAACCCAGAACGTCGGTCCATTTCTTGTGATTCGCATCGAGTGACTCGCCGTCGATGCCGTCGTACTTGGCATACCAACCACCGGCGAGCACCGACAGATCCGAGCCGAGCTCGGCAGTTGATTGAGCCTGAACCGTCGGGAGCTCCGTTGCCGCCGCGTCGGCCCGATTCTCGGTTACAGACCACAGCGCGGCGGCAAGCAGCGCCAATGTGAGCCCGATTGCGATACCCCGCCTGGTAGCCGAAGTAGTGGTGTCCACTTTGATTCCCTCCTCCATGGGTCCGCGTGTCGCGCAACCCTTCGCTTGATAGCCGTCGAGTAGCTACTCGAACAGGATGAGGACATAGGCACCGGATACGTGAATTCCGGCAAGCCTCGAACGGGACTCCGTCGCCGCCTCAGCCCTTGATGGCGGCCACGATCCGGGCGACGTCCTCTAGTGAGTTGTACAAGTGAAAGCCTACCCGGAGGCGACCGGCGCGGTAGGCCGTTGATAGGCCGCTGAGACGCTCTTGGTCGAAAGTGGCGTCGAGGTCGAGCGATACGATCGCGGAGTTACTAGGCGGCAGGTCGAGCTCGGAAAGAAGGGTATTGGCCAAGCCGACGTTGTGGCTGTGAATCGCCTCGACCCCAACCTGCGTCAGCACCTCCAGAGCGGGTGCGGTTCCTACCCATGCGAGCCAGCCCGGCGAGAGGTCGAGACGCCGAGCGTCGGGGGCGAGCCGCAGTGGCAAGCCGTAGATGCTCTCCCACACCGACTCTCCGGAGTACCAACCCGCAAATAGAGGACGGGTCCTTTCGAGAACGGTGTCACTGACGGTCATGAAGGCGGTTCCACGGGGGCTCAGCAGCCACTTGTAGGCACCGGCGATCACGAAGTCGTAGTCGGTCGCGTTCATGGGAAGCCAACCTGCCGACTGGGTGGCATCACACATGGTGATCACGTCGTTGGCAGCGGCTGCCGCTCCGATCGCACCAAGATCGGCAACCTCGCCGCTCGATGATTGGACCGAGCTGAATGCAACCAGATCGGTGTCCGCTCCTATGGAATCAGCGAGCCGCATGAGGGGAACCGACTCGACACGGAGCCCGAGGTCATCGCGGACGAGGAATGGGAAGATGACGCTCGTGAACTCGCCGTCTGGGATGAGCACACGTGATCCGGGACGCAAGCACGTCGCCGCTAGGGCCACCAGGGCCGACACCTGAGCGCCGACCGCTACGTTTTCGACTCGTGCCGAGAGCAGCGAGGCGAACGACGTTCGAGCGGCGGTCACAACGGCGTCGTACTCGGGCGCTTCGGCTTTGCCTGTCTGCCACTTGTCGATCGCGAGCTGAAGTGCGTCGACGGCTCGCTGCGGAGGTAGTCCGATGCTGGCGGTGTTGAGGTAGCCGGCAGCGTGTGGGAACTGGGTTGCGATCTGCTCGAGGTTCATGGAGCGATTGTGGCATGGCGGGAACCGCCGGTTGGTCTTGCATGCACCCGCCTGCGTCACACTTCCGGAAAGCTTGCCCCGTGAGTCTCGAGCCAGTCGCGGATCGCCAGGGTGGCTTCAACGTCGCCGCGGTTGTAGTCGAGGAGCCACTGCC
This sequence comes from bacterium, assembly GCA_024226255.1. Lineage (GTDB taxonomy): Bacteria > Actinomycetota > Acidimicrobiia > Spongiisociales > UBA5794 > JAHEJX01. The sequence goes on along the minus strand of JAAELU010000641.1, from coordinate 24,610 downwards.
TCGCCGAGGTGCTCTCGGGGTCGGCCACGTCGATGGCTTGGGCGTGATAGAGCATCGAAATCCCGCCGCCCGGATCGTCCACCTCCCACTCGAATCCGGCCAGGGGCGCGATCGTTTTCAAGCCGGTGGAGCCACCAGTCACCCACCCGGCTTCGAAGACCTTGCGCATGTCGGTCCACTGCTCAGACGCGATGAACTCCTTCACTTGAGCCCTTAGGTTGTCGTTGGCCGCCGTCAGGCGCATCATCTGTGTGTTCTCGGCGTTCTCATGCCAGCAGAAGGCGGCAACCGTGTAGCCGGCGTCGTCGGCAGTAGTCCGGACCTCGCGCAACCAGTTCCAGAACTCGGCGAACAAGCGCCGCTCACTCTCCGGAGTAATCGGGTCCCAGGTGATGAAGGCCTGGTAGCCCTCAGTAACGAGACCGGTGGCGGCTCGATCAGTGACGTAGACGCCCCACTGATAGACCCCGTCGTTGGTGTTCTCCATGTCGACGTCGATTTCGATGTCGGCCCGAGGGACGGCGATGTTTCCACGAGGCCGTCTGTAGACGGGTTCCGGGCCGGTCGCGGCCTTGGCGTTGACGATCGCAGCGGCGGCCCATTTGTCGAGGCCGGCCGTTGCGGGGTCGAGACGGTCAACTACATCGCCGGCGGTGAGTAGGTCGGCGCCTTGGAGCGTTTCGATCTGTTTCTTGGCTCGAGGACGCAGCTCTTCGACGAGCGTCTCGCGATCAGCGGTAGCGGCGTCTTCGAGCCACTTGGCTACGTCCACCGAAGACGCCAGCAGCATGGCTGTGTCGGCGTCGAGGGCGGCCACCTGAGCCCGATCCGTGACACCAATCTCTCGCAACGCGCGCCATTGGCGGTAGCCCACACCGGGCAACAGCGAAGCGTCGCCGGCACCTGCGAGCAGGGTGAGGTTGCAGATCTCGCGCCACGGGCAAGTTGAGCACTCGCTGCACGAGATGGGCTCCACGACAAGGGGCCGGTCGGCTCCGGCCAGATGATCGTGGGCGACCGCGGCGATGTCGCGGCGGAAGTCGAACTCGAAGTCATAGACCTCCATCGTGGTTCGCTTCTTCACCTTCTTGCCGTCCGATTTGGCGGGTGTTTGCCAGAGATCCTCATCGAGCCGGTACCAAACGACGCGACCTTCCTTGCCGATGATCCCACCCCGCGGCTCGGTGGCAGAGTCACCTGTCGCTTCGAGCATCCGGCGGTAGTGGGCGAGTTGGAGTGCGTCAGCCTTGCTCTTGCGCAGCTGCCAAGTGACATCCTCGAGTGCGGCCGCAGGTGTTGGGTCGGCCAGGTCGGAGGTGACGACGGCAGGCCCCCGATCGTATGCATCGAGTGTCATGTGGTGCTTCACGTCGACGGGCACGTAGCCGTCGCCGTGCCAGACAAGGAGGTCGGGCTTGCCTGCTCGCTTTTCGGCGAGGTCGGCATCGAGGTTCGCTCCGACAATCACAGGGGCTCGGTCGGCGATGGCGGCTGCGGTGGCAGCCCGGGCCTCGTCACCAGAGAGGTTCTGCTCATCGACAAAGACCCACTGCGGGCGCGCAATTTCTGCAAGCCGCTCAACGACAGCTTCCTCGAAGGCGATTCCCTGATCCATCCGCAGCCGAGCATCGGCGGTGACTGGAACCGGCTCCCCGGGTCCCAAGACGTCTTGCTGGATCCGCACTGGACACAGCTTGGCGGCATACGAACCGAGGGGCGCAATAGCGGAGTAGTCGTATCGAGTAGCCATGCAGCCAGCGTAGGGGAGGGGTATGACAGCAAGCGGCTGAACTCTGCGGTCACTCTGTTTGTCGGCAGCCACAGCTGAACGTTTCCGTCGTGGAAAATGGTTCCACTTGTCGCTCAATCGGCGGACGGGTCCGTCCGATGTATACGGATGAGGGTCGGAGTGTTCCTGGCAGGTGCCATTGTGCTTCTGAGCGCGTGCGGGGGTATTTCTGGCGAACCTCTCCCCGAGGATGACGTCGGCGTGGCTGCGCCCGGTGACGCCTCGCCGACCTCGACTGCCCTCCCGTCAGAGATGTCTGGCACGACCAGGTCACCTGTTCCATCCGTCGCCGATGTCGATCTTGTGGGATACGTGGCCGTGATCGAGCACATGCTGGAAGGCACAACCTACGAGGGAACGGCGCTGGCTTCGCCTGACATCTTCCTGGCGACAGGCGCTCTCTTCTGTAGCCAACTAGACGGCGGCATCACCTCCGGAGAGGTGCTCGGGCGTTATCTCGAGTCACTTACAGGTGGAGCGCCGGACGATGCCTCCGATGATGACTTGACCATGGCCGGGGCAGTGCTCGGGTCCGGACTAGCCACGTTGTGTCCCCACCATATAGCGACGATCGGGGCTACAGAGTGAGCGGACTTCTTGCCGATTGCCGACTAGACACGAACGACGGGATCTCAATGCGGCGTACACGCCTTCTCACTCTCATGCTTGGAGCGGTTCTCGCCATCACCACGGCTGCGCCCGCATCGGCCCAGGACAGCGCCGAACCCACGGGAGTTGAGCGTGCCCTGGAGACTGCGCGCCAAGCCGTTGAGCTGGCTGCGGACTTCAGTGCAGACAGCGCTGAGTCCCAGACACCTGACCCGAGTGACGAAGACCCTGGGGATGACGACCCTGGTGATGAAGACCCTGGCACCGAGTGCAAGTCGAACAGCGGCAAGTCGGGCAAGGACAAGAAGGGCAAGTCGAACAAGTCGAACAACGGCAAGTCAGGCAAGGACAAGAAGGGCAAGTCGAACAAGTCGAACAACGGGAAGTCGGACAAGTCTGGCAACGCCGAGTCCGATGACTGCGACGCGGGCAAGACCGACAACGGCAAGTCCGGCAAACCCGACAAGGCGGAGAGGCTCAAAGGCCGGGAGCGGGCCGCGGCGGCCATTGCCACTGCGATGGAGCGCGGCAACGGCAATGGGAACGGCTTAGGTCGCGGCCACTCGGCCGAGGTCATCGACAAGTTGCTCAATGGTGAGTCCCCGACCCATCTCGACGGTGAGGACAGTCATGGCGAGAAGGTCAGCGCCATGGTGAGGGCCTACAACGAGCTACGCAAGCAGGGCGCAGCCGAGGGCTAGAGCGCCGTCGGGAACCACCCGCCAATGCGATCCGTTGCACTGTCGTGGATCCACATTCGAATCCCCGGTCGCGAACGGTCCGTCCCGCGCCCGGTCGCAAGCTAGGCCTGCACCAGCCCCCGGGCAAGGTGTTCAACGGTCTTGTCCTCGCTGCCGCGGCGGCGTTGGCATGGGCGGCTTCCTACCCGCTGTTTCACTTCGGCTATGCGGCCATCGCCGTTCTGATGTGGCTGGGCCTGGCGGCGGTGTGGTTCGTGCGCGGTGTCTTTTTGGCCTGGTATTCCATGGCGGGACGACTTGGACCGGTTCACCGCAGCCGCCGTTTCCTGTATGCGCCGATGATGGTCCTGGCGGCCGTCGTGATCTCCTTCGTATCGATTCCCTTGCACGTGAGATTCACTCTGAGTCGGCCCTTCCTGAGTGATGCGGCGACAGACGCCTCCATAGGTGCGGTAGTGGACAGACAGCCGATCGGGCTCTACCAGATCGATCAGGTGGAATTGTTTGGCGATGCCGCGGTGTTCACAACTGCGGCCGGTGGGTTCCTGGCGTCAGGCGGATTCGCCCACCTTCCCGACGGACCTGGTGCGCCGGACGTGGCCGATTGGGCGCGCCATGTCGCACTGCGGTCGCTCAGTGGGAGTTGGTACACCTGGGTGGACTGACCACCTAGTGGTGTGTCGCTCAAATAGTCACCGTGTATCTCCGGCCGTCGACGCCCCTGACTGCGCCTTTCTCCTCGACGCATCTACTGATGCGCCTTCGTCGTCAGGCTGTGCCAGATGACGTCGACGCCTCGGAGCTACCCTGGCGCCAATTGAGCGACACACCACTAGCTGCCGACGACGAACTCGGCCCCGACGGTGCCGCCAACGATCTCGACGCTATCGCTGCGCAGTGATCCGGTCACCAGATCGAGGAAGTCGTCGCTGTGACTGGGGTCGTGATGAAAGGTGACCATCTTCTTTGCGCCAACCAGCTCGGCAAATGCCACTGCGTGTTTGAAGCTGCTGTGTCCCCAACCGACCCGCTCCTCGTATTCCTCGTCGGTGTACTGGGCATCGTGGATCAGAACATTGGCGCCTTCCGCAAGCGCGGCGCCCGAGGTCCATTCGGCCGACCGCGGGAAATCGGTGACTCCCAAGGCCGGTTCGTGATCTGAGATGTAGGTGAGCACGCCGGCCTCGTCCTCGAGCCGAAGGCCCATCGTATGGCCTGGATGGGTGACGATTTCGGCTGTGACAGTGATGGCTCCCAGCTCGAGAACGCCCGGCTGCAGGTCGTGGATTTCGACGCTGGCCAGGTCCCTGAGCCGGACCGGAAACAGGGGAGGGGAGAGGTAGCGGGTGAGCCGGGATCGCAAGTCCTGAGTGGCCGAGACCGGGCCCCAGATGTGCACCTCGATATCGGGTGCATACAAAGGTGTGAAGAACCCGAGCCCTTGGATGTGGTCCATGTGCAGGTGGCTCAAGAGCAGGTCGATCCTGCTCGGAGGATCTCCGATGTTCTCGCCCAAACGCAAGATGCCTGAGCCGGCATCGATCACGATCAGGCTGTCATCGGAACCGCGCACCTCGACCGATGAGGTATCGCCACCGTATCGCAGCGTTTCGGGCCCCGATCGCGCCAATGATCCCCGGGTGCCCCAGAGCGTTGCTTTCAACGGTCAACTTCCCAGAAGATGGCGATCGCGCCGAGCTTGCGATGACTGGCGGCGACCAGGGGCAAGGCGGTTACCTCGATGTTGTGCCACTCGCCGATCCGGTCTCGGATGCAAAGCTCCGCATGGGACGGCTCGTTGTGGGTCAAGGCGCGAACGATAGGCAGCTCGTCGCCATCCACAGGGCTGCCGTCTGGCGCCGTCGTAGGGAAGAGGTCGGCAATCTGGGCGGCATTGATTTCGCCGGCCTCATCGAACCGAAGCCCGAGAATCGATTCGGCCGGCTCGTTGTAGTAGACCAGGTTGCCTTCCGCATCCATCAGCCACACAGAACTAGCCATATGCTCAGCCCACTGCTTGAGCAGGATCATCTCAACGGGTTGTTGTGCCATATCTCCTCGATGCAATGCTATGGGGTTCCCGGCTGCGGTGCTGTGATCCAGGTCGTTCTGACACCTTCACGACACGGGCTCCGAGACACGGGCCCCTGTCACATGCCAGACGTCCATTTCGCCTTTGCCTTTCACTCGTACCCGGCCCTTGGGCTCGCACACATAGTCATCTTTGATGAGCTCATATGTCGCCCGAGTGATCTGGATCATGCCTCGTTCACCCTGAGATTCCATCCGACTAGCTGTGTTGACGGCGTCTCCCCAGAGGTCGTAGATGAACTTGCGCGTGCCGATTACTCCGGCGACCAGCGGTCCGGAATTGATGCCAATCCGGAACTCGAGGGAACGGCCGAGAAAGTCATGTGTGTCGACGTGGCGACGGACTCGGAGGGCCATGTCGGTGAGCACATGGGCATGATCGTCGCGCCGCTCTGGCACGCCCGACGCTGCCATGTAACAATCTCCGATGGTCTTGATCTTCTCGATTCCAAGCTCGTCGGCCACCTGGTCGAAGTATGTGAAGACGTCGTTGAGTAACTCCACCAGATCTTCGGGGGACATGTCCGCCGACATCGGAGTGAAGTCGACGACGTCGGCGAATAGGACGCTGGCGCCTTCATAGTGCTCGGCGATCGTCTTGGGACCCTGCTTCAGAACCTGGGCGATCGAGCGCGGCAGGATATTGAGAAGCAGCGCTTCGGACGTCTCCTGGGCGGCTTCCCGCTGACTCGTGAAGTACTGGAGCAGAACAAAAGCGATTGTCGAGACGGCTGCGATATTCATCACCATGAAGACGACGACCACAAAGTCGGAGAGGCCGGCTCGGTTCGATACGACCGGTTCGAGCAGGAATGAAGCGCCGACGATCACGACGAATGCGAGAAACCAGGCGCGGGCTTCCTTGTACCCGGAGAACACCAGCGCACCGAGCGGGCAAGTCAGCGACCACAACACCACGCCGCTCGACGCCACCAAACCTCCGAGGCTCAGGCTGAGAAGGAAGGGCAGCAGCAGCGTCAACCCGAGCTGGCTCCGTCTAAAGAGTTTGTAGCGACGCAGTCGGGCAAACAACGCCACGCTCAGCGTTGAGAGTACGGCGTAAGACAGGGGGATGGATGCGGACAGAGGCTGGCCGAGGGCCAAATAGACCAAGCCCCACACCACGGCCGAGGCACTGATCATGGCCGAGGAAGCGACCAGCAGTGTCTTCTGGAGCCGCTCATCCTCGTCGTCTGCGTCGACGATGCCGATGGCGGCGAAGCGTTGGCCCGCTCGTTCGATCATGGACGCCATTGAATTCCACTCATCGGCGCATATCCAAGCAGAGACGCGGGCAGCAGTGCGGGCAGATGGCGAGGTGCCCTGTGGAGTGGTTAGGGCTCTATCCGGGTGGGCCAATGGCGTTGCGGCTCGCCTAGGTGTGCCCAGGATCCGCGGCAACGGCTCCCCGGCGAGATGGAGGACGAATCAACCGGCCGTCGGAGCGTGGTCGCAGGTGGTGCACACCCACACTGACTCGAAGACGACTCTGGACGAGCCACAGCCGCTGCATCGGGCTAACTCGGCGATCCGGAACCGCCTGAGGCCGTGTGCTCCGAGCCAGTGGTGAAGGGCACCTGAGCGGATTGGTTCGTTGGTGGCGGCGGCGATCGCAAGCCCCGCAGTTACCGGAGCAAAAAGAAGAGCACCCATGAAGAGGGCGGCGCTGAGGAGGCCTTCGGTCGTTTGGCTCAAGCCAAGCAATACGAATGCCGTCGATGATCCGATTACGACAATCGATGCAGCGCGCATAGATCTCACTCCGTTCGTGTTGGCATCATGCCGAATCCACACCGGAAACGCAACGGGCACTTCGTCGGGCACTATCCACTTTGCAGGTGAGAAGAAGGCAGCGTCTCACACGGGAGCGAACCGCGCTGTGAAGTGGCGTAGCCACGGAGCCTGCGCTGTAATCCGGTAGCCGCGGAGGGTCTCGGCCCGCTGGGCCACAGCGATGACCACTTCGCCGACGAAGTCGATGTGCGATTGGGTGTAGGTGCGGCGGGGAACTGCCAGGCGAACCAGCTCCATGGCGGCAGGCTCCTCAGTGCCGTCAGGCAGTGGGCGGCCGAACATCACGGACCCGATCTCGACACCGCGGACCCCACCTTCGCGATACAACTCGACGGCGAGCGCCTGAGCGGGGTACTGGCCCGGCGGGATGTGGGAGAGGAAGCTCTTGGCGTCGATGTATACGGCATGGCCGCCCGGGGGACGCATGATCGGAATCCCGGCGCTGTTCACCTTGTCGGCGAGGTAGGCAGTCGAGCGGATGCGGTAGTGGAGGTACTCCTCCTGCAACACTTCCTCGAGTCCCTGGGCGATCGCCTCGAGGTCGTATCCCGCTAAGCCGCCGTAGGTTGGGAAACCCTCGGTCAGGATCAGCAGGTTGCGGCATTGTTGAGCGACCTCCGGGTCGTTCATCCCGAGGAATCCGCCGATGTTCGACAGGCCGTCCTTTTTGGCCGACATCGTGCAGCCGTCGGCCAGAGAGAACATCTCCTGGGCGATCTCCTTGGGGGTCTTGTCAGAGTATCCGTCCTCGCGCTGCTTGATAAACCAAGCGTTCTCGGCGAAGCGGCAGGCGTCGAGGAAGAACGGAATGTCATAACGATCGCAGACGGCTCGCACCGCACGCAGGTTCGCCATCGATACTGGTTGACCGCCGCCCGAGTTGTTGGTGACAGTGACCATGACCAGGGGGACTCGGTCGCGACCGACCTCTTCGATCGTACGCTCGAGAGCGGCGACGTCCATGTTGCCCTTGAACGGAAACTCGGAGGCAGGGTCGTGGCCTTCGGCGATCACGATGTCACGAGCCTCGGCCTGCTGATATTCGACGTTGGCGCGGGTCGTGTCGAAATGTGTGTTGTTGGGAACCACGTCGCCCTCGTTGACGACCGTCGCGAACAGGATCTTCTCGGCGGCGCGGCCTTGATGCGCCGGGATGATTTCGCCGAATCCGGTGAGGTCTTCAATGACATCGCGGAAGCGGAAATACGACCGGCTCCCCGCATATGACTCATCGCCGACCATCATTCCGGCCCACTGCCGTGACGACATGGCGCCGGTGCCGGAGTCGGTGAGGAGGTCGATGATCACCTCATTGCCGTGGAGGCCGAACAGGTTGTAACCGGCACGTTCCAATGCCGCTTCGCGCTGCTCCAAGGAGGGAAACTCAATGGCCTGCACGCTGTGGATGCGGAATGGTTCAATGATCGTTCGATACGGCATGAGGCCCCTCGCTGGTGATGTTGGGTTCATTTTGACACGCCGGACGCTAGGCGGCTGTTGTCGCCTGGCCCTGACCGCTACGGGTAATCGCCCCTAGGAATTCGACCGTCCCTTCAGGCTTGGGCATTCGCGACCAATCGAAAGGCTTCAACTGATGCGCGATTCCTGAGCTCGATCTCGCCCAGGGGTTCCAGATCGAATCGGCCGTCGAGTTGAGGTGCTGTGGCCATGACCCTGTATGCGGGCCTGCGGTCGCGCCGATACGCCGCTTCGACATCGGGGGCGAAGTTCTGGGGTCGGATCGGCATGGCGCCAGACGTTGCTAGCGGAATGATCCTGTGCGCGGCCAGTAGATCTCAAGCTCACTTTGGATGATCCATCTCGATGCAGCACAATGTTTCCCCTGGTGCGGGCATTGTGAGGTATCCGATTGGTTAGGACGCCAGGCGCCAGAGTGGCGGTCGCGGCAGTTGTGGTGGTCGGACTCGTGGTGGGTATCCGGACTCCGGCTCACGCCGCGGTCGCACGCCACGTACCTCAGCAGTATGGAACGGTCGCCGCAGCCGTTGCGGCCGCCTCTAGTGGCGACGAGATTCTGATTTCTCCCGGCACCTACCGAGACTTCATCGATGGGACCGGCAAGCAGCTGACGATTAGCAGTACCCACGGCGCCCATGCCACCTTCTTCGATGGCAACGTCATCCTGGACAGCGATAGTTCGCTGCGAGGTCTGACATTCACAGCGCGAGAATCGTTCTATCTCCGTGCCACCGGCGACAACGTGGCGGTCGAAGACAACGTATTCGCCGGAATCGGAGGCACTTCGATTGTTCAGGGCGCAGCGTTTGTCAGGGGCAACTTGTTCACCGATGTGCATTGTTCGGGCGGGGTTGTCACGAGCTACGGATCTGCATCGGTGGCTGCGGTGACGAACAACGTCATTGTTCGCAGTGGTTGCGACGGAATCGTGGCGGTCATTGGGTCCGGCACCGCCATTGTTGCGAACAACACGGTGATCGATGTGGACGGAGATGGCATAGCTGTTGGCACCGGAACCACGGCACGCAACAACATTGTTACCGGTAGTGGCATCGGCTTTCGGGTTTATCCGTCGACAACTCCAACGATCGATCACAACCTCTTGTTTTCCAACGATCAAGACTATTTCGGGATTAGCGACCTGTCGGGCGTCGATGGCAATCTGGCGGCCGATCCTGAGTTTGATCCGGCAGCCCACTTTCCGCATCGTGTCTTGGCGACCTCGCCAGCCATTGACTCCGGGGCAGCGGGAGCGGCTCCCGACGTCGACTTTGAGGGCTTCACTCGCCCCCACGATGGTGACGGCATTGGGGCTGCAGAGCATGACATCGGGGCCCATGAGTTCGGTCAAGCCGCGGTCGGCCTGGTCGCCGGGACTATTCGAAACGGCGACGGGCTAGGTGTGGCCCGCATGTGCGTCGAGGCCCACGCCGGTACCGAGATGATCGGGGCGGCGCTGACTGATCCAAGCGGTGCCTACTCGATCGCCCTGCCGCCGAGCGCCTACACGATTCGATTTGATGACTGCTCGTATCAAGTTTTCGCCGGCAAATGGTTTCCAAGTGCGTCAGACCAAGCCGGAGCGACGCCGGTTGTGGTGTCCTCGGAGGCAACGACTGACAACATCGATGGGTCGGTGACAACGGCCGTGAGGTGTGATGGCCTTGTCCCGACGGTGGTCGGCAAGCCTGTGCCTGATCACATTGAGGGCCACGATGCGACTGACATCGTGCTGGCCGGTGGCAGTCACGACACGATACACACCTACGGTGGCGACGACATCGTCTGCGCCGGGGACGGCAATGACCTCATCACCACAGGGGATGGAGCTGACCGCGTCTACGGGCATGGCGGCCATGACTACATCGCCAGCGGAAGCGGGGATGACTCGGTGCGCGGTGGTAGCGGCAACGATTCGTTGATCACGGGTGACGGCGACGACAACGTACTCGGCGGTCCGGGGAACGACACGATCCGCCCTGAAGCCGGAAATGACACAGTGGATGCGGGCGCCGGGGATGACGTAATCACTCCCGAGGCGGGAGACGACGCAGTGGTAGGAGGCGACGGCGAGGACTGGCTCTGGTACATCTGGGCGCCTGGCGTGGAGGTGAACCTGGCCGCCGGCATGGCGACGGGAGAAGGTACCGACGTCATCGGGGGCGTCGAGAACGTTCGCGGCTCGCCATACGAAGACGTCCTCATCGGTGATGACTCGGACAACAAGCTCTGGGGCCACGGTGGCGATGATCGCCTCGAAGGAGGAGCCGGTCGCGACGAATTGAAGGGCGAGCTTGGGGTTGATCGGGCGGCAGGAGGCCCTGGCGCGGACCGATTCGTGCTGGTTGAGATCCTGGATTTCTCATCTGCTGCCCAAAGCGTGGTTGTCGATCTCGAGAGAGGCAGGGCGTCGGGGGAGGGAGCGGACAGGATCGAAAACTCACCCTCACAGGTGATCGGTTCGGTGTTCAACGACACGCTGCGTGGAGACCGCTTCGGCAACGTTCTGAATGGTGGCGCTGGTGATGACACCATCCGAGGACTCGGTGGTGATGACGTGCTCCGGGGAGGAAGCGGCAACGACACCATCCTAGGTGGCAGAGGTAAGGATGCCGTTACGGGTGGTCCGGGTGACGACAACTTGTACGGCGGCGCCTCGGACGATGAGATTCAGGGTTCGGCCGGTCAGGACACAATCAGGGGGAATGCCGGAGACGACATTCTCATCGGTGGCAAGGGCCCTGATGACCTTGTCGGAGGTGATGGGGCAGACGACATCCGCGGTTCCTCAGGCCGCGACGTCATCGATGGGGGCTCTGACGCTGACCGGATCGATGGAGGCAGCGGCGCCGATACGATCGAAGGCGGCGACGCCGACGATCTGATTGAGGCCGGTACAGGCCACGACACGGCCGCCGGCGGCGACGGCGACGATTTGATCCTGGGTGGCGGTGGCAATGACGACCTCCACGGCGACGCCGGCGATGACACGTTGGCGGGAGGAACGGGCGATGACACGATTGTCGGTGGCATTGGGATCGATACGGCGTCGTATGCCTTTGCGTCTGGTGGGGTCACGGTCGATCTGGCAACTGGTCGATCCAGCGGTGCTGCAGGCAGAGACACTATCGCTTCGACTGAACAGCTCGTTGGTTCGGCCCACGCCGACACACTTCGGGGCGACGCGGCCGACAATCTCATCGAACCTCGCGCCGGCGATGACATCGTGGACGGCCGGGCCGGCACCGATTTGATTTCGTTTGGGTACTCAGCGGCCGGTGTCGAGGCGAACATGGCGACGGGCGTGTCCTCTGGGGAAGGCGACGATACATTCACCAGTTTTGAGTGGCTGCTCGGCAGTGACCACGACGATCTGCTGCGCGGCTCTGACGCTGCCGATGTCATCTTCGGTCTGAATGGAGTCAACCGTATCTTGGGCGGCGCGGGCGACGATGTCCTTCTAGGTGGCGAAGATCGTGATGTCATCAAGGGGCATGCCGGCGACGACTACCTGGATGGCGCCGGAGCGAACAATCACCTTTACGGCGGTTCCGGCCACGATACGTGCGTCATCGGTTCAAACCTGGCTGGGTGCGAGAATCTCGTGCGTGAAATGGCCATCGACGAGTCGCTCGACGGGTCAGGTCCGTCATCTAACCGGCATCGGCCACGCGTAGTGTTCTCGGCGGTGCATGTTCGCGATGGTGGCCTGATCAACCGCTGACCCCTCGACCGCTCCTGCGGCGTCGGAGACGAACGGCGAGACACTGTGGGGAGATATTCGCAGCACAGTGACCTCTTTCCTGGAGGGGTTGCTCCGTCAGGGAGCATTCCAGGGCAGCCGCAGCGAAGAGGCGTTCTTGGTGAATTGCGATCGCACAACGACGACGGAAGCCGATCGGCAAAACGGTGTCGTCAACGTATCAGCGGGAGTTGCCCCGTTGCGGCCGGCCGAGTTCGTCGTCATCAAGCTGGTCATGAGGGCGCAGCCCACGTGAGTCGGCCGGGCGTTCAGGACCCGGCGACGGGCGTCCAGTCCTTGCCGTCAAAAGCCCACATCGTGCCGCTGGCCGGGTCGGGGGTGTCGAGGGCCAAGAGCTGAGCCGATCCGCCATAGATGTAGAGCAGGCCGGAGACCGGATCGTATGCCATGGCGTGGTCCCCGAGCGGGCCCGGGCTCGTAGCAGTTTCGATGCGCTGCCATGTGTCGCTTCGGTAGTCGTAGGCCCACGTCTCCTGAGATCCGCCGGTTGGGGCGCCGCCGTATGTGATGACTTGGCCCATGCCGGCGTGGTAGGCGGCGGCGACCATGAAGTCGGCTTCGAGACCTGGCGTGGCTCGCTCCTCCCACGTGTCAGTGTTGGCGTCGTACGCCCAGGTTTCATCACCTCCGATGAGCAGGATGCTGCGGTCCGCCGCGCTGTCATATACCAACGCCAGCTCGAACAGCGTCGGGTGCCCCTCCGACTTGGGCCGCGGAGACAATGGTGGGGACTGCTGTCTCCACTGCACGCCGTCGAAGGTCCAGGTTTCGTTCGTTGGGAGCCGGGCGTCGAAAGGCGCCTCGTCGCCGCCAAAGAGCACAAAGAGTCGCGACTCGGCGTCGTAGGTCATCACGGCACCGGCCCGTGCCGAAGGACGAGAGGCAACGTCGAGGCGCAACCACTCGCCGTCTTCGAGGCGGCGCAGGTCGCCGTAGACGGCGGTTCCTCCGGTGTATCCGCCAAAGGCAAGCGGAGCAGTGCCATCTGTCGCCAAGGCCAGCTGCCCACGCTGGGGAAGCGAGTCGAGCTGATGCCAGGTTGTCGACGCGGTCAAAAAGAGCCAGGAGTCGCCAAACCACACCTGGCTGTTGGCTGCAATGGATTGGCCGCCGACGACCAAGAGCCGGCCGTCATCGAGGGCAATCATGGAGTGGCCGCGCCGTCCTTGTGGCGCTGCCGGAGGCGGGACGATTGAGGAGGTGCTCGGAACGGATGTCGATGGGGGACTCGGGGATGTGAGCGTGGTTGGCGCCTCGGTGGTGTTCGAAACGGTGCACGCCGTGAGGATTACGAATAGTGCTGTTGCTCGTGGGGCCCACTTCATGTGCGTTCACCCTATCGGCAGAGCGGTCTGCCGGCCCCGCCACCAACCCTTCCGGGACCGTTACAGTCGGGCAGAATGATTGAAGCCCGCATCCCCTGGTTATCTCGAGCGCTCCGCCAGCGCGGCGCCGCCGCGTTTATGGCGGCCTCGCTGGGCGTCGGTGTCATCGTCGGTCTAGCGGCCGCTCTGCTGGTCTGGCTGACCCAGCTCCTCAGAGACGTGGCTGAGGGCGGCATCGACAACCGCACTTGGCTGGTCATTGTTTCAGTGCCGATCGGTCTGCTGATCGCCTGGGGCATTGCGGGTTTGGCGGGACGCGAAGTCGAAAGCGGCGGGGTCACCGAGACGATGGTCGGACTTTCGCTCCACGGCGGCTACCTGCCGACCCGGACAGTTTTCGCCAAGATCGCGGCAACCGCGGCGACTCTCGGCAGCTTCGGGTCTGGCGGTCGAGAGGGTCCCATCGTCATGATCGGTGGGACTATCGGCTCTTCGCTTGCCAGGCACACACGATTCGGTGAGGACCAGATACGGGGGCTGATCGCCGCTGGTGCGGGGGCCGGGATCGGGGCGACTTTTGGGGCACCGATTGCCGGGATGCTTTTTGCGATGGAAGTCCTGCTCGGCAACTTTGCCATACGTCACTTGAATGCGGTTGTGGTTGCCTCAGTTGCGGCTGCCGTGACCACGCGCAGCATCGTAGGCGAGGAGCAGCTGCTGTCCGCCCCGGCTCACCAGCTGGGCCACGTAATGGAGCTTCTTTTGTACGGGGTAGTCGGGCTGCTGGCTCTGGCGTTTGGGTACTTCTTTCTGCGCGTCCTGCACAATGCGTCGATTCAGAGTGCTCGTTTGGCGAAACTGCCGGGTTGGGTACGGCCAATCGTTGGCGGTCTGATCGTTGGCGCCGTAGGAATATGGCAAATCGATTCCATCGGAACCGGACAGGATTTTGTTGGTGGCTTGCTCAGTTTGCAGTCCGACAACGACGCCCTGTGGACCACGCTGCTGCTTCTGGCGGTTCTCAAGATCGTGACGAACGCGATTACGAGGTCGGCGGGAGGCTCCGCTGGAACGATGATGCCGAGCCTGTTCATCGGAGCAACCCTCGGCGCAGCGCTGGCGATCCTGGTCGCGCCGGCTTGGGGCTTTTCCGACATCGACCCCGGCGCCTTCGCTGTCGTCGGCATGGCAGCAACATTCGCAGCGGTCGGCAGAGCCCCGTTGACATCGATCCTCATCGTGTTCGAGATCACCGGCGACTATGGACTTGTTCTGCCACTCATGTTGGCGACATCGCTGGCCACAGTGCTGTCCGAGCGCATCCACCCGGAGAGCGTCTACACAATGCCCCTCAAACAGCGAGGCATCCACCTGTTGCGTCGCGAGGACATCGACTTGCTCGACACCGTTGAAGTACGTGATGTGATGGCATGGCCCGGCACCCTGGTCCACCGGTCAATGACCACAACGGTGGCTCAGGAAATCCTGGAGGAACAACACCACCATGGGTTGCCTGTTGTCGAGGACGGTGAACTTCTTGGGATTCTCACAATCACCGACATAGACCGTTCCGGGGGACCGTCCGAGGAGCGAACAGTTGGCGAGGTCATGACCTCCAATCCCCGGACGGTGTTTGCTTCAATGCCGGTCTCGGTGGCGGTATCACGTATGGCAGCACTCGACATCGGGCGCCTCCCGGTCGTAGCGGACGACCACCCGAAACAGTTCCTGGGGATGTTCCGCCGCGAGAGTGTGGTGCGCGCGTACCACCACGCTCTTGGCTCTGCGACTGATCGATCGATGTACCGCGAGCGCATCAAACAACGCACCCACCTCGGGGCGAACTTCTACGAGCTCCCGATCCCGCCGATGTCCTCGGCCGGCGGGCGGCGTGTCCAAGATCTCACCTGGCCCGAAGGAGCGACTCTGGTGTCGGTGCGGCGAGGCAACCGGGTGATAATTCCACACGGCAGCACCGTATTGGCAGACGGAGACACGATCACGTCCTTCGGCAGTTCCGAGTCACGGATCGAGCTTGCCGGCATGCTCGAGCCGGCACCGCCGGATCGTGACGATTCCTAGCCCCGGTCGGCAGCAGCCCTGTCACAGTCCTTTACCCTGAGGATGGCACTGGCTTCGCCGGCAAGTGAGAGTGAAGTGTCG
This sequence comes from bacterium, assembly GCA_024226255.1. Taxonomy (GTDB): domain Bacteria; phylum Actinomycetota; class Acidimicrobiia; order Spongiisociales; family UBA5794; genus JAHEJX01. The sequence goes on along the minus strand of JAAELU010000641.1, from coordinate 8,896 downwards.
GAACCCGCAGATAAACATCGCCGCCCCACCATCGGGTGGTTTCGCTTCGGTCAATCGAGAGCCCACATCCGCCGGCCACTGGATGCATGGAGCATCGGTGCCGGTTTGGTCGTCTTGGTGCTGTGCATGTTCATCGTGCGCAACGGTGAGGTGAGCGCAGCCGAGAAGTCAGTGTTCCGATTGGTCAACGGACTTCCCGATGCTCTGCGGGCGCCGATGTGGATATTCCAGATCTTCGGCTCCCTGGCCTTTGTGGCGGTCGCCTCGGTCGTGATACTGGCGTCGCGAAGGTGGAGGCTTGGGTTGGCGTTAGCTGCCGCAATTCCGCTGAAACTCGCCTTCGAGTGGTGGGTGGTCAAGGCGCTGGTTGAGCGAGAACGCCCGGTTTTCACCGTTCCGTCCGCGGTCATCCGGGACGTCAACACTTCACCAATCGGATTCCCATCGGGTCATGCCATTTTCGCTTTCGCAGTGGCCGGTCTGCTCGCACCGTATTTGGGACGTCGTGGCACCGTCGCCGTCTACCTGATGGCGGTGGCCAACAGTGTGGCTCGGGTCTACTTGGGCGCTCACAATCCACTGGATGTGGTCGCCGGAGCTGCGGTTGGCCTCGTCATCGCCGCCTGCATCAATCTCGCTACCGGTGTCCCCGAGCCAAGGTCGGGCGGCTAGCTTCTCGTCCATGACATTTGCGGATGCGTCAGCGCTCGAGCGAATCGGCGACAACGGCTGGGCCGGGGAGATACAGCCGGGCTGGGACATCCTTGGCAACGCCAACGGTGGCTACGTTCTGGCGATGGCAGCTCGGGCAGGCGTGCTGGCGTCGGGTCGCCCCGATCCCGTCACGATCACGGGCCACTTCCTCGCCCCCGCCGGCGCCGGTCCAATCACGATCGACACTGAAGTGCTCAAGGAAGGTCGCCGATTCGCCACGGTGGCAGCGACCGTGCGCAATGGCAAAGGCCGCGCTCTGGTGGCTGCACTCGGGAGCTACGGCGAACTGACGGCATTCGAAGGCCCCGAGCGAGTCGAGGCGGAACCGCCTGATCTGCCGTCGGTCGACCAGTGCATCAAGGTGGTGGCGACCGATACGCTTCCTCCTCCGTTCATGGCCAATGTCGATCTGCGGGTCCATCCTGAGGATGTTCCCGCGGCGGTTGGATCGTCGGGCTACCCACGGGTTCGTGGTTGGTTCCGTTGGGCGCACGAAGAAGCGCTGGACACGATTGGCCTCGTGGTGGCCGCCGATGCGTTCCCGCCGACAATCTTCAACGCCAATCTTCCCGTGGCATGGACCCCGACGCTCGAGCTGACCACACACATCAGGGAACGCCCCGAGTCGGGGGAGTGGCTGCGCTGCTCCTTCCACACCCGGTTCATAACCGGTGGCTTTCTCGAAGAGGATGGTGAACTCTGGGACGAGGATGGTCGCCTGATAGCTCAGTCACGCCAGCTCGCGCTGTTGCCTCGGGCGTGATCGGTCCGAACATCCCGCGGCAACTTCTCGAGCTGGTGCAGCTTGCCCCGGCCGGCTAGTCGGGAAGCAGCGGCCCCACGGCTTCACCGTCGATGACGACCGTCAATTCGGAGGCTGCTCGGCGCAACAGGCCCTCCACCTCAGAGGGATCGTGGCCTGCCGCAAACACGAAACCCAGGTAGCGGTCGGCCTCTGGCAGCGCGTCGATCCGGGTTCCCTTGGTGGCCGTGATCTCGATGGCGGTTATGCCGGGGATTGCCGACACCCGCTCGATTCCGTCAATGCCGTTGAGTATGCCGCCGTCTTCGACCGGAAGCATCAGCACGCCAGACGCGGGCAGCGCCGGAACGGTGTCGGGGTTTGGCTCACCGAGGGCACCGCGCAACACAATGGTCTCGAGACTCTCCCCGAGCAGTCCGAACGCCAGGGAGCGGCCACACAATCCGCCAATGGTTCGGGCTGCGATCTCGATCAGTCGAGCCTCGCCGGCCGGAGTGATCCGGACTTCTCCGTGGATGGGGCCACTGACCAAATGCAAAGCACGGCAGCCATCGGCAACAACCGCGATGGCCGACTCGATCTGTTCAGCCGGCAGACGAGAGGGTGTGACAAAGATGGTCTCAGCAAAAAAGGGCCCTTCAAGTGGAACCGGCTTGTCGATTACGGCCAGGACTGTGAGTTCGCCATCATGGAGGAGGCCTTCGATGGCTACTTCAGCGCCGGGCACGTACTCCTCGACGAGCAGTCCATCCTTCGGGTCGTGACCGGCCGCCAGCACGACTTCTGTCGCCAGATCGCCCGCCCAACGGGCTTCACTGTCGTTGTGTGCCTTGATGACGCCCCGGCTGGCCGACAAGCGACGGGGCTTGATCACAACGGGATATCCCAGGTCAGCCGCCAAGCTCGCGACATGTTCAGGTTGGCCGACTCGATAGCCCGGCTGCGCAGTCTGCGCCGACCGGAGGGCATCGCGCATAACGAGCTTGTCGCGGGTTGCCGCCGCGGCGCGAGTCGAATTGTGGCTCAGCCCGAGCAGCTCCGCCGCATGTGCTGCGATTACGACGCCGGAGTCGTCGGCGGCAATGACAGCGTCGGTGTCCGGCACCTGCGCCGCGATGGAGGCAGCGGCCGCAACGTGATCAGCAAGATCGATCTGGACGAAGTCGGTGCTGGCGGTGGGGGACTCGGCGTCCGACGCAAGAACGGCGCGACAGCGAAGCGTCTCGGCGGCCTCGACAAAGTCGCGGACCCGATAGCTCTCACAATTGGCGACGATCACAACTGTCTTCACAGCGGATCATGATGGCGCATCGGACCCTAAGCTGCGAGCTGTGACCGACCCACCGCTCCCACCGATCATGACCATTACGTCGGCGGCCCTGAAGATGCTTCTGGAGGTGCGTGATCGCGAATCCGATGCCGATGAACTGGCTCTGGTAATTGCGATTTCCGGGGTGAGCGGCGACGCATTTACGTATCAAATCGCGTTCATGCGAGTGGACGGTGCTCGCCCGGACGACGTTGTGATCGAGGGAGAGCTTCCGATCATCGTGTCGGCCGGCGATGTTGAGAATCTGCGTGGGGCAGCCGTTGCCAAGTCACGTAACCTCCTGGAGCCAGGCTTGATCGTGGAGAACCCCAACAGCCCGAGCCCCCAAATCCTCGGGAACGCCGTGGACCTAGAGCTCACCGGTTCGGTGGCCGAGCGTGTTGTCGCCACCGTCGAGCATATGATCAATCCATCCATCGCCGGCCACGGAGGCGTCGTCGAAGTTGTCGCTGTCGAAGAGAGCACTGCTTATGTGCGCCTCGGTGGAGGTTGCCAGGGTTGCGGAATGGCGTCGGTGACTCTGAAACAGGGCATCGAGGCGACGCTGCGCCAGGTGGTCCCTGAGGTACAAAAGGTGATCGACGTCACCGACCACTCGACAGGCGACAACCCCTACTACGAGCAGGCGAAGAAGTAGTGATCAGTATCAAGTATCGAGTACGTGATACTTGATAGTGGCTGCTGACTGCTGAGCTGCCTAGTAGAGAAACATGGGCTTGCCGGTCACGTGGCGCAGTTTCGGTTGGTAGGCGTCGCGGTCATAGAGCTCGTCGATGTCGACTCGCTTGACGCCGTCCTTGGTCACCGAGATCGGCACTGCGGTGTAGGTACCGCCTCGCAGCGCGACCATGCGGCCGGACATTCCTTCCAGAGCGAGGTCGGCGGCCATGACTGCGTAGTTCGTTGCCACCATGAGATCGAGCGAATCGGGGGAGCCGGACCGCATCAGATACCCAAGCTGCTGGTAGATGATGTTGGCTCCTGTCTTCTCTTTGAGGAGTTCGCCGGTACGGAGCCCAATGCCGCCCAGCTTGCGGTGGCCGTAGGCATCGGCCTCGCCGCTGAGAACCATGTCGCCTCCCTCAATCGAGGCGCCTTCAGAGATGGTCATCATGGCGTAGTTCGACGGGTTGGACTTGCGGTCCGAGGTCAACATCGCTGCTAGGCGATCGACGTCGAACGGAACCTCGGAGATGATCGCCCGTTCGACTCCCGCGAGGTAGGCCGTGATCAGCGAGGTTTCGCCGCTATAGCGGCCAAAAAGCTCGACGACGGCGATTCGTTCGTGCGATCCGGTCGAGGTACGCAGATTGTGAATGAACTGAACTCCGCGGGTCACGGCAGTCGAGAAGCCGATGCAGTAGTCGGTTCCATGGACGTCGTTATCCATCGTCTTCGGGATCGCGATCACCGGGACGCCCTCGTCATGCATCCTCAGGCCGTACGACAGCGTGTCATCGCCGCCAATTGGAATCAGAACGTCGATCCCCTGTGATTCGAGCACCTTCAGCACGTGGGAAGTGAAGTCGTGAGGCCCGTCACCCTCGGCGCTCAGAAAGTCCGGAACGTCGGCAGTACTCACTCTGCCCGGGTTTGTCCGCGACGTGTGGAGGAAGGTTCCCCCGCTGCGATCAACCGTCCGTACCCGCTCCGGGTCCAGCGCAACGAAGTTCTCCTGCGCCGTTGATGGATCGTCCAGGTCGGTCCGCAGCAGGCCACCCCAACCGCGGCGAATACCGATGACTTGGTGTCCCTCATCGGCGACACGATTGACAACAGCTTTGATACATGGGTTGAGCCCGGGGACATCGCCGCCCCCGGTGAGGATTCCAATACGCATACGATGAACCTAGCCGATCCGCGAACCGCCTTGGCAGGGCTTGCCTCGGCTAGTCGTCGAGTGCGGCATGGGCGGCGGCCAGTCGGGCGACAGGCACCCGGAATGGCGAGCAGCTCACGTAGTCCAGCCCGTATTCATGGCATAGGGCGATGGACGCCGGGTCTCCGCCGTGCTCTCCACAGATGCCGATCTCCATGCCTTCGCGCTGCTTTCGCCCGTACTCAACGGCGTGGCGGATGAGCATGCCAACACCTACGGGGTCGAGCGACGTGAACGGGTTCGACTTGAGGATGCCCCGCTCGACGTAGTCGATGAGGAACCCTGATTCGGCATCATCGCGAGAGATCGCGAACGTCGTCTGCGTCAGGTCGTTGGTTCCGAACGAGAAGAACTCCGCCTCTCGAGCCAATGCCTCGGCGGTGAGTGCGGCTCGCGGTGTCTCGATCATTGTGCCGACTTGGTACTCGATATCGAGGCCTCGCTCTTCCATGACCTCCTCAGCCACCTCCACGACCAGGGCCTTGACCTGTTCGAGTTCCTTCACATGGATCGACAGGGGGATCATCACTTCCGGTCGAGGAACAAATCCCGCCTCGGCAGCGTCACAAGCGGCTTCAAAGATGGCTCTCGCCTGCATGCGCGAGATCTCGGGCATGATGATGCTGAGCCGTACGCCGCGGAAGCCGAGCATCGGGTTGTCCTCGTGCAGGTTCTCGATCCTGCTGAGAATCCTGCCGATTCGGCCAATCTCGACGTAGTCCGATGACGAGTGTCTTGCCTTGAGCTCCTCGATTCTCTGTTCGAGCTCATGCTCATCGGGCAGGAACTCATGGAGCGGGGGATCGATGAGCCTGATGATCACGGGACGGCCTGTCATTGCCTCAAAGAGTCCGCGGAAGTCCTCGCGCTGCATCGGGAGCAGCACATCCAGGGCTTCCTGGCGGTGCTCGAGGTCCGTCGCCAGGATCATCTTCTGAACCGTTGGAAGTCGCTCGGCCTCGAAGAACATGTGCTCGGTGCGGCATAGGCCGATGCCCTCAGCGCCGTACTCGAGAGCCCTTCTGGCGTCCGCGGGGTAGTCGGCATTGGCCATTATTCGTAGGCGGCGGAACTCGTCGGCCCAGTCGAGCAGCTTCGTTAGCCAGCGGTCGGCGATATCAGGCACAACCGTGGGTAACTGCCCCAAGAAGACCTGTCCGCTCGTGCCTTCAACCGATACCCAGTCGCCCTCTGCAAGAACACGTTCGCCGACAGTGGCGACTCGGGATTCGAGGTCGATTTCCAGTTCGGCGATGCCAACTACAGCCGGCTTTCCGAATTGGCGGGCGACAAGCGCGGCATGCGACGTGCGCCCACCCCGGCTGGTGACGATGCCCTCGGCGGCAAGCATGCCGTGAACATCGTCGGGCCTCGTTTCGGGCCGCATGAGGATGACGTGCTTGCCCTCCTTCTTCCATGTCACAGCCGTGTCGGCGTCGAAAGCGACCATGCCGACGCCGGCGCCCGGCGACACGTTGAGGCCGGTGGCGAGCAGATTGCCGGCTGCCTGCGCCTCTGTCCGGGACTCTGTCGCGAATTGGGGGTGAAGGAAGGCATCGATTTGGTCGGGAGTGACCCGGCGCACCGCGTCCTTGCGGGAGATCATTTCCTCGTCGGCCATCTCAACTGCGATCCGCACTGCGGCTTGCGCGGTGCGCTTGCCATCGCGGGTTTGCAGGATCCACAGCTTGTTGTGTTCCACCGTGAATTCGATGTCCTGCATGTCTTTGTAGTGCTGTTCGAGCTTGGTGGCGTATGACTGGAGTTCGGTGAGGGCCTGCGGCATGTCGTCGGCCATCTCAATGAGCTGTTTGGTGGCCCGAATACCGGCGACAACGTCCTCTCCTTGGGCGTTGAACAAATAGTCGCCTTCGATGTGGTTGGCGCCGGTTGCTCCATGGCGTGTCATGGCGACGCCGGTGAGGCAGTCGTCACCCATATTGCCGAAGACCATGGTCTGCACATTGACCGCGGTGCCCAAGTCGTGCGGGATGTTCGAGGCGTTGCGATAGTCGAAGGCACGAGGCGAGTTCCACGATTTGAAGACGGCAGCGACGGCCATCTTCAGCTGGGTGATTGGATCCTCCGGGAATTCCGGTACGAGGCTCCGGAACCTGGCGACGATCTCGATCATGTCTTCGGCGGTGAGGTCGGTGTCTGAGGTGACGCCTCGTTTGGCGCGGTATTCCGCGAGAACCTCTTCAAAGCCGTCCTCGTCGGTACCGAGGACCACCGAGCCAAACATCTGGATCAGACGGCGGTACGAGTCGTACGCAAACTTGGCGTCACCGGTGCGCTCGGTGATGCCCCGGGCGACTTCCTCGTTGAGGCCGATATCGAGGACCGTGTCCATCATTCCTGGCATTGAGAACTTGGCTCCGGAACGACACGATATGAGCAAGGGATTGGCGGGATCACCGAACGACTTTCTAGTCTCGGCTTCAACTGAGGCGAGGGCCTCCATCACCTGGTCCCAGAGTCCCTCGGGCATCTCCTCGTCGGCGTCTACGTATGCGTTGCAGGCCTTCGTCGTGATCGTGAATCCGGGAGGCACGGGCACACCAATCCGGACCATGTCGGCGAGATTGGCGCCCTTGCCCCCGAGAAGGCCGCGGACGTCGTCCCAGCTGTCTACGAGTTGTTCTGCTTGGTCAACTTCGCCGAACGTGTAGACCCATTTGGTGGATGTAGTTGCAGTCATTACGCCACCCTATGGGAACCGAGTGGGACCAGATAGGGTCTGTATCCCAGGGCGTTGAGGGACTGCGACCCTAGTGCCCGAGACATGCCTGGTCAGGGGCTTGCAGTGAACAGAACCTCCGACCCGATCGGACAGAATTCGGTTGCAAGAAATGCTCTCAGGGACGCCGCGTTTCCCGGGGAGACCTGCGCGAACACAAAATCGTTTGGACCGATCGCACGTAGTCCGTCGTAGATCATTTGCCTGCCCAGGCCGTCAAACCGTTGGTCCGTCGGCAGCTCGATGGATAGCTCTCGACGCCCGGCCAAGCCACGTCCGATTGTCACAACGCCCTTCCGATCCGCCGTAGCCAGAATCTGCACGTCGTCGCGGTGCTTCTCGGAGCGGGTGACGCGCGACGAATCATGGGAGTCGACCTTGTAGAGGTGTCGCGGCACGCCACCAATTCCCCGCCGTGCCAAGACAAGGTCGATAAACCCGCACTCCATTGCGCTCTCTCCTGCCAGCCAGGTCAGGAAGGGGGACCGCATGGCGGCGCCGACAACGGTCTGATCGAGTCGCCGAAGAACTTCGGGTTCGGCAACGTCAGTCAACACGAAGAGGGCCGCCGTCATGGCGACGACGCCGTGTTGCCCGTCACAAGGCGGAAGAACGGAGGTGGTTCCGTGCGGCGCTGGAAAGACACCGTGGGCTGCCTGCTCGAGGATCTGCTGGATTGGATGTGAGGTGTCGCCTGCCATGTCTAGAAGCCCCGTTGCTCGCCGATGAATGGTGGGGGAGTTCCAGTGGAGAACTCCTCGACGTTGGGCCCGCCAAGCCGATGTAGTTTGCGATTGCCGTAGACGTAGCTCGCAATCAGAAGCGGGATGATCAGGGGCCATGAGGTGATGACCTTGGCGGCGGCGAGCATTTCGGGTCGCTCCTGCGAGAACAGGACACCCTGGACCGAGGCTCGAACCGCGAAGTACACGATCCAGATCCAGGTGACCGTCGTGTAGGCCGGTCGCACGTCGGGCCGCCAGTACCACTCGAGAGGCCAACGGCGATAGAACCAGCTCGACCAAGCCGCCATGGGCCGTCGCACCGCGACGCTGCCGAGAGCCGCCACTCCGGCGGCGGCGGTGCCGACTATTCCGGGGAGGAAGTAGCTTTCAGCCCGGCCACTGCGCACCGCCAATGCCCCGGCAAAGGCGATGGCGACGATACCGCCGAACGCGTAGACCGGCTGCTGGCCCTTGCGGATCCGCCACAGGGCCACCGCGGCGCCTGCCGCCACCGCGGCGGTTGCGGCCGGTCCGAGACTCGTGAAGGCATTCACCACAACAAAAATCAGCGGCGCCAGGAACGAGTCGCCAATGGTTCGGTCGCCCACAAAGAGACCGCGCAGGTCCTCGCGTATGTCCCCATAAAGGTGGTTCTCAGTCACAGTCGGCAGGGTAGGTGAGCTTTGGACGATCAGCTGCGTTCGTGAACACCGGGTCGGGTTGCAATGGAGCTGCGCAGCAGCTC
>JAAELU010000640.1 GCA_024226255.1 bacterium | reverse complement strand
GGTCAACAACGCCGGAGTGGTTACCGCCAGCCGGCTCGAAACCGTGTCCAGCGAAGAGTGGGACCGGGTCATGCACGTCAACGTGCGATCGGTGTTCCAGATGTCCCGTGCCTTCGCCGCCGTTGCGGATGTCCCAGCGTCGGTAGTGAACCTCGCCTCGATTGCTGCCACCCATCCCAATCCGGGCACCCACGCATATACCGCCTCCAAGGCTGCGGTAGTCGGGCTGACTCGACAGGCGGCCGTCGAATGGGGCCCTGAAGGGATTCGCTTCAATGCGGTCGCACCCGGCATGATCTCGGAAACGAACATGTCAGCTGCCGAGACCGATGAACTGCGGGAACGTCGTGGTGCCGTATTGCCGCTGCAAAGGACCGGCCGACCCGACGACGTCGCCGACGTGGTCGTGTTCCTGCTCTCGGACGCAGCTCGATATGTTACGGGCCAACTGCTCGGCGTCGACGGTGGTTGGGCGGTCAGCCTGATGACATTCACGCCACGACCCTGGGAGAGCTAACGATGGTGAACATTGGAATGGTTGTCGCCAAGTGGGCACGACTGACGCCGCATCGCGAAGCGATCGTCGATGCCACCAGCGGCCAGCGGATCACATTCGGTGATCTCGATGAGCATGTCCGCCGACTCGCCAACGGCCTCCGCGGCCTGGGTCTGGACAAGGGCGACCGCGTCGCCATCTTGAGCCAGAACAGCATCGAGTACGCCGCCCTGTACTTTGCGTGTGCCCGGTCCGGGTTGGTCGCGCAGCCTCTCAATTGGCGGCTGTCGGCTCCTGAATTGAAGAAGATCATCGACAACGGCGAGCCGCGCTGTCTCATTGTCCAAGATCAGTTCCACGATGTGGCGGTCGAGCTGCAGTCATCGGTCGACGGAGTCGAACATTGGCTCGAGTACGGCTCATCCGGAGACGGGAGCTACGAGCGACTGCTGGCCGCATCCTCTGCCGACGAACCACCCTGGTCAGCCGAACTTGGGGACGACGACCCGCTGTTCATCCTCTACACCGGCGGCACCACGGGTGAGTCCAAAGGGGCGCTACACACTCACCGCACCACCTGGTTCGCCATGTTGAACCAGACCGCAGCCGAGCGGATCGTGCCCACCGATGTCTACATGCTGACGGGCCAGATGTTCCACATCCCTGTGGTGCTGGCGATCAACTACATGGCTCACGGTTGCCCTGTGGTGCTCATGAACTTCGAGGCCGAGCTGGCGATGCGCCTGATTCAGGAGGAACGAGTGTCGGCCTTCCTGGCTGTAACCACGATGCTCAATTGGATGATGGCCGTGCCCAGCTTCGAGAAGTACGACGTCTCCAGCCTGCGCAACATCATGTACGGCGGCGGGCCGATGCCGAGCCGGGTCATCCGTGAAGCCATGGACAACTTCCCGTGCACCCTGCTGCAGGGCTACGGCCAGACCGAGGGCACCACGATGGCCTTCCTGTCACCCGAGGACCACCACAAAGCGATCTACGAGGACATCCACCCGGAGCGACTCCGCTCGTGTGGCCGAGAGGGATTTGTCACCACACTGCGGATCGTTGATCCCGACGGCGTCGACGTGCCACGCGACGGGCAAAGCCCTGGCGAGATAATCGTGCAATCACAGGCCAACATGGTCGGCTATTTCGGCCGGCCCGACCTGACCGCGGCCACCCTTCGCAATGGCTGGATGTGGACCGGCGATGTGGCGACCTGGGATGGCGATCGGTACGTCACCATCGTCGACCGCGCCAAGGACATGATCATTTCCGGAGGCGAGAACATCTACTCAGCGCAGGTGGAAGAGGCCATCGGCCGCCACGAAGCCGTCCTCGAAGCCGCCGTAATCGGCATCCCCGATGACGAGTGGGGCGAGTCAGTGATGGCGTACGTGGTCCTCAAACCGGAGATGACTGCAACCGAAGACGACATCATCAACACCGCCAAAGCCAGCTTGGCCTCATACCAAAAACCCCGCCGCGTCGAGTTCGTCCCCGAACTCCCCAAAGCAGTGACGGGAAAGATCCTGAAGCGAGTCCTCCGCGAGTCGCACTGGGAAGGCAGGGAGAAAAGGGTGTGAGGGCGAGGAAGATGCGAGATGTGAGATGTGAGAAAGACACTTGGAGCACCCCCTTCCGCTGCAAGCCCCGACAACTCGCGGCTGAGGATTGTCTGACTACTGAACCGATGCACGGTGAAGCACCCTGAGGCCTATGGACGACGATTCCCACCTAGCGCCGATTGCCGGATCTGCTCGGAACGGAGTGCGCGATATCGCTCAGGGCGATGAGTGATATGGGTGGCCTGGAACTACCCCGGCTTACGAGCCGAGCTGACTCGTCAGTGCGATGACGACTCCGAGTCCGATCGGGATAGCGATGATCGTTCCAGATCCGATGAGAATCCTTCGCAGGCTGGGCGGGCGTCCAGCCAATCCCCAGGTCATCGAAGCGACCGATACCGCAGCCACGATGGGCGCGACGGCCAACCAGAGTATCGCGGCGGGAGGATCTGGCTCGATTGGGTCGACGAATGGCATTTGACCAGTCCATGCCATGGCTGCAATCGCCGGCGACACGAGGCAGCGTAGAGGGCCAGGAGGCCTATGGGTACTGCGGCAACGAGCCGCACCCATTTCATCTGAGGATTGGGATCGGATTGTGTCATCCTTCACAGGATGCCTCACCCTTGACACAGCGTCGACTGGGGCGTTCCCCTATTCGACCAGGGGGCTTGGAAGAATCTCTTGGAGGTGGGTAGGACGATGTGATCCTGTGTCACCATTCTCCGCCGTAGAACACGGGGTGATGGCCGAGTGTTTCGTTGTCGATCAGCCCTGCTGCGGACGCCCGTTCGATGACCTCAGCTCTGATTGCCTCGGCCTCTTCGAGACGTTCGCGATGGAGGAGCAGATAGCTCGAATAGCACAGCCGGGTGTTGTCGTCGCGCACACCCAACTCAAAGAGCCTGTCGTAGGTCGCGATTACGACTTCGACCGGCATATCCAAACCTGCGTCCATTCGCAGCACTTCACCGAGTCGGAATCTCGAGGTTTCCACCGCAATGAGCCGCCGCATCTCAGCAAGCCGCGTCTCCCAGCCATCCTCGGCCCACGGCTCGACACCCGTGTCTTCCGGTTGATACTGGTCGCGTATGGCCTTCGCCAGGACAACAATCGGGGATCGGTCCATTGGATGCATAGCTACTAAGCGTAACCGCACCAATGGAGCTACCGCCGTCTCCTCCGGCCACGCCCGAACACCAAATATGGAACAGAAACGAGCATCTCGCGAAGTGTCCCCGAACGGCACTTATGGGGGTAATCGTGTCAAACGATTTTGGGATATGGGGGTAATCGGGGGTCACTGGTAGGTCCTTTGGTTGCTGTCGAGGAGCATCTCGAAGAGGTCGACTCGGTGGTGTTGGCCGCGTCCGGCTGCGTGGTC
>JAAELU010000639.1 GCA_024226255.1 bacterium | reverse complement strand
GTAGGGGAACCAGCTGAAAGACGTTCTCCATCCGCCCGATGTGGTCTTCGTCGTAGTGGGTAGCCAGCGTGTAGTCGAGGCTTGTGACGATGCCGGCGTCGATCAGGTCGTTGATGAAGTCCTCGATACCGTCTTCGGTGGACTTGATGCCGGTGCCGGCGTCGATCAGGAGCGCCTGGCCGGTCGGTGAGACGACCAGCGTGGAGCTGCCTTGCTCGATGTCGGGGTAGTAGACGCGCAGGTACTGGCCGGAGATCTGGCCTGCGCTGATCAGAAGCAGCGCCGCAAAGGCGATCGACGCGAGGTGTCTGGACATGGCGAATCCGTCCTCATCATACACGCCCCCGCGTGGGCTCACCGGACGGGTCGGTAGGATTCGACCGTCCGGTCGGTTGAATCGTGCGGAGCCCCCCGTGCTATCGTGCCGAGAACCTGGTCGCCTGACCGCCAGAGCCTTCACCATGAAGCCATGACGCAGCACGACGACTTCGAAGCAGCGGTCGAGGAGATGCACGCTGCACTGGTGCGCCGGTTCCCCGACCCCGTCGATAGCTTCGAGGATGACCTCGCCAAGAAACTCGGGCTGGAGCGCGATCCTGAGATGTCGATTAAGGACTGGCGACGGGTGCGAGTGCGGTTCATTGATGCGGCGACTCCGAGGTGAGTCAGCGGAACATCAAGTACGTCGTGTGGGCTGGGAGCGCTGTGCTCGCGGTGACCGCCGCGTTTCATGCGACAGGCTGGTCGGACGTGGCGGCAGCCGCCGACGAAGCCTTGCTGAGCCCGTCCATGAACGCCGTCGTCAAAGGGCTCTGGATCTACGCCTCCTACCACTGGGTCTTCGTCGCCGTGCTCGCCGCGGTCGCCGTCGCCCATCCCTCGCGGTTGGCGCGCATCGTCCTCGCACTGTCGGCCTTGCTGCTTGCAGCGGATACCGTGCTGCTCCTCATCGCAGTCGGGTCGTTCATCGGCGAGGCGCTGCTGGCGGTGACGATCGCCACCTATGCCGCAGGCGCTTTCCTAATGAGCCCGGATAGCTGACCTCGGCCACGCAGGACGTACCATGCCACGGAGCGACAGCC
>JAAELU010000638.1 GCA_024226255.1 bacterium | reverse complement strand
GGAGGCCGGGTACCACGCCCTGGAAGCGGTACAGCCCCGGATTGAGCAGCAGATCCTCATGGATCGGCAGGCGGCGGCGCTGGCGGAGTTGGATGCCGAGATTGCCGAACGGGCCCAGGTGGGCAATATCGATCAGTTTGTGCAGTACGCCATTGAGGTTCTCTACCGTCGCTACGCGCGGTCTTGAGTGAGAGCGAGGGACATGAAATTAATTGCCCACGGTATTGATCTTGTCGACTGCGACCGCATCGAGCAACTGTTGGCACGTCACGAGGACCACTTCACCCGACGGGTATTCACGGCCCAGGAGCTCGAGCAAGCCCCTTCGGGAAAACGTCGTGTCGAACGGTTGTCCGGTCGTTTTGCCGCCAAGGAGGCGATCATGAAGCTGATTGGCACCGGGTGGCGCGACGGCGTGGCGTGGACGGACATGGAGGTGGTCAATAATCCGCTGGGACGTCCCTGTGTTCACCTCAGTGGGCGCGTGGCCGCGATTGCGGCGGCCATGGGGATTGAGGAAATCAGCATCAGCATCACGCACACCGCGAACCTCGCCATCGCTTCAGCCGTAGCCTTG
>JAAELU010000637.1 GCA_024226255.1 bacterium | reverse complement strand
TATTGCGTTGCAAAATAGCCGGCGCTCGGCTAAAAGGCAACGCTTGAACCCCGGTGATTAGTCACATTCCAACGAACCATCATGCCAAGGAGCGGCGCCATGGCCGAACCCGCCAAGCAGCTCGATAGCGAAAGCCCCGACCCCGACGACATCCTCTATTCGGGCGAGAAAAAGGATCTCTACGAGATCGGCGAGATTCCGCCGCTCGGCCATGTGCCCAAGAAGATGCACGCCTGGGCGATCCGGCGCGAGCGTCACGGCGAGCCGGTGACGGCGATGCTCGACGAGGTCGTCGATGTGCCGGTGCTCGACAGCCACGACGTGCTGGTTCTGGTGATGGCGGCGGGGGTTAATTACAACGGCATCTGGGCTGCGCTGGGCATTCCGCTTTCGGTCTTTGATGTGCACAGCGAGGACTACCACGTCGCCGGATCCGATGCGGCGGGCGTGGTCTGGGCGGTCGGCGAGAAGGTCAAGGCGTGGCAGGTCGGCGACGAGGTCGTGGTCCATTGCAAC
>JAAELU010000636.1 GCA_024226255.1 bacterium | reverse complement strand
TAAAAACGTATATCATCAGCCATCGACAACCGACCACCGGTATTCTTGATCAGCAAATATGCCATCCGGTCGCGCGTACCCAGCGGGGTGTCGCCCGCGAGATACAATACAGTATCCTCGCCACGCGTGACCAGGCTGATCCACCCGTCAGCAAAGGGATCTGAACCGGCGTAACCCATCCCATCGAGCAGTTCGCTCAAGTCCAGCACATCCGACCCCGATTCGAATGAATCCAGAACCGAACCTCTTTGCGCGAGTGAACTATATACAAAGCGTCTGCCGTCGCGCTCGTTCAAAGCCACCAGATCCAACCCTGGTTTAAACGAGCTCGATAATACATCACCTGACGCGCCAAACACACGAATGTGATGACCGGGCTGCGCTTTGGAAAACGGTACTGTCCGTGCGGAGTGATCAAGCGCTTGCTGTTGCTCAACCATTCGGCTCGGCGTGATCGGGTTCTCAACCGAACTGCCCGCGCTGGAGTTACCAGAGCTTGGCGCAGCCGCCGTCTGCGCACGCAACTCCGGGGTCGCCGACGATGCCGCGAGCGGTGCGCTCGTCTGCGAGCTTGTACTGGGCGAACTCGATGCCGCATTGAGGAAGGCCTGCTTGAAGATAGCCAGGTCAATGGTGTTGACGATACCGTCGTTGTTGAAGTCTCCCACTGGATCGTTGGTGAAAAAAGCCTGCTTGAAGATAGCCAGGTCAATGGTGTTGATCGTGCCGTCGCCATCCAGGTCGCCGAGGGCGAGAATCTGGATGGTCAGGGCATCGCTATCGTCAGCACCGGTACCGAGGCTGGGGTCATCCACCTGAACCGTGACGTTGAGCTCCGCCTGTACGTCATAGTCCAACCCGACGTTGGCCTTCAGGAACAGCTCACTGCCCACGATTTCAAACAGACCCGCGTCGGCTCCCGTCAGGGAGAGAATGAAACTGCCGAGCGCATCGTCACTGACGAAGATGTCGGCCACCTTGACGGGCGCGCTGGTGTCGATGTACTCGGGCAGCGTGGTCGTGGTATTGGCCAGCGCCACCAGCGGCGGCTCGTTGACATCCTGCAGCTTGACCGTGAGGATGGCGGTATCGCTGAGCCCGCCTCCGTCGGTCACGCTGGCGTCGACCGTAACCATATTCTGCGGGGTTATCTCAAAATCGAGTGCATTTTCATCGACCACCCTGACCTCGCCCGTCGCTGCATCGACAACGAACGGTGAGCCCGGGGCCAGGCTGAATGACGGTGCTGCCGCCCCGGCGTCGAGGTCCTCTGCCGAGAGCGTGCCGATCACGGTCCCGTTCTGCGTGTTTTCCGGAATCGTGAAGGTCGCATCCTCTATGGTTGGGGCAAACTCGTTAACTCCGGTGATGTCGATCGTCACCGTCGCGGTGCCGGTCATCGCACTGCCCGGACCGTTGTCGCTCACCTGCACCGTGAGCTGGACCTGGGCGATGCTCTCGCGGTCCAGTTCGGTATTGTCACCGATACGCAGCTCGCCGCTGGTCAGCCCCAGGCTGAAGATACCCAGCGCATTGCCAGCGGTAATCTCGTAGGTCAGACCGCCGTTGACCGGATCCGCATCGGTGGCAACCAGGGTCGTGACCAGGGTGCCATTGCCGGTGTTCTCTGCCACCGGGAAGCCGGCGTCTCCGAGCACCGGTGGGAACTGGTTCGTGGCATCCGCCAGGATATCGATGGTCACCGTGGCCGGATCCGTCAGCGCCCCCCCAGGGCCGTTGTCGCTCACCGTCACTGTGAGCACTACCTGGGTGCCGACCGCCGCA
Organism: bacterium; assembly: GCA_024226255.1. Lineage (GTDB taxonomy): Bacteria > Actinomycetota > Acidimicrobiia > Spongiisociales > UBA5794 > JAHEJX01. The sequence goes on along the minus strand of JAAELU010000636.1, from coordinate 549 downwards.
TCCAGCGCGGCGCTGTCAGCCACGGTGATCTCACCGCTGGCCCCATCGATGTCGAAGATCCCCAGCCCGTTGCCATTGGTGATCGAATAGCTCAGGCCGCCGTTCGTCGCGTCGGCGTCCGTGCCGGCCATCGTGCCGACCGCGGTACCGATCCCACTACCCTCGGTCACCGAGAGCCCGCTATCATCGAGCACCGGCGCAAACTCGTTTACATCGTCGACGTCGATGGTGATCGTCGCGGTATCCGTCAACGGTGTACCCGGTCCGTTGTCCGTCACTTCCACGGTCAGAGTCACCTGAGAGACCGATTCGCGGTCGAGATTCGTCTTATCCGCAATCGTCAGCTCGCCGGTCATCGTGTCGAGGGCGAAGATACCGAGCCCGTTGCCCCCAATGATGCTGTAGCCCAATCCACCGTTGGTGGCGTCATCGTCGGTCGCGACCAACGTCGTGATCACCGTATCGTCGGCCGTATTCTCTTCGACGTTGAGTGCCACGTTGTCGAGCACCGGCGCAAGCTCGTTTACGTCGTCGACGTCGATGGTGATC
>JAAELU010000635.1 GCA_024226255.1 bacterium | reverse complement strand
GTGTTCGACCGCTATGGTGGTGAGACTGGTCGGTTCTTCTCGCCGCAGGGGACGCCGCTTGACGCTCGTGCCCTACCGACGGGATCGGGCCCGCTCAACACATACGAGGTTCTGAAGCCCCTTCGATGAGGCAGCCAGAAAGCTCGCCGATGCCTGGCCGCACCTGACGCCAAACGTGTCAGGACTCTGTGGCGAAGGGGAACTCGCTGGTTTCGGGTACGTGCAGCTACAGGGATGTGTCGGGATCGATCGGTCGGGGACGGTGGGTGTCGTGCGGACCGCGGGGGTGGGACTTGCGCTCGGCGCGTCCGGATCGGCAGGAGGCGGCCAGTTCATCGCAGGTGTAGATTCGATCGAGGATCTCGCTGGCCCTGGCGTATGCGGCGAGCTTACCGTCGCCCACGGGATCGGCGGTGGTGGTGCCCTGTGCTTCAGCTTGGACGGAACTGACATCGTTTGGGAGAACTGGTGGGCCGAGTTGTATGTGGTGTCGGGAGAGGGGGCTAGCTTCGGAGCCAGCTATACCGTCACGGAGGTTGCTGTTGTGGAACCGGCCGAAGTCGTCTCAGGTCTTCTTGGCCAGGTGGAACAGGTCGCTGGGTCGATCGGTGGAGCGGTAGGCGATGCCTACGACTCTGCTAGGGACCGTGCTCAGAGCATCGTCGATAGCGTCGGTCGGCGCTTGCTGGGACCGACACCCCTGTGATCGGAGGAGATCTGGCTGTCCTGATTGGCGCGGCCATGTCGCTCGCGGCGCTGTACTGGGTCTCGCGCCTCCGCCGAGAGCGGCCCGAGCACCTCTGGGAACTTGCTGCAGAAGCAACGCTGAGTAGGCGTGATTGGCGTACTGACGGCTCGGTGCCTGTCGTCTACGGTCAGGGACTTCGACAACGCGTCGGGCTGCTGCACTGTACCGCAGGAGGAGTCACCCTCTATTGGGCCAACGGACCGACCGCCCTGCCGGGTCTTCGCGATGCTTCCTGGTCGCTCATCTGGGTTGGACGTCGAGCGATCCTGGGGTGTCGCGGCGCTGTCGGAGCGCCGTGGGTTCCGAGCCTGGTTGTTCCTCCGACAGTCATGGCGTCTCTTCCACCCGCGCTTCGGTACTCGCGCTGGTACAAAACGCTTGGCCCTCGGCGGGTCAACGCCATCCTTACTAGCGCCGAACTCGATGACTGGTTGCATGCGAGACCAAGCTGAGCCGGTAGCTTCTTCATACCCGATTCATCGGAACCGGCCACCGGGTTCGCACTGTCATCTGCGGTCATGCTGACACTCAGTTTGTTCTGGAGGATGATTGCTTCCTGGTTGGGTTCGTTGGTCCTCGCGACTTCGGGG
>JAAELU010000634.1 GCA_024226255.1 bacterium | reverse complement strand
CTTCATCGTCGGGCTCAATCTGGTCAACCCGGACTCTCTCATCGTCGATCTCAACTGGGATCGCTATTTGGATGGCGAGGTCTTCTCCGATCGATACAACTCCGAGCTCAGCGCCGATTCGCTATTGACCCTGATCGCAATCCGAGAATCCGAGCCGACCGACCGCTGGTGCTTCATCGAGGAGAGACTTCTGCGAAGTCGTGCTGCTCTGACCGAGAGCTGGGAAGAGCACGGGGTGCTGGCGGAGTCGTGGGCATCTTGGCGAGCCCGCAACGCCCTGAACGCGTTGGAACTGGCTGAACGTGACGGATTTGAGTGTGCGGTCCCAGCTTTGCCGGCGACGTCGCGATAGCGCCCTAGTCGCGGTAGCGTTTCCTCCATGTCAGAGCGCGATCCATCACAGCCGTCCACTGCCGCCGACATCATCGGCACGATGGGGTGGGAGCCCCTCCCGTATGACTGCGTCGGTTTGGCGCGGCCCAAACGAGTGTCCGACACCCGCATTGTTTGGTCGTGGATTGTCCTGGTGCCCTGGGCGGCCAACGACTCGAAACCGTGGATCGACGGCGCCGAAATCATTGACAATCCGCTGATGAAGGATGAAGCGCAGAAGGAACAGGTGCTCGGCGTGATGCGGGCGGCGCTCGATAGCCGGTACGGAGGCACTGTGGGATCCCGGGCTGTCGATGATCTCCTCAAGAGCCTGGAAGACGAGCTCGAGTAGTAGGCCTTGAGGCGGCGTGCGGTGCGCGCCAAACTCAGTCCATGACTGACACCGTGCTTGTCCGCGATGCGACACCCGACGACTTCCTACGGATCAACGAGATCTACAACTGGACCATCTTCGACAATCACGTGTCGTTTGATATCGAGCCGTGGGATCTCGAGCGCCGCACTGCCTGGTGGCAGAGCCGTCCGGAAGAGCTCGATGTGCTGGTCGCCGAGTTGGACGGACTGGTTGTGGGCATCACCTACTCGAGTTTCTACCGACCCAAAGTGGCGTACCGGTCAACGGCCGAAACGACGATCGTCCTCGATACCGCCTATTTGGGCCGTGGGCTTGGGACGACGCTGTTGTCTGCAATGCTCGACAGGCTGAAGGAAAGACGGTTCCACCGGGCGGTGGCGATAATCGCGCTGCCCAATGATGCGTCGGTGATCCTCCATCAGAAGCTG
>JAAELU010000633.1 GCA_024226255.1 bacterium | reverse complement strand
GTGAATACGCCCCGGTGACGGCTTTGCGCGCTGGCCATGGCCTCGCCGACGGATCGATAGCGCGAACAGGGACAGTCGGCTCTGCTGATGATCTCCTCGCACTCGGCGGTCGTCCGCTCGCGTGTCCAATCTTCGATCCCGGCCATCAACGCGTCCCAGTTCTCGTGCCGTGCCGCGAAGCTCGCGAACCTGGGGTCGGCCAGCCAGTGTTCGTGATCGATCGCCACCGCCAAGCCCTCGAAGTTCGGCTGCGTTATCGGCATGACAATGATGTAGCCGTCGAGGGTCTTTGACGGCGAATAGAGCAGGCGCGGACCTTCGACCGGGAACTGCGCTTCCTGCACCTCGAAAACCAACATATTGAGCGTCGCGTCCATCAGAGCGACATCCACCATCTGACCGGCGCCGGTTCGCTCGCGGTGGAAGAGGGCGGCTTGGATACCCGAGGCGGCTGACATGGCGCTGAAATAGTCGGCTACATAGAGACCTGTCCGTAGCGGTCGCTCGAGACCGTCCTGATGTTCCATGTTGGTCAGATCGTAGCCGCTCGCGGCGTGAATGATCGGAGCATAAGCCGGCTTGTCGGCGTCGGGGCCGGTCTGGCCATATCCGGATATGGCGCAATAAATGATGTCCGGTTTGATCTTCCTCAGCGCCGCGTAGTCCAGGCCGAGACGCTTCATCGCACCGGGGCGGAAGTTCTCGACGACGATGTCGGAGATCGCCACCAACTCCTCGATCAGCTCAATCGCTTCGGGGGCCTTGAGGTCGAGACACAATGATTTCTTGCCACAGTTGAGATGTCCGAAATAGGTGCTCTTACCGTCGCGTAGCGGTTCCGGCACCCGGACATAGTCGCCCTCGAGCGGCTCGCACTTGATGATTTCGGCACCCAGATCGGCGAGCTGACGGGTGCAGAAGGCGCCCGCGATCATCGAGGTAAAGTCGAGAACTCGGATCCCGGCCAAGATGGCGTCCGGAGCCGATGGCGCTCGCTGCGGCTGTTGATGCGTTCGATCCGCTTCGCTCATTTTTGGCCCCCGTCCCACCCCGGCGTCGATTCGGATACTTCTTGACAGCAGAATAGCACTCAATGAAGCTGTGAAAAAGAAAGCAGCCGTTGTGGTTGGGCCCACCAAACTTGACGGTTCTTATCGGCTATGATTCACCCCTACGCCTATTATCTAGGCCGCGCGGCGCGCAGATATCCCGAACATGTTGCCGTCGTCGAAGGCGCTGTAAAGCTGAAATATCGCGAGCTGGACGCCCGGGTCGACGCCTTGGCCCGAGCCCTGCAGTCCTTCGGCGTGACAAAAGCGCACAGGGTCGCGGTGCTGCAGGCAAACACCCATCAGTTCATGGAGGCCCTGGCCGCGACTGCCAGAGTGGGCGCGGCTTTC
>JAAELU010000632.1 GCA_024226255.1 bacterium | reverse complement strand
GAACCGTTTCCTACTCGACACTCAACACGAGCGACTTGGCGAAGTACCGCTGAAGCGCCAGGAAGACTCCGATCGATACTGCGGAGTGGAGGCACGCGGCTGCCTGGATTGCGGCCCCTCCCGTCGGCACCGAGTACGCCACCAGCCGAATCGTGGCGGGCATAGCTTCGGGGTTGCCGCCACCGATCATGGTCAGGCCGATCAGGTAGTCGTTCCAACTCCACAGGAAGAGGAGCACACCGAGCCCGGCCAAGGTCGGCGTCATCAGCGGAAACGCGATATGCCAGAACACCTGCATGTGCGATGCCCCATCTGAGCGTGCCGCTTCGAACAAGGACGTAGGAAGCTGGACGATGGTCACCGTCAGCAGGAAGATCGAAAACGGCAAGGCGAAGCCGACCAGCGGAAGCCATACCGCGGGGAGCCCCCCGGCCAAACCCAAATCGGGGAATAGCGTCACCGTTTTCCCGAGGGCCGGCAAGGACAGGTGAGCACCTCCCGAGAATGCCTGGAGCAACGGGATCAGTGCAGCCTGCACGGGGAGCGCAATTAGGGCAATCATCCCGAAGAACACGGCCTTCTTCCCTCGGAAAGGGATCCAACCGATGGCGTACGCGGCCAATGAGCCAAAGAAGAGCGGAATCAGCGTCGCAGGCAAGGCAATGGCCAAAGAGTTGAACATCGACTCCGCAAACGAGTTGTTCACGGACACCGATAGCGCGGCCCGGTACGCATCCAACGTCCAGGTCTCGGTGTTGAGGAGATCGGTCCACCATCCCGATTGCTGTGATGGCCACCTCCGAAGTGAGGAGACCACAAAGCCGGCGGTCGGGAGGGTCCATAGACCGGCGATGAGGAACAGCACCCATGTCGGGACACGGTCAAGCAGCAGTCGAATCCGAGGACTGAGCTGCTGCCCGCCGCGTGTACGAGTTCGTCCGCGAGCCATCCATCTCAAGTGTAGGGCCGGCCGAACTCCGGCAGCGGAGCCATCCGATTGTCAGGTTCGAGCTACTCGACCGACTCGTCGAGTAGCGACGCCATGATGTGAGCATCATCGCCGCACAGGAGCAGGCGGTATACCCAACCCCAGTACTTCTGGTGTTCGGCGCCGTAGCGAAGCGAACGCTCCCATTCTTCGATGTATGCCAAGGCATTGACCAACAGATTGTCGAGGGCGTGCCGCATCGAGTCGCCTTCGCCAGTGATCGGTGGACCACCCACGAGCGTGATACCTACCGCAATCCGATCCGGGTCATCGACCGGATAGAGCCG
>JAAELU010000631.1 GCA_024226255.1 bacterium | reverse complement strand
CTGGACGGCCTCGCCGCCATCCACGCCGGGAACATGCGCGCTCTCGGCGGGCTGGCGAAGCCCCGGCGGTTCTTTCGGCTCATCGCCCACCATTTCGAGTACGAGAAAGATTTCAAGCTCTATACCGCGTATGACCGGGAAACCCCCGTATCGTCTCTCCTGCTGTTCTACTTCAACAAGACCGTGGAGGTCTTCGCGATCGCGACGCTTGCCGAATACCGGAGCCGACAACCTTCGAGCCTCCTGACCTTCCAGGGCATGCGCGACGCCGCGCTCCGCGGCATGGCCTGGTGGAATTGGGGCGGCACCTGGGCTTCTCAGAAAGGGGTCTATCACTTCAAGAAGCATTGGGGCGCCGAGGATTTCCCATACTACTATTATACGAGAATACTGGACGCGAGGCTGCGGGATCTTTCGAAGGAGACGCTCCTGGAGCAGTATCCCTATTTTTTCGTGCTGCCCTTCGGGGAGCTGAGTCATGCGCACTTCTGAAGTCGTCAACACTCTGATGTTCGATTATCCCACGCTGGACGAGCGTGAGATAGCCGAACATGCGCGCACTCTGACGCCGAAGCTGCTGCGATGGATAGGCGCCCACCATCCGGACAATAGAACCCGGAAGGTCTTCTTCCGCTTGACCGGCGTCGCCATCGGCTCGGGGACCGTCATCAACGGCAATTTCCTGGTCTCAGACAACTACAATCCGCTCCTGACCATCGGCAACAGAGTTTCCATAGCTGCCAACGTGACCATCATCTGCGTCTCGGCGCCCAACAACTCGAATCTTGCTTCGATGCCCCACGTCGCGGACAACTTGATCTGCGAACGGCCGGTGAGGGTCGGGGACGATGCCTGGATCGGCGTCAACGCGGTCGTCCTGCCCGGCGTAGACGTCGGCGCCGGCTCGATCGTCGGCGCCGGCGCCGTGGTCACG
>JAAELU010000630.1 GCA_024226255.1 bacterium | reverse complement strand
GGGGCAACTGAGAAAATCGCCTGACGCAAGTCCTTTGATATCAACACTTACGCCTCGTCGCCCGGTGTTCGACAAGCTAGCCCGGATTATTCAGGATTTTGGGAATTCTTGGACCTCCGGGGGCCTCTAAGTGATTGTAGTGATCACAGTTAGATGCCCACACGGAGGCCCAAGATGGATTCGCAGACTGCTTTTGAGTTCTCCCTTGATTTTGGCGGGTCGAAGCCGGTTGTGGTAGAGCCCTCCTCGGCCCAGGTTTCCAGTGACGGGGGACTGTTGCCGTTTCGTCAGCTCGATGAGCAACTCGGGCTTACCGAGCAGCTCGCCGCGACGTTGACCGATCGCCGTGATGCTGGCCGGATCGGGCACAGCTTCCTGGAGATGGTCCGGATGCGGGTCTACGGGATCCTGGCCGACTACCCGGACCAGAACGACCACGACGTGCTCCGCAGCGATCCGGTTTTCAAGCTCATCTGCAATCGCTCGATCGACGCGGCCGATCTGGCCAGCCAGCCCACGCTCTCGCGGTTCGAGAATGCGATTGACGTACCCTGTTTCTCCCGACTCGACGATTTGATGGTTGACCAATTCATCGACTCCTTCGGCCAGCCACCCCGTCATCTGACGCTCGACCTGGATGCCTTCGATGATGCCACCCATGGCCAACAGCAGTTGACGTTCTTCCACGGCCATTACGGCCAATATCAGTACCTGCCGCGTGTGATGACATGCGCGGAGAACGACCGGGTGCTCAGCGCCTGCTTGCTCTACGGCAGTTCCCATCCGGCCTTGGCCGCAAATGACGATCTCGAAAAGGTGGTCCAGCGATTGCGGCGAGCGTGGCCGGCAGTGCAGCTTCACTTTCGCGCCGACAGCGCATTCGGCGTGCCGCGAATGTACGAGGTTTGTGAGCGACTCGGCGTGCATTACACGATTGGCCTGGGGATGAACGCCCGACTGAAGCGATTGAGCGAAAACACCTTGAAAACAGCCGTAGAACGCTTCGAAGCCACCGGCCAGCCGCAACGGCTCTTCTGCGCGTTCTGGTATCGGGCCAAGTCTTGGCCGGCTCAGCGCTGGGTGATTGTCAAGTGCGAGGCCAACGCCCAGGGAACGAATCGTCGGGCGGTGATCACCAACCGACCCGGGGCGTTCGTTATGCCGGAAGCCGCCTACGACGAATACACCAACCGGGGCGAAAGCGAGAACCGCAACAAGGAACTCAAAGACGGGCTCGAAGCCGATCGGCTCAGCGATCATCGCTACTTCGCCAACCTCTTCCGCCTCCACCTGCACATTGCCGCCTATCACCTGCTGGTCGCAATGCGAACGGCGATCGCCGATCCACCGTCACCGGTTCCCGGCGACCCCCTGCCCACCGAGGCGCTTCCCGGCCGTCGCCGTCGCGCGTGGCACAACCGCCGCCGGGAACACGACCCGCTCGGCGAAGGGCAACCCTGCACTTGGCGCACACGCTTGATCAAGGTGGCCGCCACCGTACGCGAAACGACCCGTCGCGTGATCGTGCAACTCTCCTCCAGTTGGCCGTACCTGAACCACTACCGGCGCATCGTCGAGCGCCTGATCATCGGTCCCCGCCCCTCGTTCGACAGCGGTTAGGTTGCGGATCAACTCGCCTCTCCGCGCCTCCGCGAGCCAACGATCGCTTGGGGGAAAGGGGGCCCTCCAGCCTCACCTCGCCACCGCCCCCCAAATCCGTCCAGCTTCACGCCCGGAAGACAGTCCCCAACTCGGGATGCCAAGTTCATGAATAATCCGGGTTAGCGCGGCTTCCAGGCAGCCTTGCAGGCAGTCGACGATCACTTCGGCGCCGATCATTCCCCGGGCGTAATGGGCCTGTTTGAAGCCGGCCGTGACGATCCGCCTCGCCCTTACCCGCATCGAGTTGGTCGGGCAACTGTCGCAGAACAGGTATCCGCCGGCCCCGGAGATGGCCCCCGCGTATCCCAGCCGCTCG
>JAAELU010000629.1 GCA_024226255.1 bacterium | reverse complement strand
GAAGATACAGGACATACAAAAATTTGTCAAGCTTTTCTTCTTGCCATCGCGACCGCCATGTGTTAGGCTTATGTTAACACGGAAAGCGAGGTGCCGGATGACTGTGGCTCGACGTGAGTTGATTGATGACAAAGTAGTCGGCGTGTATCACTGCCGGTCTCGGTGTGTTCGAGGGGCCTTCCTCTGCGGCCAGCCGGAGACCGGTGGGAACTTCGATCATCGCAGGGGGTGGATCAGCGAACGGCTGGAGATGCTGAGCGCACATCTTGCGGTCGATGTGCTCACCTTCGCTGTGATGAGCAATCATCAACATCTGGTGCTCCGCAACAGGCCGGACTTGGTGGCGAAGTGGCCGGATGACGAGGTCGCTCGGCGATGGTTGCTCATTTTCCCAAGACGTCGCGGGCCTGGCGGCGGGGGTGCGACGCCCAACGACGACGAGATCGCGGACATCGTTCGAGATCCGTCGCGGGTGCGTAGAATCCGTGGGCGCCTGTCGAGCATTAGTCAGTTTATGCAGGTCCACAGCCAGCACATTGCCAGGCGAGCGAACCGGGAGGATGGTACCAAAGGGCATTTTTGGGAAAGTAGGTTCAAATCGCGACGCCTGCTCGACGACCAGGGCGTGCTGGTGTGCATGACGTATGTCGACCTCAACTGGGTCCGCACCGGCCTCGTGACCTCGTTGTTGGAAACTCAGGACACCGGCGCCCATCTTCGCGTCATGTCGGCCGAGGCGCGGAAGAAGTTGGCGTGTCTACGGGACAAATCCAACTCATCGCGGCCGGTCTTGCCTGAGCAAGAGCGGGCCAAGGAGGAGGAGTTGGCGACTGTCCGTCGGGCAAAGTGGTTGGTGGGCTTTGGGCGTGGCGGCGGGCACGGTGGCCGGGGGACAGCCATGCCGATCGCCGGCGTATCGGAGGAGGAGTATCTTCAAGTCTTGGATTGGACCGGGCGGCAGATGCGTCCTGACAAGCGAGGAGCGATCGCGCCTGGCGTTGTTGGGCTCCTGGAGGGGCTCTCCATCAACGCCGAAGAGTGGGCCGGTAGTGTGGCCGGCTATGGCAGTCTGTTCCGCCGCGTCGTCGGTAGGTTTGAGAATATCAAGAAAGAGG
>JAAELU010000628.1 GCA_024226255.1 bacterium | reverse complement strand
TCAACGTCACATCCGTGCCGATAGTAACCGGGTCCGGATTCACCGTGAGAGAGGCGATGCTGGGCGCTTGACTACTGCCTTCGGCGCTAGCTATGTCGCCGGGTGTGCTGCCATCGGCTGTCAATGACTTTCCGCTGTCGTCCTCGGGCCCACCCTCGGTGTCGCGCGCGCCATTGAGAGTGCCTTGCGAATCCCGGGGACCGCCGTTATCGCCACCCGAGGAAAGCCCCAGCTCGCCGTTGGGCTCCGCCAGGCTTTGATCGGCTCCGCTTGCCATCCCCAGATCCAGGAGGAATTGCCGAACCTTCGGGGCACTTGAGCGCTCTATGGTCGGTGAGCCGTTCGAGCTGAATGGCACGATGAAGCTATTGAAGTTGCCATTCCAATCGAACAACCGGTCGCTACCCGTGTTGGCGATCAGCACATCCAATCCATTGCCACCAAATACGAAATCGCCGTCTGCGTATTCGGGGTCGTCCGGCAAGTCGTTGAATCCGGGCGTCGTACCGTTGTCGTGGTTGTCGTCGGCGTTCATGAGATCGTCGCCAAGACCACCGAGCAGGCGATCGTTGCCCGTGCCACCCACGAGCCAGTCGTGGCCCTGGTCGCCAAAGATGTGGTCCTTACCGTCCTCGATCTTGATGCCCGAGGTGTCCGTCGCTTCGAAGTTCAGCAGGAAGCCCGCAACCTTGAGCCGCGGATCATCCGCGTCGTAGAACTCGAGCTTGCGCGTGGCTGAATCGTAGGCAATCGGCGCCGTATCGGTCTGCGGTGCTACGTTGTCATAGAACTCGGCCAAGGCCTCTGCT
>JAAELU010000627.1 GCA_024226255.1 bacterium | reverse complement strand
GTTGGCTTCCTTGCCGTAGGCGCTGTTGTGGTAGACGTGGACGATTTTCTTGCCTTTGAGCTTGTCGTGGCTGCCTTCCTCCTGAGCCACGTAGTTGATGAAGCCGGAGGCCTGGCTCCAATAGGTGGTCGGGAAGTTGAAGATCCACGGGAACACCCGCCCGTCGGCCGCCGCGGTGCGACCGTAGCCCATGGAGAAGATCGGAACCTTGTCGACGGACGCCTTGGGGATCAGCTGATAGGTGATGCCGGTGCTGAACGGATTGAACAGGGAGGCCCCGTGGGTGCCCTTGCCCTTGAGCTTCTCGTAGCATTCGACGCCGATCTTGGTGTTGTACTCGGTCTCGCACTCCTCGAAGGTGATCTTGACGCCGTTGATGCCGCCGTCGCGGGCGTTGATGAGCGTGTAGTAGTCGCGGAAGCCGTTGGCCGCCGGGATGCCGCTCGGGGCGTAAGGCCCGGTGCGGTAGACGAGCATGGGAATGAACTGCTCGCCCTCGGCCTGGGCCGGGCTGGTGGCGGCGAGCCCGGACAGGCCCACCACGCCGCCTGCGGCGGCTAGGATCAAAGTCTTGATGTTCATTGTTCTCTCTCTGTCAATCAGGTTCTGGGCC
>JAAELU010000626.1 GCA_024226255.1 bacterium | reverse complement strand
TCGTCCCGCGACCACGAATCGACCAAGAAGCACTCTCTGCGCCTCCTCTTCCAAAGCCAATTCGGAGCGTCCAAGCTCAATTTCCCACTCTTCGAAGACGGCCCGACCGAGAAGTTCGACATCCTTGTCCTACGCGCCTGCTCGACTGACTCGTGGCCGATAGTGGAGGGGGGTAGCAACTACGGCGTGCAGCGCTTCCGCAGCGAGGACGGTAGCTACCAGCGCGACCAGTGGATGCGCGATACCCAGGTGGACCTCGGCCACGACTCCGCCCGCGGGCGCTATGTCCACCTCCATCTGAACGGCCTTTACTGGGGTGTCTACAACGTGACCGAGCGGCCCAACGATTCCTTCAACTCCTCCCATTTCGGTGGCGAAGACGAGGATTGGGACGTCATCCACGACCGTGGCGAGTTGCAATCCGGGGACACAGTCGCATGGGACGAGATGTTCGTCCTCGCCGACGCCGGCCTCGCCAGTGACGCCGCCTACATGGAAATCCAGGGAAAGGACCCCGACGGCACCCCCAACCCGGCCCTCCCGGTCTATCTCGACATGGACCACTTCATCGATTACATGGTGTTCCATATCTACGCCGGTGCAGAGGACTGGCCGTGCCACAATTATTGGACCGCCCGCCGCCGGGGGGCTGATTCGGAGGGCTTCCGCTTCTATGTCTGGGACCAGGAGATCTCGAACAACTCGCTGGTCCGCGAACGCACGTGGTGCAGCATTCATTTCGAGCTTCGCGAAAGCGACGTGCCCTACCTCAGCTCACGCATCGACCTTCGCAAATCACCAGCCAAGCTCTACTACCAACTGCGCCAGAACCCGCAGTTCCGAAACAGATTCACCACCCGGGTGCACGAGCTTTTGTTCAACGACGGGCTTCTCACCCCCGACCAATGCCACGCCCGCTGGATGCGCCGCGCCACCGAGATCGACCAGGCCATCGTCGGCGAATCGGCGCGCTGGGGGGACTCCCGCCTGACGATCCCGTATAAGCGCGAGACAACTTGGATCCCGCACCAGGATTGGCTGCGTTACATCTACTGGCCGGCCAACCACGATCTTGCCGTCCAGCGGTTCCGCAACGTGGAGCTCTATCCGTCGATCGAGGCCCCGGTGTTCGAAGTCGATGGCGGCGTCCAACATGGCGGGCGAGTCAACTCTGGCGCAGGGGTGGGCATCATCGTCTCATCGGGGACCCCCGCGATCTACTTCACCACCGACGGCAGCGACCCGCGCCTGCCGGACGACAGCATCTCCCCCACCGCGACCTTGTACACGACTCCGGTGGTCATTAACGAGGGACAGATCATCCAAACCCGGAATCTTGACAGCGGCGACTGGAGCGCCCTCAACAGCGCGCTCTTCACGGTGGACATCCCATTGCGAATCACCGAGATCATGTACAACCCCGACGACTCCGACATGACGGAGTATGTCGAGTTGATGAACATCTCGGGAAATCCCATCGCTATCGCCGACTTTCGTTTCGACGGTTCGTCCGAAGGCATCGAGTTTACCTTCGATGCGTCCGAGCCGATGCTGGGTGCCGGCGAGCGGATTGTGGTGCTGCGGAGCCAGAGTGCGTTTGCCGCGAAATACGACACCGCCGGCATGCGCCTCGCCATTGGCGAATACGACGGCAGCGCAACGAAGCTCGGCAACGACGGTGAG
>JAAELU010000625.1 GCA_024226255.1 bacterium | reverse complement strand
GCAGAGGGCGTTGACAAGAGCGGCGTGGCTATTGACGGCCCCGACCCCGACTCCGACACCTCGACCTACCTCAATGACACCCCTGTGGCGGTCCAGGAATTCCTGGGCAGCTCGTCAGATGGCGAGCACGACGCCGGCAACTCTTGGCAGCGCCGTGACCTCAGTGAGGGCGCCGAGGCCAAGACCGACGGCAACGGGGCGACCGGCAACAACGAGATGTCGGAGAACCTCACCGTGACGTGGGGACAGACGGAGCCGACTCCGGGTGCCGCCACGACGCTCGAGCCGCCAGACACCGGTGGCGGCGGTGGGCCCGGACCTCTGCCGGCGGCCGGCGCCTGCGGAGACCCGTTCACAGCGATCTATGACATCCAGGGCGCTGACGCGGCGTCGTCCATGCAGGACGATGGCGTCGTCACCGAAGGTGTCGTCACCGCGCTGCTGGCTGATCTTGGTGGCTTCACCATTCAGGATGCAGCCGGCGATGGCGATGCCGCCACTTCTGACGGCATCTTCGTGTTTGCGCCGAGCGGCGACCTGGCCGTTGGTGACCTGGCCCGAGTTGTCGGTCACGTCGACGAATTCTTCGATTTCACCGAGATCACCTCGTTGACGGATGAAGACGTCATCGTCATCGACTGCGGCGCTGGAGCCGCCATCAGTCCGACAGGGGTGAGCTTCCCACTCCCCGCCGGTGGCGACTTCGAGCCTCTCGAAGGCATGCTGGTTGGTCTGCCAAAGATGGAAGTGACCGACAGCTACGGTCTTGCCCAGTTCGGTGAGGTGTTGCTGTCGTCACCCGAGCGGTTGATTCAGCCGACGGACATCGTCCTTCCGGGCGATCAGAACGCAGCCTTGACCGACCTCAACGCTCGCAGCAGCCTGATCATGGATGACGGCTCCTCGCAGCAGAATCCAGCGCCCATCCCGTTCGTTGACGCCGACGGCACCCGCCGACTCGGCTCGATGATCGAAGATGCCGTCGGCGTGATGATGTGCAACTTCGGTTGCCACAAGTTCGTGCCGACTGCTCCTGTGGTCTTCACCGGCAACGAGCGTCCCGACGGACCGCCCGATGTTGGTGGTGACATCAAGGTCGGCTCCTTCAATGTGCTCAACTTCTGGACGAGCCTCGACGATGGCAGCAACCCGGGTGCCCGGGGTGCAGACAATGCGGAGGAATTCGCCCGCCAGACTGAGAAGCTTGTCACGGCGATCACTGCGCTTGGCGCTGATGTGGTTGCTCTCCAGGAGCTCGAGAACAACGGTCCGACGGCCATTGGGGCCCTGGTTGATGCTCTGAATGAGGTCGCCGGCGGCACCGGTTCCGTGCCCATCTGGGCAGCAGTATCCGATCCGGCATATCCGGGTGGATTGGAATCGACCAATGCCATCAAGGTTGGAATCATCTACCGAACCGACCGGGTTTCGCCGATGGGCGACTCGGCGACATCGACCGATGAGTCCTTCTCCTTGGATCGTCCGCCGGTAGCTCAGACATTCGTCGCCCCGGGTGGCGAGGTCTTCACGGTGATCTCGAATCACTTCAAGTCCAAGAGCTGCTCGAACACTGGGGCCGGTGAACCGTTCCCAGATGAGGCTGACACCGGCGACGGTCAGGCCTGTTTCGCCCCAAGGCGGACACGCATGGCTGCGGCACTGATCGAGTTCGTGGCCGAGCTGCAGGATGCGAGCGGTGACGCCGATGTCATCGCCATTGGCGACCTCAACTCGTACGCACAGGAAGATCCGGTGCGTGCGCTGCGGGCAGGTGGATTGGTAGACCTGTCGGCCGGCATGACCGCTCACGAGCGTTACAGCTTCGTGTACTTCGGCCAGTCCGGACAGCTCGACTACGCCTTCGCCACGCCGGAGTTGGCAGCCAAGGTGACGGGTGCCGAGGCGTGGCACATCAACGTCGATGAGCCCCGTTACCTCGACTTCAACACCGAGAGCAACCCGGCTGGAGCCTTTGTGGGTGACGAGTTCCGCTCGTCTGACCATGACCCGCTGCTGGTTGGCTTCGGCGGGGCAGTCGCTGGGCCGTTGGCTCCACGACCGGCCCTCGATGCTGCTCGTGATGCCATCGGTGATGAGGCCCCAACCGGTTCGACAGCCGATGACGGGCGTATTGCCAAGGCGGTCACTCGCTTGGGCCGTGCTCTCGACGACCGTGGCTGGCTCAACGATGAGCGAGTAGTCAAGGCCAGCGTGTTCAGCCGAATGCGCGCCGCCGTACGCAAGCTGAACAGGGTCGAGTCGGTCGACGTTTCGGACCACACGACAGAACTGGCGGGCATCGCTCGCGAGATCGCAGTGTTGGCTATCGCGGACGCCGAACGAGTCGGTGGCAATCCGAGCCCGCTTGCCAAGGCCGCAGCCCGGCTGGCAAGAGGTGACGCCGCGCTCGCTGCCGATCATCCGGGGAGGGCGATCGTTTGGTACAAGCGGGCATGGGCCAAGGCGAACAAGGCGATGGAGTCGCCCAAGTTCGCGACGTTCAATGCTTCGCTGAACCGGAGCAACGCCGGTCAGCTGGTTGCAGACGTTGCAACTGGGAGCAATGCCCAAGCCAAGGTGATAGCCGAGATCGTGCAACGCAACCGGCCCGAGGTCTTGCTCGTCAATGAGTTCGACTACGACGCCGGTGGCCTTGCCGCGGCAGGTTTCGCCGACAACTACCTGGCGGTCTCCCAGGGAGGCGCCGATCCTATCCACTATCCGTACGTGTATCTGGCTCCGTCGAACACCGGAATCGATTCAGGCTTCGACCTGGACAACAGCGGTGGAGTGGGCGGACCGGGAGACGCATTTGGCTTCGGATTCTTCGAGGGCCAATACGGCATGGTCGTGTACTCGATGCACCCCATTCACGAAGACGCCGCCCGGACGTTCCAAGAGTTCCTGTGGAAGGACATGCCGGGAGCGCTGCTTCCGGTGCATCCTGACACTGGAGCTTGGTACTCCGAAGAGGAGCTCGGGGTCTTCCGCCTCTCCGCCAAGAGCCACTGGGACGTGCCAATTCAGATCGGGCGCAAGACGGTGCACTTCCTCACAAGCCATCCGACACCGCCGGTGTTCGACGGACCGGAGGACCGCAACGGCACCCGCAACTTCGATGAGATCCGCTTCTGGGCGGACTACATCGATCCGGCGGCGAGCTCGTATATCTACGACGATGACGGTGGAACGGGCGGTCTCTATGAGGGCGCTCACTTCGTAATCGCCGGCGATCAGAACTCTGATCCGCTCGATGGCGACAGCATTCCGGGAGCGGCCCAGCAGTTGTTGGATAACCCGCTCGTGAACACGTCGATCACGCCGGCGAGTGAGGGGGGCCCCGAGCAGGCCGGCCTCCAGGGCGGTATCAACGACTCGCACCTCAGCGATCCGGCCTTCGACACGGCCGACTTCTCTGACTCGGCGCCCGGCAATCTGCGTGCCGACTATGTGCTGCCTTCAGCAACGGTTGAGCTGCAGGAAGCCGGGGTGTTCTGGCCACTGGCAAGCGACCCGTTGTTCGCACTCGTGGGAACATACCCGTTCCCCAGCAGCGATCACAAGCTGGTGTGGATCAACATCAAGGTCCGTTGAGACCCGTATCAAGTAGCACG
>JAAELU010000624.1 GCA_024226255.1 bacterium | reverse complement strand
GACTGCCTGCAGACCACCTTCGGAACGGAGATCGACACGGACGGCACGCTCGAGATCGACGGCATCACCCAGACCGCCGGCGAACTCCATGACGGGGACGGAACGATCAGCCTCATAAACAGCGCTGTCTTCCGCCCCGGGAACGGCAACGTGGCGGGAACATTCTCAGGATTGATCACTGGCAACGGCAGCCTCGTAAAGCTGGGCAGCGCCCGACTCGAGCTGAACGCCGCGAGCACCTACTCCGGCGGAACCACCATCGATGACGGCACGCTTAGCATTTCCAACAGCTCCGGATCGGCGACCGGAACCGGAACCGTGACCGTAGCCGACGGCGCCACCCTTGACGGGACCGGCAGCATCGACGGAGCGGTGACGGTCAATTCCGGCGGAACGATCGCTCCCGGAACCTCCGTCGGCACCCTGACCGCTGGCAGCGACCTCACCCTCAATGGCGACTTTGCCTGTGAGATCGATGGTGCCACCGCCGACTTGCTCGCCGTCACCAGCACCCTCGATGTCACCGGGGGTGATCTGGTGGTCTCCATCATCAACCCTCCCACCAGTGGCAGCTACACCATCGCCACGGCGGGAACGGTCACCGGCCCCTTTGCCAACGTCACCGGCCTTCCGGACGGCTACGTCGTCGACTACTCCGCAGGCGCTATCAGCATCGTGATTCCTGACGTCGTTTACGTCGATGCAAATGCCGCCCCGGGCGGCGACGGCCTCTCCTGGGCCACGGCCTTCGATAGCCTGCAGGACGCGCTCGCTTTCGTGATCTCCGGCACCGACATCTGGGTGGCGCAGGGAACCTACCTGCCCGACAGCGGAACCGACCGCAGCGCGACCTTCCAGTTGCTCGACGGAGTGGAAGTCCTCGGCGGGTTTCCCACACCGGGCGGTGCCACCCCCGATCCTGGCCTCGCCGATCGCGATCCCGATGCCTACCCGAGTATCCTCAGCGGCGACCTCGACGGCAATGACGGAGCCGGAACGCCGACCGGCGACAACGCCTACCACGTCGTCACCAGTTCCGGGACCGATGCCACCGCCGTGCTCGACGGCTTCACCATCAGCAACGGACTCGCCGACGGAGCGAGTTCGCAGCGCGACGGCGCAGGGCTCTACAACAGCTCCGGCAGCCCCACTATCGAAGATTGTCTCTTCACCAACTGCGTGGCGGATCGCACCGGCGGCGCTGTCTTCACTGAAAATTCCGATTCCACACCCGGCTTCACCGACTGCAACTTCCACACCAACATCGCCAGCTATGGCGGCGCCATGAGAAACGCCAACAGCAGCAGCGTCACCCTGACGGGCTGTGCCTTCGAGACAAACACCGCGCTGAACTTTTACGGGGGCGCGATCAACAGCATCACCGGCTGCACTCTCACCGCCACCAATTGCACCTTCGTCGGCAACCAGAGCGGCCTGTGGGGGGGCGCCGTCTACCATGCCTTCGCGGGCAGCACCGCCACCTACACCAACTGCCTCTTCTCCGGAAACCTGGCCGAAGATACCGATGGAGTGGTTGACGGCTACGGCGGTGCCATTGCCAGCCGCAGCACCGCTGTCGTCACCCTCGTCAACGCCACCGTCAGCGGCAATAACGCCAGCCACGGCGGGGGCGGCATGATGACCAGCAACAACGGCAGCATCAGCCTCATCAACAGCATCGTATGGAACAACGAAGCCGCCGG
>JAAELU010000623.1 GCA_024226255.1 bacterium | reverse complement strand
TGCGTTTGGTCTTGAGGTCATAACGCGGCAGGCTGTCGGGCGGAGTTACCTTGGTCTCCAGGCGCACGTGCAGCGCTTGATGGATACGCTCTTGCACCGCTTTGGCGAGAGCATTCCACTCGCCCTCGGGCACCGCCTTGGTCGGCTCGAATTCGACGGTCATGCGGTCGTTCTCGTCGATCCGGTCGAGCACGAGTTGGTAGAACGGGCTGACGCCCTCGGTCTCGCCGAGCAGGTTTTCGACCGCCGTCGGATAGACGTTGGTGCCGCGCACCGTGACCATGTAGTCGGTGCGCCCCAGCACCACGCCCTCGAGCTTGGCCCAGGTGCATCCGCACGAACAGTTCTCGACCCGGCGCACCAGATCGTGGCTGCGGTAGTTCAACAGTGGCTGGGCCGAGTAGGTGTAAGAGGTGATGATGTTCTCGCCGATCTCGCCATCGGTGCATTCCTCGCCGGTAGCGGGGTTTATCGACCAGGTGAAAACCGCCATCTCGTTGGCGTGCACGCCGTCCCTATTGGCGCAACCGGGCGCGAAGGCCTCGACCTCGGCAACACCGAGTAGCTCGCCGGAATCCGCCCCCCATGCCTCGTCGATCTGCTTTTTCATGGCGGGTAGGGCGAACGGGCCCGGCTCCCCCGCATGATAGGTGTATTGGATCGACGAGTTTTTGAT
>JAAELU010000622.1 GCA_024226255.1 bacterium | reverse complement strand
TGGCCACTCTCGTCGCGGTAGCGGAGGCGGCGCATCAGGCCTTCCTGGAATTCATCAATCTGGGGGCACGGATTGCGCAGACCGGTCAGCTCGATAGTCACTTCGGACCCGATGCGCAGCAGCGTCCCGGTCGGAAGGGCCAGCAAGTCAATACCTTCGGTCGTGATGTTCTCGCCGAGTTCGCCGGCGGCAACCCTATGTCCCTGCGCAGCCAGCTCGCCGAACAACTCCTTCTGGATGAGATGCACCTGCCGCAAGTTCGGCTGAGTTGAGTCCTTGCCAACCAGATAGCGGTGCTTGACCAGCTCACCGGCGTGGGCGTCTCCGTCAATTCCCACTCCCGCAATGAGAGTGATCGAGGGCAGCGTCGGTTTGGTAAACGTGTGGCCCGAGCTTGCGCTCACGGCCCAGACTGTGGGCTGCATGGCAGTAGCCTACGGCGCGCAGCCAAGGCGGAGCGACGCCCGGTCTCTCACTGGATCATCTCGCCGAGCGCAACGAACCGAAGCATGTGTGCTTGCTACTCGTGGCTCAGGTCGAACCGCAGCAAGGAGTACTGGAGGGCATCGTGCGGCTGGTCGTCGATCCATAGCCACGACCGCAGCGTGCCCTCCAACGAGAACCCACACTTCTCCAGCAAACGGCGGGACGCGAGGTTGTCCGGGTGGACCTCGGCGACGAGCCGGTAGACCTCGTTCTCGGTCAGGACCCACCGACTGATCAGGCGTATGGCACTCGTCCCAATCCCTTGGCGTCGGGCGTCGGGGATAAGCCAGTAGCCGAGTCGACACTGCCGCTCGACTCGCGTCGACCCAAGGTACATGTGGCCCACCGCGTCATTCGACCCGGCTTCCGCTACGGCAAGGGCCAGGGCTTGTCCGTCGTCGTTCCTCGACCACTGCCGCTCAACGAAGGCTCGACCTTCCGCAACGGTGAACACGGCTGGGACGGTCGTGCCCTTCGGTATCTCAGGGTCGCGCCCGGCTGTCTCAATGCAGTCGAGGTCGTCAAAGCTCCATTTTCGGATCCGAACCGCGTCGGAAACAAGCTCAGGGTCGGGGTAGACGAGCCGCATGCGCCATTGTCGCATCGTCGGTGCAGCCGCGCTTCCCGGAGCGGGGCCGGCCACCGGTACGCTGTCGCCCTTGAAGGAGCAATCCACAGCCGGAATCTTGTTTGCCCTCGCCGCCGCAGCCTTGTACGGGGTGAGCGGCGCCATCGCGGCCGACCTGTTCTCGGAAGCCGATCCGGCCCGGGTCTCGCAAGCCCGTGCGTTGATTACCTCAGCTGTGCTCGTGCCCTATGCGTGGCGGAAGGGTTTGCTCGGCATGGACGGGCAAATCAAATGGCTGGCAGCCTTGGGCCTCAACTTGGCGCTCGTCGGGCTGACGTTCTACTGGGCCATCGATCGGCTGGGAGTGGGTCCGGGCGCCACCCTGCAATTCATCGGGCCGTTCTTTGTCTTGGCATGGATGGCAATCGTGCAGGGTCGCGAAATTCGGCCCGTTACTTGGGTGACGGCTGCGGTTGCGCTGATCGGAGTGGTGTTGATCACCGAGGCATGGGTACTTGATGACCTGGACGTACTCGGCTTGGCGTCCGGCGTCACGTCCGCGGCGTTGTTCGCTTCGTACTTCCTGATCGGCGAACACCTCGGCAAGACCCTGCGAGCGGTAACGACAATCACGTGGGGTTTTGTGTTTGCCTCTGTCTTCTGGGTAGTCGTTCTGCCTCTGTGGACCTTCCCAACGGATCTCTCGAATACCGCCTGGGCAGAGCTGGTCTGGATCGGAGTCGGTGGCACGGCGTTGCCGTTTCTCGCCCAGTTCGCGGCACTTCGAAGGATTGCCTCAGGTGTGGCGGGAGTCGTTGCAACTGCTGAGCCGCTCATCGCCGCAGCCGCGGCGTGGGTCTTGCTGGATCAGAGCCTGTCGATTCTCCAGATCTCTGGCGGATTACTCGTCGTGCTCGCGGTCGGGGCCGTTCACGTACTCGGCGTCGCTGACGTCGATCGGCCTTTGGATGTCGGTTTCTAGTCAGGGCGACGCAGCAGTACGGTCAGGACCATCCTGAATAGGAGGAAGAATTGACGGACGAGAACTACGACAGGGAACTCGCCCGGGTCATAGACCACACACTGCTCCGGACAGACGCCAAGAAGGAGGACTTCGATCGCGTGTGCGAGGAGGCGATGAAGTACCACTTCAGGTCGGTGTGTGTGTTCTCCGGGGACGTTGAGTACGTTGCCAACAGGCTCGAGGGATCCGATGTGATCCCGATTGCCGTCGTCGGGTTCCCGCATGGCCAGATGACACCGATCGCCAAGGCCTTTGAAGCGCAGGACGCCATCGTGAACCGAGGGGCTCAGGAGATTGACATGGTGATTCATGTCAGCGCCATCAAGAGCAAGCATTACATCCTCGTCCTCGAGGACATCCAGGAGGTCGTCAAAGCCTGCGGCGACATTCCTGTCAAGGTCATCATCGAGACGGCGCTCCTGACGGATAGCGAGAAGGTCGCCGCCTGCACCCTTGCGAAGACCGCCGGGGCACGGTTCATCAAGACCTCTACCGGCAAGGAAGCTGGTGGAGCGACAGTCGAAGACGTACGGCTCATGCGTGAAGTTGTCGGCGACGAGGTCCTGATCAAGGCCAGCGGGGGCATCAGCTCGAAGGAGTTTGCCTACAAGCTGATCGAGGCCGGAGCCGATCGCATTGGTACGAGCAACTCTGTCGACCTGGTGAAGGGCAAGACGGCCGAAGGCGGCTACTGACCCCCGGTCTGCGCGGACGTATCCGATTGGCCCGGCCTGATCGTCGCGGCAGCTAGCAGCGCGGCGGCGATGGCAAACAGTGGATAGATCAACATGGCGTGTCGCGTCGGCCAGACCGCCATCGTGCCGTGCGGTGCCAGCGTCGGCGACTGTAACTAGCCTTCTTGTTACCCAAACGAGGAGTGCTGGTGTCGGACGCTGTGAAAGAACCGCGGCTTCCGCCGCGATGGTTCATCCGTCTTGCCTGGCGGATCCACCGTGGCCTGTACCGCATCACTGGGGGACGGTTTGGGCTCAGACGCCCGAAGGGTGACAGCTACGGAATGATGCGTCTCACGACAACGGGGCGGCGCAGCGGTCAGGAGCGGGCTGTAATCGTGGGCTACTTCGAGGATGGCCCGAACCTCGTAACAATGGCCATGAACGGTTGGGGTGAAGCCGAACCCGCGTGGTGGCTCAACCTCCAGGCACAACCGGAAGCGAGAGTCGATCTCCCCGGGGGCGAACACAAGGTCACCGGGCGCGCCGCCGACGGCGACGAACGAGCTCGACTATGGGACCGGTGGCGCGAGATCGATTCCGATCTGGATGCCTATGCGGCGCGCCGGCCCACCGAAACCGCGGTTGTAGTGCTCGAGCCACTGGCGGAAATCAACGAGTAGCGCCACGCCGGGGTGGGTTGCTGAGGACACCGGTCCGCTGCCGGCAGCACGTACATCTGCATGGTCCGCATCAGATCTGTTTGCGGCCGGCAAGGGCGCGGCCCAGGGTGATCTCGTCGGCGTAGTCGAGGTCGCCGCCGACGGGGAGGCCGCTGGCGAGCCGGGTCACAACGACGTCGAGCGGCTTGAGGAGGCGCGATAGATACAGCGCCGTGGTGTCCCCCTCGACGGTCGGGTTGGTGGCGGCAATCACCTCACGCACACCTTCGATGTCGAGACGGGCCACCAGCTCGCGCATACGGAGTTGATCTGGGCCGATGCCTTCAATCGGTGAGATCGATCCGCCGAGTACGTGGTAGCGACCCTTGAATTCCTGAGTCCGCTCGAGCACGGCGATGTCTTGAGCCCGCTCCACCACACAAATCACAGTCGGGTCGCGGCGCACGTCGGTGCAGATCATGCACTGCTCTTGAGCCGTGACGTTGTAGCAACGGATGCACAACCGGACCTGCTCCCGCATCTCGATGATGGCGTTGCCGAGGTTCTCCGCATCGGC
>JAAELU010000621.1 GCA_024226255.1 bacterium | reverse complement strand
GCCCGACGCCGCCGGAACCGCCCACCGGTCCGAACGAGCGTCCCCCCGCGGAGCGGTCGGCACAGATGCCCCCCCTAAGCGGGAGTGTCGTTGAATTCCGCGAGATCCGCGGTACTCACCGGCCGGTTGCGGGGTTAGAATAGTCCGGGCTAGACGTTGCGTCGTGCCATTTGCCCGATATGGCCATTTGTCCGATATGGATGATAGGAGGTCGTCATGGCCACAACTTCTGAAGGAGAACGGCCGACGGTCTCCAATGTGCTCGGCGCGCGAGACGCAACGGACCGGATCAACCCCACGTCGAGACGAGGCCGCGGCAGCCGATGGGTGCTGCCCGCGATTGTGTTGATCGCGGTTGTCGGGTTGACGGCGGTCGGGGCCGTCATGCTGGCTGGGAGCCTGGGTTCTTCGACCGGCAGCCAACTGTTGACCCACATCGTCGACAAGGGCGAGCTGCTGATAACGATCACCGAGGACGGCAACCTGGAGAGTGCGAACAACAAGGAGATCAAGTGCGGGGTGGCCGGCGGCAGCACGATCCTCTGGATCGTCGAGGACGGCAAGATGGTCAAGCAGGATGAGGAGCTGGTGCGGCTCGACTCCTCTCAACTCGAGGAGCAGATCAACCAGCAGAAGATTGTCCATGAGAAGGCCAAGGCGGCCCATATCCAGGCCGAGAAGGACCACAGCGTCGCCAAGATCGCCGTGCAGGAGTATATCGAAGGCACCTACAACCAGGAGCTTCAGGATCTCGAGGCACAGATCAAGATCGCCATGGAGAACCTCCGCAGCGCGGAGAACTCGCTGCAACACACGCAACGGATGTTCCGCAAGGGATACGTCAGTCCGCTGCAACGCGAGGCCCAGGAGTTTGCCGTGGAACGGGCCCAATTGGAACTCGACTCGGCCAACACGGCCAAGAACGTGCTGGAGAAGTTCACCCGGGCAAAGATGCTCGAAGATCTCAACAGCAAGCGCGACACGGCCCTGGCGAGATGGAACGCCGAAATAGCGTCGCTCGACCTGGAGGAGGCTCGCCTCGGCCGCTTGGAGGCACAGCTCGATAAGTGCGTCGTGCTGGCACCGCAGGACGGGATGGCCGTCTACGCCAACCAGACCGGCAGGCACCGGTTTGGAGCCCAGCAGCCTCAGATTGAAGAGGGGGCCATGGTACGCGAGCAGCAGTCGCTGTTCCACCTGCCGGACCTCTCTCAGATGCAGGCGAGGGTTACCGTTCACGAATCGAAGGTGGACCAACTCGATCGCGGCATGAGGGCCAGGATTCGCGTGCAGGACCGGCAGTATCAGGGGATCGTCGATTCGATCGCCAACCAACCGGAGCCGGGCGGGTTCTTCAGCGCCAATGTTAAG
>JAAELU010000620.1 GCA_024226255.1 bacterium | reverse complement strand
GGGGGAGGCGATCGGTCAATGACAACTTGTCGTAGTGCGGCCGGCCCTTTGCGGTGGGGAGTCGCAGCAGGTCCTCGAGGTATGTGGCGCCCACGCTGCCGGCTCGTTCGAGGAGCTCGAAGAAGACGTGGGCAGTGGCCTTGGCGTCTTCGAGGGCTCGGTGATTTGGTTTGGTAGGGGAGCGAAAGTGCGCTGCCAGGCTCGAGAGCTTGAGGTTGCGAACCTCGCTGTGTACCAGCCGTCGCGCCAGCCCCAACGTGTCGACGGTTCGATTCGGTAGTTTGCCGTAGCCGAGCCGTTGGGCGGCGGCGTTGAGGAACGACATGTCGAAGCGGATGTTATGCCCGACGATCACCGCGCCCCCGATGAACTCGAGAAGAGACGCCATTGCCTCGTCGATCTTCGGAGCATCGATCACCATGGCCTGCGTGATGCCCGTAAGAACCGTGATCGTCGGCGGGATCAGCGCGTTCGGGTTGACCAACGTCTGGAATGTGCCCTCCAGCTCGCCGGCCCGGTACTTGACGGCCCCCATCTCGGTGATCTCGCAGCTGGCCGCCGTGGCGCCCGTGGTCTCCAGGTCGAGGATCACAAACGACACGTCAAACAGTGGCGTACCAAGGTCATGGAACGATCTCTGACCGAGCATCGGGAAGTGCGGCCTCTCGAGTAGGGCCGCCAAACGTACCATCGAACATACGTTCGATCAAGGAACACGTATCAAGTATCACGTATCAAGTACCACGTAAGCCGGGAGAGGACGACGACGCCACATCGCTCTTACCGTGGCATCGACTGTCCGCGGCACTGAGGCCGCGTGGACCCTAACCCGCGTCATGGCGCCTTAGGATGTCCTCGACGGTGCCAAGCAAGCCTGGTCTGCCGCAAGCTGATGCCCGACAACAACCTCGAGGTCTCTAAGAACACCGGGCGGGGTCCCTGGCTACCGAGATTGCCCGGGGGAGGACCGGTGAAATGAAACCACGAAACGTGCGCATCCGCCTGCAATTGTTGCGAGCCCTAACGTTCGGGCTGATCTGCGTGCTTGCGCTCGTATCGTGTTCTGCCGGTGTTCTTGGATGGGGCGGCTACGTACGCAATGAGTGCGCCGGTCCGGTGGAGGTTTGGTTCGTTGACATTGGAGCTGGTGACGTCAGTGCCGACGATGATGCGGTATGGCACAGGCGGACCCTCGACCCACAGGAAAGGACTGGCGCGACCGCCCTGCTAAACGAGCCGGGTTGGGACATAATCGTTGTCGGGTCGAATGCCCGGATTGAGCTCCGCATCCCTCCGGGAGGTGAGGAACTCACCGATGATGAGCGCGAGATCGAGCTTGCCGTCGAGGGAGATCTCTGCAACTCGTAGGGCATCGGCTCTCATCGCCTGATGATATGTCGGATTTGCTTCCTTGCTGTGATTGAGGATCTCACCTGGGCATAGATGGATTCCGTCGATCGGTGGTGTTGCCTGGAGCTGCGCAGCAGCTCCCAAGCAACGGGCCGCTAGGCGGTCTCTCGGTCGCGTATCCACCTGCCCTGGCGGCGCTCGCGCCGCCCAAGGAACGGGCGTCCTACGCCCGTTCCCGTTGCCGTTGGGCCTCGTACATCATGACCGCGGCGGCAACTGAGGCGTTGAGGCTGTCGCTCATGCCCGCCATGGGAATGGCGAGACGGCGGACGGATCTCCATTCGGGAGACAGCCCAGCGTGCTCACTGCCGATCACGATTGCCGTTGGGGCGGTGAAATCGTATTCCCACAGCTCTGTGGTGGCATCGGCCGCGGCGGCAACGATGCGAACGCCCCTGGCGGTCAGCCACTCCTTGATCGCCATCGGCGATCCCTGCGCCACCGGGAAGGCGAACAGGGCGCCTTGAGAAGCACGAATGGCGCTGGGGTTGGCGAGGTCAGAGATCGGATTGGCGGCAATCACGGCATTCACGCCGGCACCGTCGGCGCTGCGAATCATCGCCCCGAGGTTGCCCGGTTTTTCGATGGAGTCGGCGATGAGAACCAGAGGAGTGTCGGGCAGTGAGAGGTCCTGCAACAAAAAGGCCGGTGTCTTGGCGACGCCGATGATTTGTGCCGAGTTGCTGCGCACCGACACCTTGTTGAGTGCTGCCCCACCGAGGGCGAACTGCTGAGCACCGTCGCCGGCAATTGCCTCAGCCAATTCCTGCTCCGTGGGGCCGGCCTCGTCACTAACCAAGACGTCGTTGAACTGCAGCCCGGCGCCGTGTGCTCGCGATAGCTCGCGGACGCCCTCAATGAGGCACAAGCCCTGACGATCGCGTTCCCGGCGCCCGTGCAGCTTGCGCCAGGCCTTCACCCGGTCGTTTTGTGTCGAGTCGATGCGGTGAGGAGTCAACGGATCACCAGCTCGAGCTGCCGCCACCGCCACTGAAGCCGCCACCGCCGCTCCAGCCGCCAAAACCACCGCCGCCCCAGCTGCCGCCGCCCCATGATGATGAGCCGCCTCCACCGCTGAAGCCACCGCCGCCACCCCATCCGCTGAATCCGCCCTGGTCCCACCATGAACCGCGGTCCTGGGACCATGACTGATCGCGATAGATCGGCTCCCACCCCATCGAACCATGGTGACCGCGGGTGATCACCCAGTGGTAGTACAAGAGTGTGAACGGGTCGAAGTCGTATAGGCCGGGTGGAATCCGGTCGCGCGTCCAGCTGTCCGTCTGGTACTGCGTTCCGTCGTGTGCCAGTTCCGGAGCGAAGCGGTCAACTCCATCCACAGCGCTGCGAGCCAACGCCTGGCGTTGCGCGGCATAGGCCAAGGCGAAGCGTCGCGGGCCACGATGGTCGGAGGCGCCGAAAGCGGCGGCGACATCGGCGTATGAGCCGTCGAGGCCGAGATCGGCCAGCGCCTTGTGGGCCTCTATCCAGCGGGCTGTGGCTTGGGCCGGTTCGAGCGACACGGCGAGGATTCCGGCGACCGTGCGTCGGGTGTCGCCCTCGATTCCCTCGGATGCCAGCTCACGCAGCAACTGTTCGTACACCTGGGGACCGTCGTCGCGGCGCCGCAGCAGGGCGGTGGTGATCGAAACCGGCAGCCCGAGGCGAACGGCTTCTGCGCGCACCAGCTTGATGTCAGACGGATGGCGCAGGCCGGCCAATGCCAGCTCCACCGATTCGCCCGGATCGAGCCCGCGGTTGCGATTCGAGTTGTACGCCGCGATGAATTCTCCAACGTTGGTCTCATCGTGGTTCATCAACAGGAGGGCCGCGATCGCCGCCGTGTCGAGCCCATCGGCCTCGAGAGCGGTGCCCTCCCTCTCGAGTTTGCGGCGCATTGTCTCGTATTCCTCGACGGATGCGTCGAGGTCGTCGCTCACGTCGGCCAGAGCAGCCGCCACGGCGGGCCGGGCGGTTGTGGCGGGAAGCCGATCAAGCAATTCCTCGAGGCGAGCAGTCTTGGCGACGGCCGTGTCGTAGACATCGGCCATGTCGGCGATGCTCTGCTCGAGGGGGTCTGCGGGATCGAACGCCGGGGCCGCCTCGAGGAATCGATCGGCGGCATCGGTCAATGTTGCCGCCCCATGAGTCGTGTCGACCGAACGATCGCTCATTGCGGTTCCAAACCGTTTGCGGTCGGCGGCCACACGATGCGGGCGCAGCGATGCGACGAGGCGTTCGAGTTCGTTGCGATTCACCTCGAACTGATCGTCGCTGATGTCGCGATCTCGTGCCATGCGGGCGGCATCTTGCACGGCCTGTTCAAGGATGTTGCGCTCGTCCGATGCCGCCAACTCCAGTGGAATCTCAGTTTCGGCGAGGAGGCGTTTACGGTCGATCACCGCCACCAGCTCGGCGGCGCACAACGGTGGAATCGTGTCATCATCAGGCCGCACCCCGGCACCAATCGCCCGCATCGTCTCGATGGCGCTGGCGGTACTCAACAGCGCCGCTGTTGCTGGTTCGGTCAGCGACACGGTGTACTCGGAGAGTTGCGGGAGTTCATGCCCCGGTACATCGAGCTTGGCCAGTAGATCATCCACCAACTCGGCGCGGACCCAGAAACGTTCATCGCGACGTTTGCTGCGAGCACGTGCCGCCACGAATCCGCCACCGCCGAGTGCGGCAGCTCCGAGAATCCACCAGATGTAGCTGCGGTTGGTATCGCCGCCCACTCCGGGGGTAATGCCGGCGGCTTCATCTTGGAGCCCTTGCTCGAGGCTGCCGACGATCGATTTGAGGCCACCTTCGAAGTCGCCGATTCCGAAGAGGCTGTTGCCGGCTCCGGCGATGCGGTCCGCATCGAGGGTGATGCCATCGCCGGTTCGGACCTCGGTTGTTCTGGCCGCAATGTCAACGAGGATGACGACGCCATCCTGATCGGGACCGCCGACTCCCCAGGTATTGCCGAGATTCTGCGCGAACTCCCGTGGACTCTCGGGCGAGCTGTCGGCGACCGTCACGACGGCGATCTGATTGCCGTGCCGGGTCACGACTGCATCGATGACAGCCTCGACTGCCGCGTCGTCATCGACAATGTTGGCGGCGTCGGTGAAGTATCCGTCGCATACGACGAATCGGTAGGTGCCGCAATCGAAATTAGTGGTTTGACCACTGTCTTGAGACAGGGCGGCAGGGGAAGCCGCGAGGACAAATGTGAGAGACAGCAGGGTCGTGAAGGTACGGCGCATGGCGCCACGCTAGCGGTACCGCGCCAGCTGATCATCGCCAGCCGGCACGCGCAGGCGCTGCGCATTACTTCACCAGCCGTGACCTACTGGTTCGAGCCGCGGGCGGACCCGGACAGCATGATCACGTCATCGCCGGCACCAGGCTGGAAGACGACACATTTTCCCTTGCGATCGTTCTCCTCTTCCCAACTCTCGGGAGAGGGGTAGATCGCGTTTACCCACCAGATGGAGTCCTCAAATGTGGCCCCGACGTAGGGTTCGAAGCGGGGCATACAGAGGTCGAAGATGCCACCGGCTACCTCGTCATCACCGGGATAGGGCGATCCGTTGGTCGCAGTCAGCGTGACGATTGCGAATACTTCGAGCTGGTGCTCACCCTCGCAGTCGGCCGTCTCGACGTCGGTGATCTCCTCCTCGGCAGGCATGAGCAGGCAATCGCCGACAGCGAGGTCGTCGACAGCCTTGGTCTTGTCAAACAGGCTGTAGGCGATGAAGCCCAGGATTACGACGCCGAATAGCAGCAGCCGTCCATATCGGGAGAAGAATGAAGGAGTCTCGGCCTGATAGGTCGGGGCAACTGCGCCTCCGCCGACCGGCTGATCCTGGTATTCGGAGCGGACATAGTCCGACGGGCGAGAGATGGGTGGCGAGTCCGAACTCGGAGTCTCGCTTCTCGAGGCCGGGGGTTGAGCGGGGGGAACATTCCCGTACTCAGTGGGCTCGTATTCGGCGCGGGCCTGTCGGATCAGATCATCGCTGCTTGATCCCTGATCGCCGTCATCTGTTCTGTCGGTCACGGTTTGTCCCCTCGTGGGCGTTGTCGTTGATCAACGTGGTCGTGTGTTGTTTGTAGTTCTCGGCGCTTTGTTGGGCGAGGTTTAGCAAGGTACCAGCAGGTAGCGTTGCATCGTGTCTTTGCATCGCCGCCTTGTCGCGCCTCAGCCCTTCGATCTCGCCGCTACCTGGTTCGCCATTCTTGGGCCGGGAGGCAACACAACAGAGTCAGGCCGGGGCGTGTTCCGCCTGGCGGCCCACAACGAAGCAGGTGAGGTCGAGCTGGCCCTCCACATGGAGCGCGACAAACTGGTGGCCGAGGCGTGGGGACCCGGCGCAGCCGCCGAGCTGGAGACCGTGCCCCGGCTCGTGGGCTTCAATGATGAACCAGACGTATTGGCGGATGGCAACGGTCTGGTCGCCCAGTTGTCCCGGCGCAATCGAGGGCTGCGACTCGGTGCAACGGGACGCATCTTCGACGTACTGGCACCGACCATTCTTGGCCAACGGGTCACCAGCGGCAGTGCCAAAGAAAGCTATCGGAGCTTGGTCAAGGCCTTCGGTGAGCCGGCTCCCGGGCCTGGGGGACTACGGCTGCCGCCTCATCCGTCTCAGCTGGCCGGCCTCGATTACGAGGAAATGCATCGCCACGGCATCGAGCGGAGCCGAGCGGTGATTCTACGTGAGGCGGCGCGGCGTGCCAAGCGACTCGAGGAAGCTCTCTCCATGGATCGGGAGTCGGCCTATTCACGGCTCGAGGCGATTCGGGGCATCGGTCCATGGACATCGGGACATGTGATGGGGGTGGCATGGGGTGACCGAGACGCGGTCCCGATCGGGGACTTCCACCTCCCCAACACGGTGGCATGGCTACTGGCCGGCGAGCCGCGGGCCGGCGATCAGAGGATGTTGGACTTGCTCGAGCCATACCGACCGCAGCGTCGACGGGTAGTGGTCCTTCTGAAGAAGTCGCGCGCCGGTGCGCCCAAGTACGGACCAAAATCGCCAGTGCAAGATATAAGACCGAACTAGCGGCAGTGGCTGTTCGCTGCCCCGAGCACCGGAGGTGACTGTGCGATTCAGGGTGCGTCGTCGGGAACGCCTGCGGCGTTCCTTGGGAGCTGCTGCGCAGCTCCAGCCCAGGACATCTCTTCCCCCGTGACACGTCGCTTTGGGCGGGTCACGGTTGGGGGAAGTACCCGAGCTTGCGAGGGGGCAGCGGAGGTAGTGTGAAAAGGCGAACGTTGCGTCGCACCGTGAAGCGAGCGGGAGTCGCGTGGCCGCGGCGGCGAGGTGCCCGCCGGCCCCTTGATACGGTCCCACCTACAGCCCGAGAGCTCGCTTCAGGTCGTCGACTCTATCTGTGCGTTCCCAGGTGAACCCGTCGCCGATTCTGCCGAAGTGGCCGTAGGCGGCTGTTTGTTTGAAAACCGGTCGCTGTAGTTGGAGCTGGCTGACGATTGCGCCCGGTCGCAGGTCGAAGATGTCTTGGACGGCGACAGCCAGTTTGTCCGGATCGACAATCTCGGTACCGAACGTGTCCACGAATATCGACACCGGGCGAGCCACCCCAATGGCGTACGCCACCTGGACTTCACATTTGGTTGCAGCCCCTGCCGCCACGATGTTCTTGGCAACCCAACGTGTGGCGTAGGCAGCCGAGCGGTCGACTTTGGAGGAGTCCTTGCCGGAGAATGCGCCTCCGCCATGGCGAGCCATTCCACCGTACGTATCGACGATGATCTTGCGTCCGGTCAACCCGGCATCTCCAACCGGACCGCCGATCACGAACCGACCTGTCGGATTGACGATGGTGCGGACGTCATCATCAGCGAACTCTGCCGGCAGGCTGGAACGAATCACGTTCTCGACGAGATCCGGCATCAGCTGCGTGTCGCGGTCAACGCCAGGGTCATGCTGGGTAGAAATGAGAACGGTATCGAGGCGGACGGGGCGCCCGGAGTTGTCGTACTCGAACGTCACCTGCGTTTTGCCGTCGGGGCGCAAATAGTCCAGCAATCCAGACTTGCGGACCGAGGCGAGCCGTTCGGCCAGTCGATGAGCCAGGTGAATCGGCAGCGGCATCAACTCGGCCGTCTCCGCCGTGGCGTATCCAAACATCATGCCCTGGTCACCAGCGCCCTGATGGTCGAATTCGTCGCCGCGGGCAACGCCGCTGCGCCACTCCTCGGCTTCGGCGACTCCCATTGCAATGTCCGAGGACTGAATGCCGAGGTGGATCTCGATATCACAAGTCGCCGCATCAAATCCAAGATCGGGATGGTCATAACCGATTTCGGCTATCACGGATCTGGCGATGGCCGCGGCATCGACCTCTGCTTTGCTGGCAATCTCGCCTGCGATGACCATGCGGTTTCCGGTGACGAGAGTTTCGCAGGCAACTCGACTCTGTGGGTCTTGTGTGAGATACGCATCGAGGATGGCATCTGAGACTCGGTCGGCGACCTTGTCGGGATGGCCTTCGGTTACGGATTCAGACGTGAAGTTGCGTGCCGTCACATGGGCTCCGGTCGGGGAGGTCATTGTACGCCACACGGGTGTCGAAACCGACGGAACCGGCGGGCAGTTCAGCCTTCGGAGGATCTCCACGCCTCATTGAGCCGAATCTTGCCACCGGCTCTGAGGATGCCGCCACGATAGATGCGAGCGGCGACGCGGATCAGAAGCCACACGCCGAGGATCATCAAGGTCGAAGATACCGCGACTTCCCAAGCCTCAGCACGGCCGAGCGCGATACGAAGCGGCATGGTCATCGGAGCGAACGGTGGAAGCAGCGATGCAATCTTGATAATCGGGTTGTCACCGCTGATCGAGAACGTCGCGATGAAGTATGCCGACATCATGATCATGGTCAGTGGGAATGCTGCGTTCTGCGCTTCCTCTTGTCGTGAAACGAGTGAGCCGGCGGCGGCATAGGCGGTGGCATAGAACGCGAACCCGAGGAGGAACCAGAAAGCCGTAGCGATCACAGCCGGTCCTGTGGTCTCGGGGAGGTCGGCGACGCCGGTGGCGCGCAGCGCGACGAATGCAACGATCCCGATGACGATCAGCTGGATCAGGCCGAGGAGACCGATGCCGAGAACCTTGCCGGTCAGCAGGAGTCGTGGCGGCACGGTACCCACGACAACTTCGACCACCCGATTCGACTTCTCTTCGATGACTCCGACGAGAATCCATTGGCCGTATGTGACGATGGATACAAACAGCAGGATGGTCGTGAAGAGGGCCAGCGACTCCATCCCGCCGCTGTCGTCGTCCTCCTCCGATCCATCGATCGATGTGATCGGTGCCTGATCGATCGCCAAGAGTTCGGCGACCTGAGCCGGCGACAGACCAAGCCGCTCCGCTCGATCAGTCAGATCGATGGCGGTGAGTGCGGCGGACGCCAAAGTGGCCAACGTTCGGGAGGTGCCGTCGCTGGTGACCACCCCCTCTCCGCCGATGGCAACCACGTCCACATCCCCGCTCGCGAGCATTTCGATCGCCGAAGCGCGATCGGGCGCGCTCCGGGCCCTGGTTCTGATGACGTCGTCAGAGCTCTGGAGGAGTTCGATCGTCAGTGCCACCTGGCTGGCGTCAGCGTCGACAACAGCCACTCGCCACTCAGTTGTTGTCCCCGAGAAGAATTGGGGAACGATGATCGCTGCCAGTACGAGAACGACCGTGAGTGCCGTCGAGATTTGGAACGCACGCGACTTGACCCGCTCGACGAAGTCGCGCCGTGCGACGAGCAGCAGTGTTCGCCAGCGAGTCATTGCCCGACCGCCGCGAGGAAGACTTCATTGAGGCTTGGAGGCTCGTAGCTGAACTCCACGACATCCCCAGCTTCTTGCGCGGCTTCTAGCAACGTGGAGAGCTCAACACCCTCGCTCACGTCAAGGCGGACGCGGTCGCCGTCCCGGGCGATCACCGCGGCGCCCCGGAGCGTGTCGATCCAGTCGGTCGGGGCATCTCGCACTTCTAGCTGTAGGTGGCGGTGAGGGGCGGCGGCCCGCAGCTGGCGTACCGCACCGGCCAGGGCGACCGAGCCCTCGTTGATGATCACCACGTCATCGCAGAGATCTTCGACCAGATCGAGTTGGTGGCTCGAAAAGATCACGGCGGTTCCCGCATTGGCCTGGGTAGCCAGGATCTCTCCCATCGCCGCAACCCCAAGAGGGTCGAGGCCGGCAAACGGTTCATCGAGTACCAGGAGGTCCGGCGAGTGAACCAATGCAGCCGCCAGCTGGAGCCGCTGTTGATTGCCGTGAGACAGCTCCTCGAGACGATCCTTGGCGCGGTCGGCGAGGCCAAACTCGCTGAGCCATCGAGCGGCTTCAGACTCGGCGTTGTGACGCGACATACCGTGGAGCATGCCGAAATAAGCCACCTGATCGAGATTGCGCATCCGGGGATAGAGGCCGCGTTCTTCTGGCATGTAGCCGAAGCGGAGCCGCGCCTCTTCGGTGATCTCATTCCCGCCCCAACGGACTTGACCGGAGTCGGGGGCAACTAGCCCGAAGACCGATCTCATGGTGGTGGTCTTGCCGGCACCGTTGGGTCCAAGGAAACCAAGCAGCTGTCCGCGCTCAACGCGCAAGCTCACGCCGCGCAGCGCGGCGATATGGCCGTAGGTCTTGGAGAGTTCGAGGACTTCGAGCATCAGCGGGCGAGGATACTCCTTCAGCTACCGGGCGAGATACGCCGGCCCGCATTCCACCGATCTCGATGCACTGTCTCAGATCGGGGTCGCCTGACGCGGCGAGCACTGCCAACCACAGGCGAGGGGTCACCATGGCCGATGGTCACCAGGCCAATCGTCTCGAATCGTGCCGGGATCCCAACGATGCCGCCGAGGTTCTCGAACGCGTGAGTCCCCAGAAAACCTGCGGCAAGCCCTTCGTTGGTTGTCGCCATGAGCAACAGCATGAGGGCAGCGCCGGCGTCGACACTCCAGTAGGGCGCGCTCCACTCAGAGGGGGTCGACGAGGACGTCTTGTCATGCTGGGCGTACCTGTGGTGATACACATCGGGGTCGACGGCG
Organism: bacterium; assembly: GCA_024226255.1. GTDB lineage: Bacteria > Actinomycetota > Acidimicrobiia > Spongiisociales > UBA5794 > JAHEJX01. The sequence goes on along the minus strand of JAAELU010000620.1, from coordinate 27,719 downwards.
ACCACGATGTGGACCGGCGCCACCGACAACCAGGGCTCGAAACCGCGCTCGATGAACTTCGTTTCGTTGGCGGCGATGGCCAACGCGCTCCGCGACTCGTCGGATGTGAGGACCACAAACTCGACCCCCTGGGCAAATCCCGCGCTGGGCGCACGCAGGCCGGCGTCGATGATTCGATCGAGTGCCGCGGCGTCGACGGGCTCCGGGGTGTACCGGCGGATCATCCTCCGTCGGTACAGGACATCTCTGAAATCCATTGTCAGAGAGACTTGAGGGACTTGAGAATGTCCTCCATCGCAGCCTTGCCATCGGAGAAGAACATCATCGTCTTGTCGAAGTAGAACAGGGGGTTGTCGATACCGGCAAAACCCGGCGACAGCGAGCGTTTGATGACCACAACGGTGCGGGCATGGTCAACCTCGAGGATGGGCATCCCGAAGATGGGGCTTTGATCGTCGTCGCGTGCCGACGGGTTGACCACATCATTGGCGCCCACGATGAGTACGACGTCAGTCTGCCCGAAACGCGGATTCGATTGGTCGAGGTCCAAAAGCTGTTCATATGGCACATCGGCCTCAGCCAGTAATACGTTCATGTGACCCGGCATACGTCCGGCGACCGGGTGGATGGAATAGTCGACAGTGATTCCACGCTCCTCGAGAGCCATGCCCAATTCCCGGGTGGCGTGCTGCGCCTGGGCGACGGCGAGACCGTAGCCGGGCACCACGATGACGCTCTCCGCGTAGCCGAGCGCAATCGCAACGTCGTCCGCCGTGCCGCTGTTGACCGGTTTGCCCGACATCTCTCCGGCCGTGGCGGCGCCGCCAAAGCCGGAGAACAACACGTTGGCAAGCGTTCGGTTCATGGCTTCGCCCATTTGAACTGTCAGGATCATTCCGGCGGCGCCAACCAGGGCTCCGCCGATTATCAGAGCGGAGTTGCCGATGATGAAACCGGCCGTTGCCGCGGCGACGCCGGATAGCGAATTGAGCAGTGAGATAACGACCGGCATGTCGGCGCCGCCGATCGGTAGCACGCCCATTACCCCGAGCGCCAACGCCACGACGACGATGAGCCAGTACGGGGCCACTACGCCGGCCACGACACCCCACACACCAAAAACCACCACGCCGGCGGCGAGCACCGCATTGATTGCCTGCTGACCGGGCAAACCCATCGGACGACCCGGGATCAGGCCCTGGAGTTTGCCGAACGCGACGAAACTGCCGGAGAACGTCACGGTTCCGATTGCCAGCGACGCGGCGACAACACTCCCAATCTCACCAGAGAAGGCGGCATCGGTGCGCTCCAACTCAGCCAGAGCGACGAGCGTTGAGGCCGCACCACCGAATCCGTTGAAGGCAGCCACCAGCTCGGGCATGGAGGTCATCTTGACACGCAGTGCCAGGACGGCTCCGATGGCAGCGCCGACGATGAGCCCGGCAATGATGGCGCCCCACGACAGGATCTCGGCGTCGACCATCGTGACGACGATGGCGAGCAACATGCCGCTTGCAGCCAACGTGTTGCCGCGGCGAGCGGTGCGCGGCGAGCCGAGCATCTTCAGTCCCAGGATGAACAGGACAGCCGCGGCCAGGTAGAGGATTTCAACCATCGCGTTTGACCGGTTTCTTCTTGAACATCTCGAGCATGCGGTCTGTCACGAGGAATCCGCCAACCACGTTGATTGTGGCCGTGGTCACGGCGAGGAATCCGAGGATCGTTGCGGCGGTGCCTTCACCGAGCCCGGAGGCAGCCAGGGCGCCGACAATCGTGATGCCTGAGATTGCATTGGCGCCGGACATCAGAGGGGTGTGCAAGGTCGGAGGTACCTTCGAAATGACCTCGAGCCCCACAAATGCGGCCAGCACAAAGATCACGATGCCGGAGATGAAGACGGCGCTCATGCTTCCTCCAGGCCCAAGAGTGATCGAGTGCGAGGATGCCTGACCTCGCCATCGAGAATCACGGCAGCCTCGCTGAAGATGGCATCTGTCGCCATGTTCTCTTGCCCTTCGTCGTGCATTCGAGTCAGAAGCGCGACGAGGTTTCGTGAGTACATTCGCGATGCATCGCCCGGGACTTGAGCGGCCAGATTGGTCGGGCCGTGGATTCTGACTCCGTCCACCGTGATGACGGCATCGGGCCGGGATAGCTCGCAGTTGCCTCCGGTGCCGGCAGCCATGTCGATAATCACCGAGCCGGGGTGCATTGCCGCCACCATCTCGGCCGTAATCAGGCGCGGTGCCGGGCGTCCCGGGATCTGTGCCGTTGTCACGATCATGTCGGACTCGGCCACGTGAGGGGCCAGTGCGGCGTGCTGCTGGGCCTGAGTATCCGCCTCGACCTCCACGGCGTAGCCGCCCTCGTCGGCGCCGGCGGTCGGGGCGGCAACAAACTTGGCGCCGAGGCTCTCGACTTGCTCGGCAGTCTCCGGGCGGATGTCGTAGGCGTGAACAATCGCTCCCAGCCGTTTGGCGGTGGCGATCGCCTGCAATCCGGCTACTCCGACTCCGAGGATGAGAGCGCGAGCCGGCGCAATCGTGCCTGCGGCTGTCACCATCATCGGCATGAGTTTCGGGGCGTCCTGTGCCGCCATGAGAACTGCGGCATAGCCAGCGATGTTTGTCTGCGAGGACAGAGCGTCCATCGCTTGAGCCAGCGTCGTGCGAGGGATGGCCTCGACGGCGACCGCCGTGATCCCCGCGCGGGCACACGCGTCCATCAACGATCGGTCAACGTAGGGGTCGAGGAATCCCACCACGATCGTGCCACGGGCCAAGCCGGCCACGCAGTCGGGAGTCGGAGCGCCCACTCCGAGGATGATGTTGCAGGCGGCGATGGCGGCAGCATCACCGACAGTTGCTCCGGCGTCGAGATACTGCTCATCGGGGAAACCGGCATCGTCGCCTGCACCACTCTCGATCACTACGGCCCACCCGGATTCGGTGAGCACGTTGATTGATTGCGGGACAACTGCAACGCGATGCTCGAGCGGGTCGAGTTCTCTTCTGATGCCGATCTGTGCCACGAGAAGCAACGCTAACTGATCAGCGCGTGAGGTACGACTTGGGGCCCGCAGAAGCGGGCCCCAAGCCTTGGTGGCGTCGATCAAGCAGATCTGTGAGGGGGTTGGTACAGACGATCACCCGACCGACGCCTTCCATACCGGGAGATGGTGCAACCTCCCGGCATGAACTGAGTTGTTCGACTCTCAGACCCGGTGTCATCGAGATAGTTCCCAGGTTTCTTCTGCGACCTGTTCAACCCTTAGGCTGGTGTTTGCAGCCGGCTCCCCAGGAACGTGGAGAACTCCACGGCCTCATCCGTGTCAAAGAACACAAGGTGCCACAAGGAAGCGATGAGTACAGAAGCGAGGGGGTCCCCGGCACGGGGCGAACGGTCAACCCGCTCAGGGCGTCCTGAGTACGCGGGATTGACTGATCTCGAGCTGGTGGCCGCGGTCGAGACAGATCTAGAGGCGTTCGGCGAATTGATCCGGCGGCACCAAGACTTCGTCTACGGAGCCGCAATGCGGATAGTGAGGAACCCGGTGTTGGCACAAGATGTGGCACAGGATGCGTTTGTGAGGGCCTACAAAGCCCTCCCGGACTTCCGCGGCCAGGCAGCAGTGCGCAGCTGGCTGTACCGGATCGCCACCAACCTCGCCCTCAATGCCGTGCAGCGCCGCAAGGAATACCCGGCCGACACCCTCCCGGAATCGCCGACGGATGTTGGACCCGAACGCGAAGCGATGCGCGACGAAATGGCGGCTCACCTCAGGTCTGCGATCGAGGAGCTGCCCACCGACCTCAAGGAACCGCTTGTCATGAGGGAATACGGGTGCCTGTCCTATCAGGAAATCGCCGACGAGCTCGGGTTGCCGCTCAATACTGTTCGCACCCGAATCCTGCGCGCTCGCCGTGCCCTGCGCGGTCCCATGGAGGACTGGCAGTGAGATCATGTAACACCACCGACGATCTTCTCTTTGCTTTCGTCGACGGCCACGACGAGAGCCTCGACGATCACGTGGCCACGTGTGATGAGTGTCAGGCATTCCTTGCCGAGCTTTGGCAGGGGGAGCTGACGCAGGACCTTTCGGAACCGGTGTTGGAACGCATCCGACTCGGCGAATTTGTAGCCGATGTCGTCCGCTTCGGTCTCGACGTCGCCGCCGCAATGGGGCGTGCCGCCGTTGCGTACGGTCCCGGGGCGGACGCCGAAGAGAACAATCTGGCGGATGAGGACACGAACTCCTCGGCGCCGGAACACGAAGACACGGAGTAGGGGACTATGGATACCAGCAGGATCGTTGCCGCCGCCGTTGCCGTGGGAATTGCGGTTCTCATTTGGCTGACCGGGAAGTTACTCAAAGGCCGAGTTCCGGAACAGTGGCGAGATCTGATTGCCCAACTTGTGCCGGTACTTGTCTTCTCGGCGCTCGTCGTCGGTGGCCTGGTAATTGCGGATCCGGACCAGGCGGCGGACCTGTTCTCCTCAGTCATCAAGTCGGTGCCAAAGGTCGCGGTGGCAATCATCATCGTGGTGATCGCGCAAGCCCTTGGTCGCATCGCCGGACTGTTTGCCGAAACCGGATTACGGAGAATCTCGCCGGTTCTGGCGAGCCGGGCTCGCCTCATCATTTCCTCGATGATCCTCGGTGTGGGCGTCGTTATTGCCATGCAGCAGGTTGGCATCTCAACGGACATCATCCTGATCCTGGTGGCTGCGATTGCATTCGGCACCGCCCTGACGATCGCCCTTGGCGTTGGCTTGGGCTCGGTCCCCGTGGCTCATCATGTGGCCGCCGGCCGCCACGTCCACAGCCGCTACAACATCGGCGACCACATTCGGGTTGGCGACGTCGATGGCAAGATCGTTGAGATCGGTTTGTCAACGACGCGCGTTGAGGTGTCTGAGGGCCGATCGGTCGACGTCCCGAATGGCGATTTCATCGCAGGCGTCGTCGATCTGAGAACAGCAGCCTCCTAGAGCCCGTCGCGCCACGCTTCGATCGCCGTGCCCAAAGATGACACGGTCGCAGCATCGAGCGAGTCGAGTGGCAGACGGTGGTGACCTGGATGGAGACCTGCAAGAGTTGCCGCCACGGCGGTTCCCCGCACTCCATGCTTCTCGACTATCGCGGCTAGGCCGGTGAGCCGCTCTTGGGCGGCGGCGACATCAGGGTCATCGGGGACGCCGGACATAATGGTGTCGACCAGACCCCAGGCGTAGTTGCCCGATGCCGTGATCGCACCATTGGCGCCCTGCCGTCGGCCGGCGGCCACCGCCCGCGACGCCCCAACGTAGATCAGGAAGTGGTCGGGGCAGGCGTGCCGCATGACGCCGATTCGTTCGACCAAGCCAGAGGAATCCTTGATACCGAAGATGTTCGGATGTGATGCCAGCTCCGCCACCGCCTCGGTGGGGAGGTTGTAGCCGGTGACCCCAGGCACTGTGTACAGCCAGATCGGCAGTGTCGCCAGGTTGGCCACTTCCGTGAAGAACCGAACCTGATCTGCGTTGGTTTTGGCGAACATCGTGGGTGTCACGACTAGTGCAACGTCCGCGTTTTCCAATTCGGACAGCTGCTGGGCGGCCTGAGCAACCGATTGGGCCGCAATGGCGCACATCAGGAAGGCGCCAGGGGCCGTTTTGCGGGACATGTCGAGCAGCACCGCACGTTCTCCGTCCAGGAGATAGGGGCCCTCTCCCGTCGAGCCGGCGATCAGAAAGCCCGCAACCCCCTCGGCGACGAGCGTACGGATGTTCGTCCGATGGGCGTTGAGATCAAGATCACCGTTCGCGGCGAAAGGCGTTATCAGCGCAGGGATGGCTGTCGGGATTGCACGCCCACCATTTCGCATACTCATAGGAAGGGGACGGTAGCCGGGTCCGTGGCTGGTCCGAGCGGGGGTTGTGGATATCCCCCTTTCCTAACCCCGCGATGTGTTTTATCATCGGCGGGCAGGTGAGCTGGCTGGGCAGGTGGGGTTGGCAGCCGCCACTGCTGGGTCAGGCGAACAAATGGGGAAGGCATGCGGCGTCGGCAAGACACGCGTATTCGTTACGGATTGATCATTGTGGTGGTGCTGGCGCTCGCTTGGGGTGCAGTCGCGCTTATCTCGACGCCCCCGGCCCAGGCCGAAGAGGTGCCGGGGCCACTCCTGCTTGCAGGCTCTGACTGTGATGACAACGGCCCCTTCGTTCAATACCGGGTAACCAACGAGACCAGTGACGACGAAACCCTGACGATTTCGATCGACGATCAGGCGGTTATCGGCTCGGCACGGGTCGACGCCTCGGAGACCAAGCGGGGCCGAATCGAATGGCAAGGCAGTGCCGCGGCGTCGGTGGTACTGCGGGCCGAATGGGCAACGAACAACGAGGCTCCGGCGTCGAGCATCACCGTTGCCCCCAATCCGTGCGTGACGACCTCGGCGGAGGACTTCACCGGACCAGCGTTCATGGCGGGTACGGAGTGTCGCGACGACGAGGCCATCGTCCGATGGTGGATGTCAAACAGTGCCGATGAGCATCGCGAAACCTACGTCTCGATCAGCAACGAAGACGGCACCGTCGGCGAGACCATCTGGCCGGGAGACGGATCCAGCGAGTTGATGTTCGCCGGCGCCCAGACGAGCGGCGTGAGTCAGCTTCCGGCAGAGTATGCGCCCGGGACCCAGGTTCGAGTCAGCGGCTGGGCAGAAGGCTCATCCGGCATTGCCGAGACATGGACCCAGATGATCATCCCTATCTGCGCGCCGGGCGGGCTGATAATCGCTGAAGGATCGAGCACCACCGTTGGTGGAAGCATTCTTGCTTCCGGCACCACGGTCGACCCGCTGGGAAACATCCTGTCCACGTCGCCACCGGTGGCGACAACGGCCGGAGCGGGTAGCGGCTCTACCACGACGCTTCCGGGCGAGACGACGACCACCGTTGCGGCGACCACGACCAGCACGACGCCGACTACTACCGAGCCGCCCGGGTCAACGACCACCCGGCCGCCTGGGTCAACGACGACCACCCGGCCGCCCGGGTCGACGACAACCACGACCTCGACCACCACGACGAGCACACTCGCTCCGACCACGACGACCACCACCACGACGACCACCACAACCACCACGACGGCGCCGCCGTCTGATCTCGAGTCGCCTGTCTTTCTTGCTGGAGCCGACTGCAATGCCAACGGCGCGTTCATCCGCTATCGGGTGACGAACAACAACTCAACGGCACAGAGCCTGACGGTCACCTTCAACGGGAGTACCAGGGTCAGCTCGGTGAATGTCAACGGTGGCCAAACCAAGTGGGGAACATTCAGTGGCACCGGATCCAACGATCCGAAGCCGGTTATCGCTAGCTGGGTTGGACAAGCCGGCTCAGCCGCGCCGACTCTGCTCATGCGGGCCTCTATTTGTGCCCCGGGCCTACCCCAGCCGGCTCGGGGGCCGAGCTTTGTTGCCGGCCAGGACTGCAGCGGAAGCACCCCGGTTGTTCGTTGGTGGATGAAGAACAGTGCGCCCGAAACGGCTGCGATGAACGTGTCGGTCACCAAGGCGAATAACAGCGGCGAGATCACGATGTGGCCATCCGGGGGCGGCACAGTGGATGTTGATCCGGATGTACAGACCGCTGGGGTGTACACCCTCCCGGGCGGTTACAACAGTGTTGGTCAAGAGGTCCGAGTCCGCGGCTGGTGGCGTGGGCTGGGACCCGAGGCACACAATCGGGTCGGCATTGTGGTCGGCAGCTGCAGCTAACGGCTACCGGCCTGGCGGCCGGTAGCTTGCCTCGAGTTCCTGGCGGAACTCGAGGGGGCGCATGCTCTGGATCTGCTTGGCCGGTAGCTTGCCTCGAGTTCCTGGCGGAACTCGAGGGGGCGCATGCTCTGGATCTGCTCGGCCGGTAGCTTGCCTCGAGTTCCTGGCGGAACTCGAGGGGGCACGGACACTGGGTACTGCGGAGGTCCTACTCGCCGGGTGGGAATTGGGGGACTGGTTGCTCGATCAGCCACGCGTCGAATAGGTCGTCTAGCTCCATTGCGGAAATCTCCTCGGCGAGGGCGACGAAGTCGGCGGTTACGGCGGAACCATTGGCAAATCTCGCCGCGTATGCCTTGAGGATGTCAAAGAAGGCGTCGTCACCGACTGTCAGCCGCAGTGCATGCAACGTCATAGCGCCAACTCGGTAGACCGCTCTATTGAACAGGTCGAATGATGGCGGAACTCCTGGCGCGTTGAATCCGGCCTCGTCGAACTGGTCCCGCTCGACTGCGATACCAGTCTCGAGAGTCGCTCGACCCTGCTCGCGCTCTATCCACAGCCACTCGGCGTAAGAGGCGAATCCCTCATTGAGCCAGATATCGGACCACTGTCCCAGGCTGACGCTGTCGCCGAACCACTGATGGGCGAGCTCGTGGATGAGAACGTCCTCGAAGAAGAAACTCTCGGCCAGGTTGCGGTCGAACAAAGAGAGTGTCTGGTTCTCCAGGGCCGCCCCGAACCCTTCCACAATGGCAATCCCATAGGTCTCGAAGGGGTACGGCCCAAAAAGCTCGGCCAGGTAGGCAATCATCTCGCCCTGTCTTTCGAGGCCAGGCCAATCGGCCACGGTGGTGCCCGCGGGCAGGACGTGGCGAATCGCAACACCGGCATCGAGACTTGCCGCCGGATCTTCCACGATGTCGAAGTCGCCGATGACGACCGTGGCTAGATACGTCGTCATGGGTGAACGCATCTCCCAGACCCAGATTGAGCGACCAACGTCGGTTATCTGCTCGACGAAGGTGCCGCTGGCCGCTGCAGTCACACCATCGGGGACATTGATCCGAAACGTGTATGTCGCTTTGTCGAGTGGGTGATCGTTTGATGGGAACCAGGAGTGGGCGCCATCAGGCTCGGCGACTACGTAGTTCTGGCCGTTGACCGTGGTCCAGCCAATGCCGAAGGGCACAGCCCCGGACCCCGTAGAGCGTGGTTGTCCGCCGTACTCGACGTCAATTGTGAATTCCTCATCCTGAGCGATCGGAGTTTGGGGAGAGATCACAACGTCCTCCTCGATCAGCTCAAACGCGGCCTCGGACCCATCCACCGCTACAGAGTCGATCGTCAGGCCGGTGAAATCCAGGTTGAAGGTCGTCAGGGCCTGTAGCGCTGTCGCCTCGATCGTCACGACACCGCCGAGCCGGGTAGCGGCCGGCTCGAACACCAGGTCAAGCGTGTAGTGGTTGACGTCATATCCCGGATTTCCCAGGTCGGGGAAGTAGTTGTCGCCGATTCCAAGTGATTCAGGCGGGCCGGCAAATCTCGTGAATCCTTCGTTACCGCGTCCGCTGCCGTCGTCCGGTTCGCTCGTTGTCGACGCCATGGTCGAGACCGGAGCAGGGGTCGAGGAGACAGCCGATGTCGGGGGAGTGGCTGACGAGTCGACTCCGTCGGTACCCGAACATGCAGCAGCCAGGAGTGCGAGAGACAGCCAGAGTCCGGTGCGGCGCCACATGCAGCAATCGTAGGACGTGCTCAGAGTTGTCGGAGTCGTCGCCCTCAGCCCGCAACGGCAGCGATCGCTAGCCGAGCGCAGTGACGACGGCGTCACCCATTTCAGATGTTGAAGCTGAAGCACCGCCCGCGGCGATGTCCGCGGTGCGCGTGCCACTGTCGAGGACAGTCTCGACTGCTTCTTCGACCGCAATGGCCTCGGGTTCCAAGTGCAGAGAGTGCCTCAGAGCCATCGCCGCGGCCAGGATTGTGGCCAGCGGGTTGGCAATGCCCTGGCCGGCGATATCCGGTGCTGAGCCGTGGATCGGCTCGTACAGCCCGGGTCCCGGCTCGCCGAGCGATGCTGAGGGGAGAAGCCCAAGCGACCCCGGAAGCATCGATGCTTCATCGGTGAGGATGTCCCCGAACATGTTCCCTGTGACCACGACGTCGAAGTCGCGGGGTCGAGAGATCAGATGCATCGCCATGGCATCCACCAACACCACCTCGTAGGCAACGTCGGCATACTCCTGCTCCATGACTCGCGCGGCAACGCGGCGCCAAAGTCGGGATACTTCGAGAACGTTCGCCTTGTCCACTGATGTCAGCCGACCCTGCCGGCCACGGGCTGCCTCTGCGGCGATACGTACGATGCGTTCAATCTCACCGACCGAGTACACCATCGTCGACTGAGCTTGGCGGCCGTCATCGCTGATGCTCGACGGGCCAAAGTAGATCCCGCCGGTGAGCTCTCGCACAAACAGGATGTCGACACCTTCAACGAGTTCCGGCCGCAGCGGCGAAGCGTCGATTAGATGGCGGTTCGGCTTCACCGGGCGCAGATTGGCGAAGAGGCCGAGTTGGCGACGAATGGCCAGCAGACCCGCCTCAGGTCGGGTCTTTGCCGTGGGGTCGTCCCACTTGGGCCCGCCCACCGCACCAAGCAAGACGGCGTCGGCCTCGCGACAAGCCGCCAACGTTGATTCCGGCAGCGGATCGCCCGCTTCGTCAATGGCGATTCCGCCCATCAGCTTCTCTTCGAAGTCGAACGTATGTCCCCGAAGTTGGGCAACTCGCTCGAGGACCTTGCGAGCCTCGGTGACGATCTCGGGCCCGATGCCGTCCCCCGGGAGGAGAACAAAGTGGGCCTGCATTATTCGGCCGTCTCCGCTGTCATTCCGCTGTTGTCGGCCTTGTTCAGGGCTGCGACGATCGCCTGCGCCGACCCCTCTACGACGTCCGTAGACACGCCCCGCCCGGAATAGGTGTCCGCGCCCACTTGCACAATGACGTTTACCTCAGCCATGGCATCGGCGCCTGAGGTCAGGGGACTCACTCGATAGTCGAGAAGCGTTGCCGGGATTCCAAAAGCGTCCTGGATCGCGACGAACGCGGCGTTGACCATGCCGTCGCCACTGGCCTCGAATTGGGACGTCTCTTCGCCGTGACGAAGGCTCACGACGGCGGTAGGTACCTCATGGTCGCCACCGGACAGATGAATTCCAACGAGCTGGAAGCGGCCGAGCTCAATCCCGGCTTGTGCCGCGACGATGGCCCGAAGCCCTTCCTCCCCGATTTCGCCCTTACGGTCGGCCAGTTCCTTGAAGCGTACGAACGCCCTGGAAAACTCTTCGTCGTCAAGTGTGATTTCCATCTTGTAGAGGGCGTCGGCGAATGCGGCTCGCCCAGAGTGTTTGCCGAGAACAATCATCGAGCGATGGCCGACCGCTTCGGGATCCATGATCTCGTAGGTGAGCCGATCCCGGAGTACACCGTGCTGATGGATGCCGGACTCGTGGGCGAAGGCGTTGCGCCCGACGACCGCCTTGTTGTATTGCACCGGGTAACCGGTCAGCCGGGCAACCAGCCGCGATGTCTCGACGATCTGCGTGGTGTCCGCCCCGATCTCAACGCCGAAGTAGTCCTCGCGAGTCTTCACCGCCATGATGATTTCCTCGGTCGACGTGTTGCCGGCCCGCTCTCCGATTCCGTTGATCGCCCCCTCGATTTGGCGAGCACCAGCATGGATCGCCGAAAGCGAGTTGGCTACCGCCATGCCCAGATCGTTGTGGCAATGGGTCGAGACAACGACGTCCTCATTGCCGCCGCGCACCTCGTTGTAGACCCGTTTCATCAAGTCGACGAAGTCCGCCGGCATCGCGTATCCAACGGTATCCGGGATGTTGATCGTTGTTGCTCCCGCTTTGACGGCGGCCTGGCAGGTGGCGATCACGAAGTCTGGATTGGTCCGGGTGGCGTCCTGCGGCGAGAACTCGACGTCGTCGCAATAACTCTTGGCCCGTTTCACAGACTCCACGATGGCCTTGAGTACCTCGCTCTCAGTCATGCGCAGCATGGACTCCATATGTATCGCCGATGTCGAGATGAAGACGTGGATCCGGCGTTCGGCGGCGTCTTTGAGTGCCTCGGCAGCCTTGTCGATGTCGCCGGGGTGAGTGCGCGCCAGGCTGGCGATTTTGGGGCCCCTGACCTCGCGAGCGATGCGCTGCACCGCCGTGAAGTCGCCGGGTGAAGAGGCGGCAAAGCCGGCCTCGACGACGTCGACCTGAAGGCGCGCCAGCTGGTGGGCAATGGCAACCTTGTCGTCGGGAGAAAGCGCGATGCCCGGCGCTTGTTCGCCGTCGCGCAGGGTCGTATCGAAGATGATTAGGCGGTCAGACATAGTGGTGTGCTCCTCATTTAGAACGGGTGTCGGTGGGATCCCAGAGCCGGGCGACCGATTGGAGCCGCCCGGCTAAATAAGGAGCAGTCTGGATGCAGGAGCGCGTACGCCAGGCTCGCTCATATGTCGTCCTCAGGGGACTTCTCGTTGAGGAACGGCATCATGGCTCGTAGCTTGCGTCCGACAACCTCAACCGGGTGATTGGCTACGGCGGCGCGGGCCGCCAGGAGGTTGGGTGTCCCCGCGTCGTTCTCTGCCATCCAGTTCCGGGCGAACTCGCCGGATTGGATCTCGCCGAGAATCTCCTTCATCACCGCCTTCGTCTCAGCAGTGACGATGCGCGGTCCCGAGACAATGTCTCCGTACTCAGCTGTGTCGGAAACCGAGTGGCGCATCCAGCTGATACCACCTTCAAAGAGAAGGTCGACGATCAGCTTGAGCTCATGGAGGACCTCGAAATAGGCCATCTCATCTGGATAGCCGGCCTCGGTCAGCGTCTCGAAAGCCGCCCGGATCATTGAATCGATGCCGCCACAAAGGATTACTTGTTCGCCAAACAGGTCGGTCTCGGCCTCGTCGGAGAACGTTGTTTCGATGACTCCGGCACGAGTTCCTCCGATCCCGTGGGCATAGGACAGGGCGAGTTTTTTGGCCTCTCCGGTGGCGTCCTGGTGGATTGCCACGAGAGATGGAACCCCACTGCCCTCGACGAACTGCCGGCGAACCAGATGTCCGGGTCCCTTGGGGGCCACCATCGCCACATCGACATCCGGTGGTGGGTTCACATATCCAAAGCGCACGCTGAAGCCGTGGGCAAATAACAAGGCGTCGCCGCTGTTGAGGCGGGGAGCGATCGTCTCGGCATACAGCGACTGCTGATACTGATCGGGAACGAGCACCATGATGACGTCGGCCCATTCGGCGGCGTCAGCCGGGGTGACGACCTTGATGCCGGCCGCGGCCGCGGTGCCTTCGCGGCGGCTGCCTTCACGCAGACCGACGACAACGTCAACGCCGGAGTCCTTGAGATTCATGGCGTGGGCGTGGCCCTGGCTGCCGAAACCGATGATCGCCACTTTGCGGCGATGGATGAGGCCGGGATCGGCATCTTTCTCGTAGTAGACCGTTGTCATCTGGTGGTGTTTCCTCCTAGGCGAGAGCCGCATTCAAGCGGATCGAAGCCGCGCTTTGGTTCCGTCTTTGGACTTGGCGTCCCGAGCCATCGCGATTCGGCCGGATTTGGCCAGGTCGATGACCCCATATGGTTGCATCAGCTCTTGGAAGTCGGCGAGTGTGTCGGGCTCGCCGGCCAGCTCAAAGGTGAGCGACGCCATCCCCACATCGATCGTCTTCGCCTTGAAGATGTCGGCTGCTTCGATGATCTCCCCTCGCTTGGAGGCCTCGGCGTTGACTCGAACGATCATGATCTCGCGCTCGATCCCTTGGCCCGAGGTCAGCTCGGTCACCTTGACGGTGTGAACCAGCTTGTACAGCTGCTTGATGATCTGTTCCATCTCCGGGCCGTCGACGACAACCGTCATCCGTGACAGGGTGGGATCTGCCGTTGGGCCGACCGCGAGCGAGTGAATGTTGAAGCCTCGCCCGGCGAACATCGACGCCACCCGCGCCAGCACACCGGGCTTGTTCTCTACTTGCACATTGATCACGTGATTCATATGACGTCCTCCGGCTGCGGTCCATCGGGTCTCGGCAGGTCCTCAGGCCCCATGATGACGTGGTCGTTGCTTCCCCCGGCAACAACCATCGGGAACACCATGGCCTCGGGATCACAAACAAAGTCGATCACCACGGGTTTGTCGTTGATGGCGAGAGCCTTTTCGAGCATGGGTCCGACGTCGGCTGGTCGCTCGGCTCGAAGGCCAACACATCCCATGGCTTCGGCCAGTTTCACGTAATCGGGGGTGTGGTTGGTCAGGTCGGTGGCCGAGAACCGTTCGTGGTAGAACAGCTTCTGCCATTGTCGGACCATCCCAAGCGCACCGTTGTTCATCACGGCGATCTTCACCGGGATACCTTCCACGCTGGCCGTGATCAGCTCCTGCATGGTCATCTGGAAACAACCGTCGCCGTCGATGGCAAACACAGTGTCGTCGGGCTTTCCGGCCTTCGCTCCGACTGCGGCCGGAACTGCATAGCCCATCGTTCCCAGGCCACCCGAATTGATCCAGGTGTTGGGTTTCTCAAAGCCCCCGAACTGGGCAGCCCACATCTGGTGCTGGCCGACGCCCGCCACGATGATGGCGTCACCATTCGTGATGCGCCGTAGCTCGGCAATGACGTACTGTTGCTGGATCGGGCCGTCTGGGTCCTGGTCGAACGCCAACGGGAAATCGTGTTGCCACTCGGCGAGTTGATCGAACCACTCGGTGCGCGCCGGCGGCGCGGCGTCATCAAGCGTTCGCTCGAGCTGGTGCAGTAGCTGGCCCAGCACCACTTTGGCGTCACCGACAATCGGCACTTCGGCGTTGCGGACCTTGCCGATCTCGGCGGGGTCGACATCGACGTGGATGACCTTGGCGTTGGGAGCGAAGCTCTTGACCTCGCCCGTCACCCGATCGTCGAAGCGTGCTGCCATCGCCACCAGCAGATCAGCTTGCTGAATCGCTGTCGTGGCGGTGTAGCAACCGTGCATTCCAGACATACCCAGAGAAAGTGGATGTGAGTCGGGCATGGCGCCGCGTGCCATCAGAGTTGTCACGACCGGCAGGTTGGCCATCTCGGCGAATTGGCGTAGCTCGGCGGACGCTTCGGCTCTGATGACACCTCCGCCGGTATACAGGACCGGTCGTTCCGCCTGCTGGATCATCTCAATGGCCGCCTTCACCTGGCGAGGATGTCCCTTGACCGACGGCTTGTAGCCCGGAAGCTTGGTAGGAGGAGCGTCGTGCCAGGTCATTGTGGCGGCCAGCACGTCCTTGGGGACATCCACGAGGATTGGACCGGGTCGTCCCGTGGCGGCGAGGTGGAACGCCTCGTTGATCACCTCGGGAATGTCATTGACGTCGGTGATCAGGTAATTGTGCTTGGTTGCCGGCATCGAGATGCCCCAGGTGTGAGCCTCTTGGAAGGCATCGTTGCCAATGGAGTGCGTGGCTACCTGGCCCGTGATGGCGACCACTGGGATGGAGTCCATGTAGCAGTCCTGCAAAGGTGTGATCAGATTGGTGGCCCCCGGCCCGGAGGTGGCGATCATCACTCCAACACGACCGGTGGCGTGGGCATATCCTGACGCCATGTGTCCGGCGCCTTGCTCGTGACGAGCTAGGACGTGGCGAATCCTGCTGTCGAGAATCGGATCGTATGCAGGCAGGATGGCACCGCCGGGTACGCCGAATACGATGTCCACTCCCTGGCCCTCGAGGGCGTAGATGAGAGCTTGGGCTCCCGTCATCGTTTTGCTCATGGGGTCTCCTGTTGCCTGCGGCACGTCTGAAACGAAAAAACCCTCCGAAGCGGAGGGCACAGCGCACGGTTCCGGATCTCTCCGGGTGCGCCTACTTGATAAGTACCAGTGTGTGCTGGTGGGTCATTGTTTGGTGATTCCTGTGTTTGTCGCGAAAGAAGCCTTTCGCGGTCCTGCGAGTATCCACATCGAAGCGCCGAGTGTCAACCTGGGAACAGGAGTGAGGGGTGAGGGGAGCACCCGGTTACCAGTTGTTAGTTGCCAGTTGCCAGTCCGATCTGACGTCTGGCTTCTGACTTCTGACATCTGACTTCTGTCTTCAAGCCTTCTGCGCCTGCATTACGTCGAACTCGTTCCCTTCGGGGTCGAGGCAAGTGCGCCAGTTGAAATCGTGCCAGCTGGCCCGATCGCCGAGTGAGCCGCCCAGTTCGACAACCTTGCGTTCGGTCGCCTCGAGGTCTTGGACGGCGAAGTCGAGGTGGACCCGGTTCTTGCCGGCCTTGGTTTCAGGCACCTTCTGCAACCAGATCGAGACCTTGCGACCCTCGGCCGGCGACAAGAAGGCGAACGGTTCCTCGATTCCGGCGATCTCCATGTTAAAAAGCTCCGACCAAAAGCGGGCGCTGCCTTCGAGATCGTGACAGTCGATCGTCGCCGCGATCATCCAGGGGACGTTGTCGGCTTCAGTTTCTGGCATGTGTTGTCTCCTCGATCAGCCGACTAATTCGGCGATGGTCCGCACCGTGTGGAGGTCTGAGGTGGAAACGTTGAGCATGTCGATGCCGGAGTCTTGCCATGCGGCTAGACGTTCGGCGACATGTCCTTTTGGCCCGGCGATGCAGACGATGTCAATCAATTCGTCCGGTACGGCCGTGGCGGCCGCCATCCGGTTGCCCGCCAGGAACTGGTCTTGGATCTCATCGGCTTCCTTCTCGAAGCCGTAGCGTGATGCCAGTGAGTGATAGAAGTTCCGGCCCTTGGCCCCCATGCCGCCGATATAGAGCGAGAGCATCGGACGCATGGCATTGCGGGCTGCCGAGAAGTCCTCGTCGACTATGGCCTGGACACTCGGCGCGACGGAGAACTTGCTGCGACGATCCGGATCTCCCGATGCTGCGAATCCTGCTTTGAGATGCTCCTCAAATTCGGGATGGGCGGGGGAGTAGAAGATTGGAAGCCAGCCGTCTGCGATCTCGGCCGTCACTGCGACGTTCTTGGGCCCGATCGATGCGATGAAGATGGGGATGTCATGGTGCGGATGTGTGATCAGCTTCAGCGGCTTGCCCAAACCCGTGGCACCAGGACCGTCGTATGGGATCTGATAATGCTCGCCATGGTGCGTCAGCGGCTCCTCGCGGGCGATGATGCGGCGCACGATGTCGACATACTCACGAGTCTTCCCGATCGGCTTGCCGTATGGGCGTCCGTGCCAGCCCTCCACCACCTGCGGCCCACTGAGGCCGAGGCCGAGGATGAATCGACCTTCGCTCAGCTCGCTCAGAGTGACCGCGGTCATTGCCGTCATCGCCGGAGTGCGTGCCGGCATCTGGAGAATCCCGGCGCCGAGCTTGATCTTCGACGTCTTGGCCCCGATCCAGGACAGAACGGTGACGGCGTCCGAACCCCACGACTCGGCCGCCCAAACGACCGAGTAGCCGGCCGATTCGGCTGCGAGGACCATGTCCATGTCGGTTGTCGGGCGGGCGCCCCAGTAGCCGAGATTCAGTCCGAGTTCCATCTCTCTCCATCTTCAATATGTGCTGCAGTTCGTGCAGCCGAGTTGGCGCAAACGCTACCTCGCGCCATGCACCTTTGTGTCATCGCAAATCTGTCACACCCGCTTTCTAACTTGGTGTCAGTCGGAAAGCACGGGAGTGCCGAGCCGGCGGAACAGCAAGCGGAAGGCGAGGCAAAATGATCATCGATTGCGACGAATGCTCCATGCAGCACACGTCGGCATGCTCGGACTGTGTTGTTTCCGTGCTGCTCCATCAGATGGGGCAACCAGTGGTTCTCTCGGCTGACGAGCAAATGGCGATTGGCAACCTGGCGGAGTCCGGGCTGGTGTCGCCTTTGCGGCTGGTTCCTAGACCGACGACTGACGAGGCGGCTGCCAGCTAACAGATCAGCAGCGCAGCAGCCCGTCGCTCTGGCGATTTCCGGCGGAGCGGCAGACGGCGGGGTCGGGTGCAGGTGGGGAAGGCGGGACCTGCACCCGACCCCGTTGTCGCGCCCACGGTGGGGTCCCTCTGCGGGCTTCTTGCTCTTCTGTTCTTGCGTACATCCACGCCAATAGCGGCGTGGATGTACGCAAGAACAGATAGGGGCCTTCGTCCTTCTGTTCCGGCGTAGATCACGGCCACCATTGGCTGTCATCTACGCAAGAACAGATAGGTAGACCGCCGGAGCTCGATGGGGGCGTAGCCTGACTCGATGGAATCGGCTCAACTCTGGGACCGGCTGCGCCATGAGACGCTGGCCCGCGGCTGCGTCGCGGTCGGGGTGGCGTCGGCGCGACCGTTCGTCGAGGCCCGAGCCGCCGCCGAGAGCCGGAAAGCTGCCGGCATGCACGCCGGGATGCACCTCACGTTCGGCAATCCGGCGCGATCAGCGGACATCACCGAATCGTTCCCCTGGGCGCGATCTCTAGTCGTGGCGGGGTACTCCTACGTCCCGATATCCGGATCGCCCGGCCCGGCACTTCCGAATCGTGGGCGGGTGGCTCGATTCGCGACTGAGGACCATTACCGAGGTCTGCGCTCTGCTCTTGATCACGTCGGCGAATTGCTCACCGACGTCGGTTTCGAAGCGGCCACGGTGGCTGACGACAACAGGTTGATTGACAGAGCGGCCGCGGTGCGGGCGGGCATAGGCTGGTGGGGCAAGAACACAATGGTCTTGGCGCCGGGCCAGGGGCCGTGGATGCTGCTCGGTTCGGTGGTGACCGACGCGGTCCTACCGCCGACCGAGCCGATGGTCAGAGATTGTGGAACGTGCTCTGCCTGTCTCCCGGCCTGCCCGACGGGTGCTCTGGTGGCACCCGGGGTACTCGACGCCCGGTTGTGTATCTCGTTTCTGCTGCAGTCGCCAGATGCGATTCCGGAACTCCTTCGTCCGCTTGTCGGCGACCGTATCTATGGGTGTGACGACTGTCTCGACGCATGTCCTCCTGGATCACGGCTCGAGGCGACGTCGCTGCCGCAACCACGTATCGATCTGTTGGCGCTGCTGGGCCTCACTGACGACGACCTGCTCGAGCGATTCGCCCATTTCTACGTGCCGCGGCGCCGGGCCGCGTACCTACGCCGCAACATCTTGGTTGCGCTTGGGAACTCCGGAGATGAGCGGGCGGTCCCGGCCGTGGTCTCTCACCTCCACTCTGACAACGCCATGGTGCGGGCCCACTCGGCCTGGGCCCTCGGACAGATCGGAGGAACTGCCGCACACACCGCCTTGGGTGCGGCGGCGGCAACTGAGACCGACCAAGATGTGCAACATGAAATCGCCGCGGCTCAGCGCTAGCGGCCGGAACGGCGCGTAGGGCGCACTAGGTTTGCGTCGAGACTTGGTGAAGATGACTCTGATTTACGGATTGTCAATCGTGTTGGGTGCCGGAGGCCTGCTGGCAGCGGTCGCGCTTGCTTTGAACCCGGAGAGGCCCGACCTCGCCGTATCTGTCCGCAACACGGTCCTGGGAGTGTTCGGATTCGGAATCGGTGGGATGTCATCGTCGTTCGGTGGTTGGAACGCGGGCCTCTCGTTCATCGCCGGACTGGCCGGCGCCGTTGTTCTCATCGGGCTCGCCACCCGGTACTCGGCGACGAGCGGCGAATGAGGCTCATCGCCGACGTTCATGGGGCGGCCGCGAAACTGCGCGCCATGGCTGCCGAGCCGGGACCCCTCCTGATCCTTGGCGACCTCATCAATTTCATTGACTACCGGACGAATCAAGGCATTGTCACCGACGTGTCCGGTAAGACCTTCACCGATCAGATGGTGGCGCTGCGCACTGCCGGTGAAGCGGTGGCGGCCGGCGCGTTGTGGCACGAGTTTCGCAAGGGGCGCGAGGTTGAGTTGCGGCAGGCCTACGACCAAGCCATCACAGCCGGATACGACGAAATCATGGACGCGCTTGCAGGAGCCGAGAGCTACGTGACATACGGCAATGTCGACCGGCCCGACCTCATCAAGAAGACGCTGCCGGCCGGAAGCCGTTTTGTGGACGCCGAGGTCCTCGAGATCGAAGGAATTCGGGTCGGTTTTGCGGGTGGCGGAATCACCTCAATCGGCACCGCCGGCGAGATATCGGAAGAGACGATGGTGGCCAAACTCGAGGAGATTGGTCCGGTGGACATGCTCTGCACCCACGTCCCGCCTGCGTTGCGACCGTTGGCACGAGATGTCATTGCGGGCCGTGACAAGGGCTCGAGCGCAGTGCTCGGCTACATCCACAGGCACCAGCCCAAGTGGCACTACTTCGGTGATGTCCATCAGCCGCAGGCTGCCACCTGGAGAATCGGCGAAACGTTAAGTCGCAATGTTGGTTACTTCCGGGCCACCGGGCGGGCTTGGACCCACGTCTGACTACCCTTGTGGGTGCAGGTAGATGAGAGTCGGCGGCCGGCTGCAGTGCCGAGCCTTGATTCGGGTGAACGAGTAGCTCGACCCATTCACAGAGCGACGACGAAAGGCCACAAATGGCAATGGAAGGTACGGTGCAGAGCATCGAGGTGTCTGCCGATCCGCAGCACATCTACGAGGTTGCGCTCGACCTGGAGGCCTATCCGGAGTGGGCCAATGGTGTCAAGGAAGTGGACATCCTCGAAGAGGACGAGCACGGACGACCCACCCGAGTCGACTTTCGGGCCGACGCCATGATCAAAGAGATTCAGTACACCTTGCTCTATCGATACGAGATGGATAACGGTTTCTCGTGGTCGGCTGAGCCCGGTGAAGACATCTCAGCGATGGACGGCAGCTATGAGTTCAAGGAGCTCGAAGATGGCTCCACCGAGGTCCTCTATGCGCTACGCGTCGATCCGGCGTTCACAGTCCCTGGGTTCTTGCGGCGCCAGGCGGAGAAACAAATCGTCTCGAGTGCGCTGCGCGGGTTGAAAAAACGCTCCGAAGGCAGCTGATGCGAATTCTGCTGGTCACCGGCAAGGGCGGCGTCGGCAAGACGACGGTCTCGGCGGCGACGGCAGTCAAAGCGGCGGAGATGGGCTACCGCACACTGGTCACCTCCACAGACCCTGCGCATAGCCTGGCGGACGCCTTCCAAGTCAAGCTGGGCGACCAGCCCACGAAGGTGGCCGATCAGTTGTATGCCCAGCAGATCGACTCCCAAGAACGCCTCGAGGAATCCTGGGGCGACGTGCGCGATTATCTGACCGAGCTGTTCGATTGGTCGGGCCTCAAAGGCATCGAAGCTGAAGAGCTCACGGTGTTTCCCGGCATGGACGAGATCTTCTCGCTCGCCAGCGTCAGAGACCATGCCAACTCGGGTGATTACGACCTGATCGTTGTTGACTGCGCTCCGACGGCCGAGACTCTTCGGTTGCTGAGCCTGCCGGAGGTCCTCTCTTGGTACATGGAGAAGATGTTCCCGATCGGCCGCCGGGTCGTCAACCTCATTCGACCTGTCATGAGTCGGGTCTCGACGCTGCCACCAGTGGCCGACGACAGTGTCATTGCAGCGGTCGCGACGTTCTACGAGCGGCTCGACGGTATCCGCGAAATCCTCGCCGATCCGGAGATTACGAGTGCTCGATTGGTTATGAATCCCGAGAAGATGGTTATCTCGGAGGCCCGCCGCACCTACACCTATTTGGGCCTCTTCGGCTACGCCGTCGACACCGCGATCGTCAACCGCGTCCTGCCCGATTCGGTCACCGACCCTTACTTCAACAATTGGCACGAGATACAGAAGGGGCACCTGGAGTCGGTCTATGAAGGCTTTGCGGACGTGGACATCCGCGAGCTGCGGCTCTTTGACGAGGAGATGGTCGGGCTCGAGCGACTCCAGACTGTTGGCGACGAGCTCTACGAGGGACGCGATCCGGTCGATCATTTCTCGGCGGGGCGGCCGTTCCGGGTCGAGGACGAGGGGGACAACGTCGTCCTGGTCCTGTCCGTACCTTTTGTCGACAAAGCCGAAGTGGACGTTCTTCGTCATGGCGATGAACTGGTGATCACTGTCGGGCCATATCGGCGATCCTTTGTGCTGCCCGACTCGCTCAAGCGACGCCATGTCCGGCGGGCCCAGCTGGTTGAAGCAGAGTTGCGGGTAACGTTTGGTCTCGATGAGTGACGACAACGATTCCGCGGAGACCGTCGGCAACGGCGACGAGGGGGAGATGAACGACGCCCTGCGGGCCGGACTCCGCCAGGCTGGGTATCACGTGATGAAGGCCGGCTACGAGTTGCTGGCGGGCGTCAGCGCATTTCTCGAGGCGGTGGGCGGAGCGGGCGAGGATGGGGAAGAGGATCCGGCTGCCCGGCCGCAGCGGATCGAAGTCGAGTGAGCGCCATCATCGGCGTTGACATCGGCGGCACGAAGCTGCTGGCCGTCCGTATCGACTCGGCCGGCTCAGTTGCGCAGGAATACCGGACCGACAAGCCCGATGACGGCTCGATGATGGCCACCGCCATCGCGAACGCCGTTCCGGAGCTGTGCGGCGGAGATCCCATCGGGGCGCTCGGAGTCGGTGTGGCCGGGCTGGTGGACCACAAGACCGGTACGTTCGTGTGGGGCCCGCATGTCGACGGCGTGAACGTCTCATTGCGCGATGAGTTGGAGTCCGTTGTGGGAAGCCGTGTCACGGTCGACAATGACGCCAATGTGACGGCCTTCGCCGAGCACCGCATAGGAGCTGGCCGGGGGAGCAGCGCAATGTTGATGTTGACCCTCGGGACCGGGATCGGTGGGGCCATGGTGTTCGGTGGAGAGATCTATCGCGGGCGTGGCTTTGCCGGCGAGTTTGGCCACGCCCGGCTCGCTCGAGGCGATCACCAATGTGAGTGCGGCCAAAGGGGTTGCTGGGAAACGGAAGCTGCCGGTCCGGCACTGGAACGTCTCGCCAGGGAGCTCATAGAATCGGACCCGCACGGTTCGCTGGCGGGTGCGTTGGAAACTCGACCGGTGGCCGGGCCCGCCATCTCAGCGGCTGCGGTGGCCGGCGATCCTCAGGCAATAGCGCTGATCGCCCAAGTGGGCGAGGCATTCGGCCACGGTTTGGCGAGCGTGATCACAATGTTCGATCCGGATCGGATCGTGATCGGTGGTGGTCTCGGCTCAATTGGAGAGCTGCTGCTCGACCCGATTCGGCGAAGCACTGGTGCCGCTCGTTACGCGGGTGCTCACAATCCTCTCCCTACCATCGTGGGTGCAGAACTCGGCGAACACGCCGGCGCGATTGGAGCCGGCCTGCTGGCCGTGGAGGAAAGGGCAGCTGATGAGTGACGGACCGGCGATGCGATACACCTCGGACGGGCGTTCTGAGGAAGTGCCGGCGCGGCCGCGTACCCGTCCCGAGCTGCTCAAAGAGGCCGCGCTCGCAGTGCCCCATCTGATGGTGCTCCTGGGCCGGCTCCTGCGAGACCCTGACGTCCCCAGGCGGCGCAAGGCACTAGCCGGAGCTGCAATGGCTTACGTCATCTCACCGTATGACGTGCTTCCCGACTTCATTCCGTTCGTCGGACGAATCGACGACATCGTTGTCTTGGCTGCCTCGATTCACCACCTCATCAAGGCAGTGCCAGAGGAGAAGCTGGCCGCCTACTGGGAGGGCTCCGAAGACGCCCTCGATTTGGTGGCAGGCATTGTCGAGTGGGGTGCCGATCTATTGCCGGGACCGATACGTAGACTGATATCACACTCGTAGGAGGGCCGATGCTCACCACCCGATTTGAAGACCTGTGGAATGGTCTCGTCGGCGCCTGGTATCGCTATCAGGATGCCCCTCGAACCCCCGACAAGGTGACGCAGCTGGCGGCCACCCGGATTGCCCTCGACGAGGTACGGTCGGAGATAGCAGTGGAACGAGCAGTAATCGGCGTTCCCGTAGTCACCAACCGGGTGCCTGAGCCGGCCGCGCAGCGTCGCCGAGAGATGCTGATCCACCAGACCCTGGCACGAAGCTGATTTCGGCTCACTACTGATACTCTTCCCCCATGGAATTTCGTCGCATCGGCAACCTGCCGCCATACGTGTTTGCCGAAGTCAATCAGCTCAAACTGGAGGCTCGTCGCCGCGGCGAAGACGTAATCGACCTGGGCTTCGGCAACCCCGACATCCCGTCCCCACCGGCCGTGGTCGAAAAGCTGGTCGAAGCGGCGCGCAAGGAACACAACCACCGCTACTCCGCCTCGCGGGGAATCCCCAACCTGCGCAAGGCCGTCGCCGATCGTTACCAGCGCCGCTTTGGGGTGACTCTCGATCCCGATACCGAGGTGATCAACACGATCGGGGCCAAGGAGGGCTTGTCGCATCTGATGTGGACTCTGGTGCAACCGGGAGACGTTGCGTTGGTGCCCGAACCGTCCTACCCGATCCACATCTATGCGCCGGTGCTGGCGGGAGCCGAAGTCATTCAGGTGCCGCTCCATACCGACACCGACTTCTTTGAGCGGCTGCAGGCGGCGTTCGTGTCAACCTGGCCTCGCCCCAGGGTGATCCTCACCTCATTCCCGCACAATCCGACCACGGTGTGCGTCGACCTCGGTTTCTTCGAGAAGTTGGTGCAGTTCGCCGTCGAACATGAGGTGCTGCTGGTTCACGATTTTGCCTATGCCGACATCGTCCTCGACGACTATCAACCTCCGAGCCTGCTCCAGGTTCCCGGCGCCAAGGAAGTTGGTGTCGAGTTGTACACCCTCTCCAAGAGCCACTCGATGCCCGGGTGGCGAGTTGGGTTTGTCGTTGGCAATCCGGAGGTCGTCGCCGCACTCGGCCAGCTCAAGTCCTATCTCGACTACGGCACATTCCAGCCGATTCAGATTGCTTCGATCATCGCTCTCAATGAGTGTGACGAATACGTTGAGCACGTCAACGACATCTATCGACGGCGGCGCGACGCTCTCGTTGAAGGCCTCAATCGGATCGGTTGGAAGGTAGAACCTCCGCGGGGCACGATGTTCATGTGGGCTCCGCTACCTGATGTCGCGGCACACATGACCTCGATGGAATTCACAATGCACTTGTTGAGCGAAGGCAACGTCGCCGTCAGTCCGGGAATCGGATTCGGGCCCTCGGGGGAGGGGTTTGTTCGTTTTGCGCTTGTTGAAAACGAACATCGTATCGCCCAGGGAATTCGCGGCATCAAGACCGCGTTGAGCAGCCTTGGGTAACCCTTCTCGATATCGGTGGGTCTGACTCCCGTAATGCGATACGCCGTTCTCTTTCCTGGCCAGGGCAGCCAGACAGTCGGCATGGCCGAAGATGTGCTTTCTGAGCGCACAGATCTTCTCGGCTCTGCGGCCAACGATGTCCTCGGTTGGGATCTTGCCGATACCATTCGAAATGGGCCCGAGGATCTGCTCACACAGACCGATCGGGCCCAGCCCAGTTTGTACGCGACGTCGTACGCTCTGTGGGAGGCCCTTGCCTCGCAGGTGACAACGCAGCCGACTGCGGCTGCAGGCCACTCGTTGGGCGAATACACCGCGCTCGCCGCCTCCGGCGCCCTTGACTATTGGGCCGGGTTGGCACTGGTATCGGCCCGCGGAAGGGCGATGGCGGAAGCGGCTGCGGCTAATCCGTCGTCGATGGCTGCAGTGATCGGTGCTGACGGTGAGCTTGCCGAGCGGATCGCCTCGGACCGTCGCCAGGCAGGTGGGCACCTGTGGGTCGCCAACTTGAACGCACCCGGCCAGGTCGTCCTGGCCGGCGGCATAGCTGACATTGACTGGCTCGTTGCGTCCGCCCGCGACCTAGGCGTACGACGTGCTATCCCGCTGAATGTAGCGGGAGGATTCCACTCACCTTTGATCGAATCGGCCGCGGCCGCCCTAGCAGGGGCGCTTGCTGATGTTGCCTTCACCGAAGGAGCATTCCCGGTGTATTCGAACGTTGAAGCAGCCCCAGCCCGTGACGTTGCCGTGAGCCTCGCCACCCAGCTCACGCATCCGGTTCGATTCAGCGAGTCGATCGAGGCGATGCTGACAGCCGGAATCGACACTTTTGTTCACATCGGCGTCGGTGACGTAACCGCCGGCCTGGTGAAGAGGACTTCTCGAGATGCCGCTACTCATGTCGTGGCGACGCTCGAACAAGCATCGTTGGTTGCGGCCGAGCTTTCCGTACAATGATCCGCCTGGGAGATCCCTATGAGAGCGCTGAGTTGCTGCTCGGCCTCGTTAGGAGACGTTCATGACACGCGCAACTATCACCGGCTGGGGCAAATGTGTCCCGCCCGTGGTCCTATCCAACTTTGATCTGGAACAGGTCATGGACACGTCGGACGAGTGGATTCACACACGTTCCGGCATCAAGGAACGACGTATCTCGCACGTCGAGACGTCGGACATGGCGGCCGTAGCCGCCCAACATGCCATTGCCGCCGCGGGGCTCGATCCGCTCGACATCGACATGCTGTTCGTCGCCACTTGCACACCCGACCGGCTGATCCCGTCCTGCGCCGCAATGGTGCAAGCCAAGATCGGAGCCCACAATGCCGGCACCTTGGACATGAATGCTGCCTGCACGGGCTTCATCTATGGATTGAGCGCGGCAACCGGCCTGATTGCCGCCGGGGTCGCCAAGAAGGTCGTAGTGGTCGGGGCAGAGAAGCTCACCGCATTCCTCAATCTCGACGAGCGCACCACCGGGGTGTTGTTCGGAGACGGGGCCGGCGCTGTCGTGATCGAGGCGACCGACGATCCCGACGAGGGCATCCTGGCCATGGAACTCGGATCCGACGGAAGGATGACCGAGCTGCTCACGGTCACGCACACCGGCACCGAGTACCCCAATGATGCGCTGCTGTACGAAGAGCGCACCATCTACATGCAGGGTCGGGAGATATTCCGCAACGCCGTCGTCAAGATGGGGGAGTCGGCGGCCAATGTTCTCGAGGCAGCCGGCCTCAACCTCGATGATGTTGATCTTCTGATTCCGCACCAGGCGAACGTCCGCATCATCGACGCCACCGCAAAACGTATGAAGCTCAATCCAGAGCAGGTCTACGTGAATATCGCGTCTTACGGCAACACTTCTGCAGCCACCATTCCGATCGCTCTCACCGAGGCGATGGAGGAGGAGCGCATCAGCGCCGGCGACGTCATCGTGTTCGTTGCGTTTGGTGGCGGACTCACATGGGGCGGCACTGCCGTGCGGTGGGGATCGCGGACCACCCCGATTGCCCACAGTGATGCAGCGCTGCCACCGACCGACAGGACCGGGCTCGAGCTCTTAGCCGCCCGGCCCCGGATCTGAGAGGCTGCGATGAGCGGAAAGGTTGTTCTGGTTACCGGCGGCTCGCGGGGTATCGGTCGCGCCATCGCCGAACACTTTGGAAGCGAGGGTCACAAGGTCGTCATCAACTACGCCAGCAATGAGTCGGCGGCCGTCGAAGCTGCCGAGGCCGTTGAGACTGCCGGCGGCGAGGCTATGACCATTTCGGCTGACGTTGGAGACGCCGATGCTGTGGCCGCCATGTTCGAACAGATCGGCGAGTCATTCGGGCCCGTCGAGATTCTCGTCAACAATGCGGGGATCACCCGGGACGATTTGATGCTGCGCATGAAAGTCGACCAGTGGGATGATGTGCTGACAACCAACCTCAAGTCGGTGTATCTGTGTTCCAAAGCAGCGCTGCGGGGCATGCTGCGTGCCAAGTGGGGCCGCATCATCTCAGTTGGGTCTGTCTCAGGGATTGCCGGCAACCCCGGCCAGGCCAACTACGCGGCGGCCAAGGCCGGAATCATTGGATTTAGCAAGTCGCTGGCCAAGGAGGTCGGCTCGCGGGGAATCACCGTGAACGTCGTCGCTCCGGGATTCATCGCCACCGACATGACGGCGGCCCTCGGCGAAGACGTAACCGAGTCGGCTGCGGAGAGGATCACCCTCGGAAGGCTCGGGACGCCGCAGGAGATCGCATCGGCCGTGGGCTATCTTGCGTCCGACAACGCC